>NZ_JABXKM010000184.1 GCF_017115025.1 Nostoc sp. NOS(2021) | reverse complement strand
CCGCTATATCAACCCAGAGTCAGATCATATTACTAATAGAACCGAGATCACACTTCAATGAGTTCATCTCGGCTAAACTAAATTTTTATAGTTAAATATTACGAATACTCACATAGTAACTTAAATTATCGCAATGAAAAATCTAGGGCGCAATCCTTTTGATCCTCCTCACTCACGGCAGAAAGAACCACCTTCTCCTGACGAGCTTAAACAGCTATTGATGACTGTTCGTGTTCAACGCGATGAATGGCAACAACGTGCGAAAGAAAATGAGGAAGCTGCATCTCAACGCGATGAATGGCAACAACGTGCAAACGAATCTGCATCACAACTGGTTCATGTTCAGCAAGAAATTCAAACTTATCAAATCGAGGCTAATGAGCTAAAACTCGAAGCTAATGAGATAAAAGAGCAAGTCACTCAAAATTATCGCTTCTATATTCATGAGCAAGAAAATCATCAAAAGACGCTCTACCTTTACAACGAAGAAAAAGCGAAAATATCCCAGCTAGTTCATGTTCACCAGCGAGAGATCCAAACTTGCGAACTTGAAGCTAATGAGCTAAAAGAGCGAGTCACTCAAAATTACCAGTTCTATATTGATGAACAACATAATTACCAACAAACGCTCTGCCTCTACAACGAAGAAAAAGCGAGAGCGACTGAATTGCTTACCAAATATGAGGCAGTAAACTCTGAACGAGAAATGTATTTGAGTTTATACAATGAGGCTAAAGCAGAACTCAAGCATGAGCGACGTTCTAAAGCTGGTATTAAGGGATGGGAAACTCGCCGTAAAGCCGAGAATGAACGACTAAAACGGGAAATTGCCCAGATGGTTGTGCTACTGCGTGAATCTTTAACAAGTAAGGATGAAGCAGTAAACAGTCTTTACGTTGTAGCAGAGCGTATGGATCGGATTCAATCTCTAGTTGATTCGGTGGAAGAAGAAACAACTAACAATCCTATGGGTTTAGTACAAAAGTTTAAACGCATCTGGCTGGCAATTAAAGATATACTTTCTGAATAAATAAGCATACTCATGAGCAAAAAATCACTCCCAACCACGCGAAAACAAGGTAAAGCGAGGCTGGGAGATCAAATTCGCAGTATTGCTGATCGCCTTAAACAAGAGACTGATGTACAGATAAAAGCAACTTCTCGGATTTTAGGGGCTGCTGCTCAGATCGCCGAAAATCATGACCGACTTATTAGTGAAGTAGTTGATATGGTTGAGTCAGACCTTAATCTAGAGAAACAGGTATCTCAGGAGCATATTTATACTGTTGATATTCTGAAGCAACAGTTTAAAACATTACGGGATGCAAAGGCTCACTTTAACCTTAAAGTTACCAGTTGGGAATCACTAGTTAACAAATTAAATGCTGCATCTTCCCAAAAACTTATAATACACACAAATCAATTTTTTACAAATGACAATGTAAAAGAAAGTGAAGTTAATCACAATAATATTGAAAAATTGACAGTTTTTTTAGAAACTGATGTTGCAGAAATCTTTCCCAATTCGGAAGCAGTAAATGAAGGTCTGCGTTTTCTAATTAGAGTTACGAGTAAAAATCGTTTTTGAAACTGTGATGAGATTTAATTTGTTGGTGTAGCTGGAAAATCTAGGATTAATATAAACCCTCATGACTTACGCAACTGGCACAAGCAATGGCGCGGCTACGCCGCGCCGAGCGCCTAAAAACTAAGCCATTGACATAACAATATCCTGACGTTTTAGTTGCTCAATTAAATAATTTGAAAACAATCCATGTTTAATTTGATAAATAGTTTGACAACTTTTATAAGTTAGATGTTTGAGTCTCAACCAAACCAACATAGCGCAAGCAATATGATTTCTTTGAAGACGAGCTTTACCACATTAACATGATTCAATACCAGTCAATTGCTTGATTTCTCTATGAAACTCTTCTATTTCCCAACGAATTTTACACTCTTTTTGTGTAACATCCGTAGAACTTTGAGATAAATCGTTAGTTACGATATAATCCGTTCTATCGGTAGAGATAGTAACCCGGAATAGGTTCACTTTTTTCTCAGCAGGAAACGCTTTGATTTTGCGTAAGTCCTGCATAATTGAAGAACAAATTACGAATTACGAATTATATTAACTAGCTTTTGGTTCAGGGAAAGTCAACGTCCAATTATTTTTATCATTGATCTGAAAGTACAAACCTTGGAGAATCAGCCGCAGAGCTTTTCGAGTTCTAATAAACTTCCTTACTAGATAAGTTCCTGGTTCAGCAAATATATCATTAAAGTTTTTTTTCTGACCAAATTGTTTTGAACAATAACTGCCAGCACCTTTGACTGTTAACACAAAAAATGGAGCTTGTTTGTATTCATCAGGAATCATAAAAATTCCATATACATGGTGACGACCACGCCACGGCTCAACAATAACCTTAGTAGCATGTACTTGGAATTTTGGAGTTTTCGATGCGAGAAAAGCCTCGAAATTGCAATCAGAATCATTCACAGGCCACCACAGTGTAATAATACTCAGGGAGAGCAGCAAAATTAAAATATAGCGGAGTCTGCGACGCATAAAGCCAAGAAAAATTGTTGAAGCGGCTAGTACAATTTGATGAGTAATGATGGTGCAGCTACAGCAGTAAGGCTATCCACCTGCAACACCTCTGCAACACGTTCTAAAGGGTAAAGACAAAACATTAAGCAGTCGGTTAAACTTTCCTGTCAAAAAAAAATGCAGTCAAGATATCAGCCCACAAAAATTGCAGATTGTAGATGCGTAGTTTACCGCCGCAGGCATCGCTTCCCCTGTTCTAGTAGCTCCGTTACAGTATTAAACCTAGCTGAGAAACCATCAGGCTTTTGTGGCTGTTAACACTGATTTATGCTCAAATTTTTAGCTGTGATGAATTCTACAATTCGTTGCTTTTGATGATCTTTGTTCGCATCAGTAAATGCTTTGAGGAGATCAGAGCGTAGGCGTAGCGCGTCGTAGACATCGCCATCAAGTTCAGGAAAAAATCTCCTTTGATTTATAGGCAATTAATCGGTAGTCAAATACACAAATATTAGTTATATTCCCGTAAGTAACACTTGGTATAAATATTTATGGGAAGAAGCTGGGGAAGTCTTAAGACAGTTGCGGGTATCTTTAGCGCGTTGGCTTTGCCCGCCGTAGGCATCGCACTTACACAGTTTGGGGCAAATACTTCGGCGATCGCGGCTGACACAGTTGTTGTGCGTTTGGGTTTATTTACAGAATCCATCTCTCTTGCTGAGTTGCAAAATGCTGCAAAAACTGGGGAATTGTCTGGAAGTTTGAAGTCTTACACTAAAGGATTATCTGAAGAACAGCGCCACTTTTTCTTGGGGGCGCTGGGCATGAATGTACCGATAAATGTTGTCACCGTTAATAAGTTAGTTAATACTCAAATTGGTACAAGCATTCTCAATGACTTTGCTACGGCCTTAGCCCGAAAGGACAAAGCTGGGGTACAAGCACTGAGAGCAGGATTGGTATTAGGCTCTACTGCACCGCCGGGTCTTTCTATACTGAGTTTCATCGCCGCTTATCCGAGTAAACGCCTAGAAATTGATTTGCCACAAGCTTTTATAGTTGCAGGGAGTTTGAATACAGCTTTTTGGCGCACCCAGCAATTTATGCTAGCCATCACTCCCCAACTCGACCCCAAAACACCGCAGATTGCTTTCCCTTTTGATCCCAGCCAACCAGGAAGCGCTCAAGTAAAAATACTCAACTTAAGCCTGAATGACCAAAAGCGCGATCGCCAAATTCCAGTTGATATTTATTGGTCAACTGCTGCAACTGCCGACAAACCCGTAATTGTCCTTTCTCACGGCTTCGCCTCAGTCCGCACGGACTTGCGTTACCTAGCAGAACATTTAGCATCCCACGGTTATGTAGTAGCAGCTTTAGAACATCCCGGTAGTAACCAGGCAAATACTAACTCAGCATTACAAGGCAAAACCAGAGTTATGAAGCCTCATGAGTTTTTGGATCGCCCTCAAGATATTAGTTTTGTCCTCGACGAATTAGAAAAGCTCAACCAAACTGCTAATCATCCACTGCAAGGGAAACTTGCAACCACGAACGCGATGGTTATTGGCCATTCTTTTGGTGGTGGTACAGCTTTAGAAATTGCTGGAGCCGAGTTACAACTGGAACGACTCAAACAACGCTGTAAAAAGAACTTGGCTAGCTTTAGTGAGGGTGAAGTTATGCAGTGCATTGCTCAAGAACTACCAGAAAATAGCTATCAACTACGGGATACCAGAATCAAACAGGCGATCGCTCTCAATCCGACAACTTCTCTGATGTTTGGCGAAACTGGGTTAACTAAGGTGCAAATTCCTACCCTAGTCTTAGCAAGTTCCGCAGATAAAACCACCCCAGCTTTAACTGAACAGATTGTGGGATTTGAAAAAATCCCATCTCCAAAATGGCTAGTTGGTATAGTTGGGGGTACTCATCTGAGTGTAAAAGACCCCAGTACCACTTTGGATCAGATAGGACTACCAAATACACCGATTAGTGGCGGTGAAGTTGTGGGTAAACAAGCAGCTGATGTTCGCAAGTACGTTAAAGCTATAGCTTTGGCCTTTGCTGCACAGATGACTCCAGAAGCTAAAAAGTACGCTATCTTTCTGACATCAGATTATGCCCAGTTTGCTTCGACTCCGGCATTTCCATTTCGTCTAGTTAGGCAGATTCCTCCTGATGCTATGGCAGTGGTGAAAGAATTTGTTGATAAATAAAGGATTTCCAATTAAAAAAATATCCAATTTTGTCAAGGAGCCAATGCGTTGCCCAGAGTTGTCTGAGGGTCGGTTTCCGACGTTCCAGGACTCGTTGGCGCAGCCTCTCGTAGAGAAGAGGCTGCGCCAACGGGACACTATGCGTAGCTTGCTTCGAGCTAGGAGTACGGGAGGTTCCCTACTATGTGTATATTGATCAACTAGGCTAAAACCCTCTTCCCTCGTGTTTCCTAACTTATCCCAACGCCAACGCCAACGGCATAGCAACTCTTAGAGACGCACTCGCGTTCGCTTAGAGCGAGTAATCGAGCGTCGGGAACCTCCGCAACGCACTGGCTCCCCTACGTGGATTTCAAAAATCAAATACTAGTCCTATAAAATTGGACTTAATTTTTGATATTTTACTTAGAGAAAATTATACTAACTTGATAGTAAACCTATAGTTGCTGTTAAAGCAATACTAAATTTTACTTAGACAAAATTATACTAATTTGATAGTAAACCTATAGTTGCTGTTAAAGCAATACTAAAGTTTTACAGTAAAAATAAATATTTAAACATAAACTTTATAATATTTTTGTTAAAAATAATAGAAGCTTGAGACTGTAAAAAAAAGTAGGAGCATCTGCTGGATAATACATATGTATTCTAGCTACAATGCCAAGAATAAGTGAACACAAGTTGCTTCGTGCGAAAATATACTCGTGTATCTATGGGCGTAAATTTCTTGAAATTCACAAAAATGCTAGAGCATTTTTATCTGCTACAAGCCACAGATAAACCAAAAAAAAAATCAAGGCTTGTTTTGTTTACTTAGATAATAATTAGTTTCAGGCAGATAATATTGTGAAACTAATTTTGGATTCCGAATTAAACAATTATTCCATTTCACTCAAGCCCATGCAACTTTATACAACTCTTGAAATCGAACAACTCCAGCAAAACGAAGACCTTCCTTACTTACTTGAAATTATGGAGTGGGTGAAATTTTTTTTAGTAAGACCTCATCCTGATTTAGGAAGACCGGGAGTAGTTTGCCCTTTTATGCCTCACGCTCTCAAATCAAATAACATTCGGCTAGCAGTCATTCGCACAAAAAATTTGTGTTTAGAGCAAATAGAAGCAATTGTGAAACCCTACCGAGATGTCTTTCTTGAGAGAGAAGCAAACGAGAAAGAATTACTAATAAGTAAAGCCTTTGTACTTATCTTTCCTGATGTCCATATAGATGAGGCATCTAAAGTAATTGATGGTGTCCACAAAAAACTTAAACCTTTGTTTGTTGAGTCAGGACTGATGCTAGGAGAATTTCACAACCGTACTGAGAGTCCTGGGCTACATAATCCCAACTTTCGACCACTCCGCAGTCCCATACCCTTGCTGGTTATCCGCCCGATGACTGAAGTTGACCTTACCTTTCTTATGAGTCCAGATAACCCACACTTACGTATTCGGTATCTGGAAGCTTATTTAAACCGTTTTGGTCATAAACTTACAGATGAAACAAAGTTTAAAAATGCTCATCAAGCATTGGCTTTAGCGAAAGAAGAACTTAAAGACAAAAATTTGGTAAGTTATTAGATATAAATCAATACGGTTCAGTTAAGAGGATGTTTGGAAAGTCTTAAAGTCTACTAAAAACCCCGTTTCTATTCCTCTCCCCGAAAGGTCGAGAGGCTTTGAAACCCCCATTCTCTTGTAGGGAACTGAGGCAGGGAGATTAGGTTCTGAGGCTTTTGATGTTTCATACAATACTTTTTAAACATCCTCTCAAGCTCATGCAACTCTATACACCTCTTGAAATCGAACAACTCCAGCAAAACGAAGACCTTCCTTACTTAATTGAAATTATGGAGTGGGTGAAAAATTTTTTAGGAAGACCTCATCCTAACTTAGGAAGATCGGGCGTAGTTTGCCCTTTTATACCTCACTCTCTCAAGTCAAACAGTATTCGTATGGGAGTTATTCGCGCAAAAGATTTGTATCCAGAACAAGTAGAAGAGATTGTTGGAAGGTACCGAGATATCTTTCTTGGAATGGAAGTTAAAGAGCAGGAATTAGTAATCAATAAAGCTTTTTTACTTATCTTTCCTGATATCGATATAGAAGAAGCTTCTAAACTAATAGATAGTGTCCAACAAAAACTTAAACCTATGTTCGTTGAGTCAGGACTGATGATAGGAGAATTTCATAAACGTAATAAAAGTCCTGGTCTGCACAACCCAAACTTTCGTCCACTTCGTAGCCCTATCCCCTTGTTGGCTATCCGGTTTATGGTTGAAGCTGACCTCCCCTTTCTTGAGAGTCCGGCTGACCCACGCTTAC
Source organism: Nostoc sp. NOS(2021) (assembly GCF_017115025.1). Taxonomy (GTDB): domain Bacteria; phylum Cyanobacteriota; class Cyanobacteriia; order Cyanobacteriales; family Nostocaceae; genus Nostoc. Next base: position 4,224 of record NZ_JABXKM010000184.1, on the reverse strand, counting down.
GTATTAGGTATCTGGAAGCTTATTTAAAGTGTTTTGGTGATAAATTTACTGATGAAACAAAGTTTAAAAATGCTCATCAAGCATTGGCTTTAGCGAAAGAACAACTTAAAGACAAAAACTTGGTGCATTAGCATATAGCGGTTCCCATTCAGATGCAGTATAAGATTATACTGCAAACCGTAGGGGCACTGCCGTGCCCCTACGTGTCAACTTAAGCTAAAACCCTTTTAAAACCTCGTTTCCAGCCAGAGGCTGGAAATGCTACTCATTGCGGCTCTGCCGCAAGTCAAGAGGCGGCAGCCCCCCCATTAGGCATTCCCAGTCTCTGACTGGGAACGAGAGCAGTCCTAAATGATTTATGAACTTGGCGTCTCGTAGAGATGGCGGTTCGATAATTTTCATAACTCATACCAATTTTGGATTTTAGATTTGGGATTTTCGATTAAAAGTCTTTACTGCAAGGCTGTTCGGTGGAATTTCAGACAATACTACTGATCTCAATTTGGTATCAGTTATCCTTGCTAAAGCTTAATTCCCGGTTACAAAGTTGCATTTGCACTTCTTTGTCGTGAAAAATGCCAACTAAAGCACAACCGACTGCTTTGTGTTCTTGGAGAAGTTCCATTACAACTTGGCGATTAGTAGCATCTAGGGCTGATGTGGGTTCATCCAACAGTAAAATCGGATAGTTGACGCAGAGGGCGCGGGCGATATTCACCCGTTGTTTTTCGCCTCCAGAAAAGGTGGTGGGAGACAGTTGCCATAAACGTTCCGGCAGGTTGAGACGATGAAACAACTCCTTTATCTTGTTGAGGGCAACTTCTGTTTCCACTCCTAATTCTAATAGCGGTTCTGCGGCAACTTCTAGGGCCGGAACTCTGGGAATTGCTCGTAAAAACTGGCTGACATATCCGATGGTTTTCTGCCGCACTGCTAAAAGTTCATGGGGTAAAAGTTGGCATAAATCAACCCAATTCCCTAGATGTTTTACCCAAATTGAGCCGCTATCAGCGAGATAATTAGCGTATAAACAGCGCATTAAGGTAGACTTACCTGAGCCGGATGGCCCAGATAGGGCTAAACATTCCCCAGCATTCACACTCAGGGATAATCCTTCTAAAACTGGTAGGCGAACGCCTCCTTGCTGATGCAAAGTAAAGCCTTTTCGCAAATTTTCAACTTGTAGGAGGGTTTTAGCAGAAATGTTAGCGGGTGGATGATTAACAGTTAATGATTGCATTGCTGATAAACTTATGGGGTTAAAGCGGCACTGACCAATAGTTGAGTAAAGGGATGCTGGGGATCATCAAGCACTTGGTCTGTTAAACCTGATTCCACCACCTGTCCTTGTTGCATTACTAGCAAGCGATGAGCCAGCAGCCTGACAACGCCTAGATCGTGTGTAACCACAATGACGCTGAGATGAAAATTCCGTACTAGCGATCGCAACAAGTCCAATAACCGCGCTTGCACCGACACATCCAACCCTCCCGTCGGTTCATCCATCAATATCAACCGGGGGCGTGTCACCAATACACGAGCCAGTTGTAACCTTTGCTGCATCCCTCCAGAGAAAGTTACTGGTAAATCATCCATCCGCGCCGGATCAATTTATTGGCGATACCTGTGTGAACGCAGGCTGTAACTATTTAATTGAATATCTGGCGACTGCTTGACCTGTGACGTAGACAGATGCGATCGCAGAAGGTAGAGAATTATTTGGAGATATCAGCAGGAAATCTGCATCCAAGCCGGGGGCAATTTTCCCTTTGCAATCGCTAATTCCGGCCGCGACTGCTGGACGGCTGGAAACCAGTGTCCATGCTGTTTCAAAAGGCATCAAGCCTAATTCGTTTAGTTTAAAGGGTGCATGAAACAAGGAAGGATAGTGGTAATCTGAGCAAAGACAATCCAAAATATCATTTTTAGCCGCCTCAGCTACACTCATGTAGCCGACATGGGAACCGCCACGCACCAAGTTAGGCGCACCCATGAGGATTGCTGCTCCGTAGGCGCGAGACTGTGCGGCTAAAGCAATACTGCCAGGAAATTCAGCGATCGCTACCTGACGGCGTTGACTTTCTGCCACCTTTTCTTCAGAATCATCATCATGGGAAGCTAAGGGAATACCGTAAGTATGGGCAAGCTCAACTAATTGCTCTATTTGCTCGTATCCCTCGTGTCGCTGTTCTTCTACTTGGGTGATGAGTTCTTTGATTTCTGGCTCAGACAGGGGCAATCGTAACCGCAAACTTTTGATATATCGGCTCAATATTTGCTGATTTCCTGGAGGTGGTAGGTGATCGTTAATCGACAAAAGTTGAATGCGGCCAGATGTTAGCCAATCACATAACTCTTGATGTCCTTGGGTATTTGCTTCTTCATGCCTGAGATGAATCTGATGATTGCAACTTAAAACCTGCTTTCCTGTTCCCAAAATGAAATCAATTAAGGCACGGGCTGAATCTCGGCTTCGCAAACCCGGTTCATAGGAGTCTGTGATTGAGCAGAAGAAAGTTGTGATTCCGGCAGACAAAAGGTTACGGTCATTGTCAGCGATCGCCATTGGTAAAGGAAAGTTAACTCCGGGACGAGGGCAAATCATTCTCTCAAAGGCATCACCGTGCAAATCGATGATCCCAGGCAGCATCTGGAGTCCTTTGGCATTTACTAAATGAAACCCATTCGGACTAATTGCCTGATTGATACTGAGAAACTGCCCATCTTCAATTAAAACTGTTGCATCTTTAATCCAACCTTCTGGAGTTAAGACATCTACTCCTTGGATGGCAATTTTTGCTGTTGTTAGTGTTGGTGATTGTTGAATAGTTTGTTGTGATGTCACTGAATTACCTCATATCAATTTTAGATTTTGGATTAAATGTCTTTACCCAAAGCTTTCTAGCTCTCTCTGCGCCTCTGCATGAGCCAATTTTTTTAACGAACCGCAGAGGACACAGAGGACACAGAGAGAATAAGAGAAGAGTGATTTTTTTATTTAAATTCGTTGTATAAAAATTCCATGCCCTCATAGGGATCTTCTCTGGTTGCAGCAATTCTGGATGATAAGTCACCTATGTGCAGTTCCAGCTTATGGTGATCTGGGTCAAGAATGTATAAGGAATCGCCTTCACTTGTATTTTCTTTCCACTTTTTCACACCTAGAGAAATCAGGCGATCGCTATATTCTTGAAAGTCTTGTTCAGGAACACTAAAAGCAATATGAGTGTACTCAGTCGCAGGACTTGTGCGTGTGTTTGGATCTAAGGATAGACACAACCACAATTTACCTGCGAGTAAATAAGCGCCTCTTTTCCATTTAGCGATCGCTTTACAACCGAGAATTTTGGTATAAAAGTCAAAGGACTTTTCTACATCGGAGACTGACAGAGTAATATGGTTGATTCCTGTAATCATTTCGCTTCTTCCAAGTCAAACTTAGAGATTTCTACATTCTCTGCCATTTCACAATTTTCTGGAATTAACTCAGGTGATGGCTTGATGTCACTCTCTTCAATTTTGAATTTTGAATTTTGAATTGTTACCTGCTGTTGTCGCAGCTTTCGCACTAGATTTAACTCGGCTTGAAAATCAATATAGTGAGGAAGTTTGAGATGCTGGACAAAGCCCTGTGCTTCAACGTTGTCTGAGTGGGAAAGTACAAACTCGACATTTTGGGCTGGGGCTTCAACTGTTTCACCCAATTCCTCGGCTTGCATCGCCCATATCTACCAACGCCATTGACATCGCTTTGCGTTCGTTATAACCAAAGGTGAGTCCATAGCCACGGGTGAACTGAGCAGGTAATTCACTTAAAACTCCAACCATGCTGCTCGAATCCTAGCGCTTGATAGAATTTGTGGGCGCGATGCCGTTTCAGATTTGAGTTCAAAGTTTGGAACTTGTGCGATCGCATTCCAGATTTCTTCTGCGCGATCGTTCGGTAAGGGTGACTAACCATCCATCTCTGCATAAAGCTGAATCAGCAGTGATATCATGTCCGGGTAATTAGTTATGATTCCATAGTCATTGCACCCCACACGCCAGTCGCTCATGGGGGAAACCTCCAGACGCTCAATGACTCGCTAACGCTGCGCTATCGCTTTTAGCGTCTCCCCTTCTCTACGAGACGCCAAGGGCGATGGGAGAAGATCGCACTGGCTCCCCTTATCCCCTCCCCGCAGGCGGGGAGGGGAGACAAAGCGCAGCTTTGGCGGGGTGGGG
>NZ_JABXKM010000244.1 GCF_017115025.1 Nostoc sp. NOS(2021) | reverse complement strand
AAACTACCCATCTCAGGCAAAAGGATACTCCACTATGTTGAAAAAGGAATTATTAAAAAAGGATGTGTTATGTCTTTAAAAACTCGTGGATCTGCTGCTATTGACAAAGCCCAACTTCGTCTCGCCTTGCTTAAATCTATTGATGAAAATCTGGATTTAGGACATGGGTTAACCATTGAAGCTTACAGTCACTTAATCAACACTACCCGTGCGATGGTAGAAGCTAATAATACGCTGGTTTCCAATCTGGAAGAATCGCGTAAAACAGTAACCCAGATGGATAAAGCTCTCTCCGAAATATCTGAACGAATGCTAAGTGGAGTTGCAACTGTCTACGGCAGAAACAGTATAGAGTATTCCAAGGCTGGCGGCTCCAATCGAAAACGAACTAAACAATCTAGTTCAAAAGTTACTCCAGTTTTAGCGGTTCTTACTACTCAACCTACTCAAGCTGCAATTGCGAATGCGTTAACTAACGGTAATGGTACAACTCCATTGCTGCAATAATCTACCTGACTTGAAAATGGGAGTAGGGGTGTTAAATCAGTCCAATAGGGTGCGTTAGGATGAAATCCGTAACGCACCATTCGTAAGGATTTAGTGCCGTACTCTCGGCGATAAAACAACGCCAGTGACGCTCCTGCGTTGCTACCGCTACGCTAACGATCAAGTCGGCAAACCCGCCCACGCGACTGGCTCCCCTACGTATCTTTTCAAAAATCAAATAGTAGTCCCATAATAGGGGTTTAAATCTATCTAAGCTCCATATATAAATTGTTGCTTTCCAGAAAGATGACAATAATTTGTCACCAATACATACGGAAGCGAATTACTAGGTTTGATAACAATAATTTGTCACAACGACATCAATGTGGCACCGACGCCAGATAATTAGTCACTGTAGATTGATTTATGTCAAACTTGACTTAGGACTCGTATTTGATTTTTGAAAGTTCTTAGCTTTGACTTTGCCGCCTTAGTAACTCACTAATCAAAACTTGGCAGCGTTTACTGGACTCGTAAGCCTGACGCATCAAGGTTCTGTTTTGTTCTCCATCTGTGTCAAAGACTTGAACGGCTTGGCGACTGTAGTCTGCGGCTTGCTTCCCAAGTTCTTTAATTCGAGCTTTTAACTCAACGTTTGTTTTCATTAACCCTCCAACTCAGAAATCAGAATATCCAGGTTTTCCGCTTCTACATAAAGTTTATCCGCTATGCTTTGAAGTAAGCTAGCCGAAAAGCAAGTCATCGTTGTCTAATGCAGTTTGACCGGCTGTGTACAACTCCTCAATCAGGGATTGCATCCGTCTATGTGCAATCCTTAATGCTGTAAGCGTGGTTGAATTCATGTTTATTCTTCTATTCTCACCTCTTCGCTGTGCGTTTTTAATGGTTTTTACAAGCATTTGGCTAAATGCTTGATTTATGTCAAACTTTATTATTCAGGAATACTTTCATCAAAGCCGATGATGGGACTCGAACCCACGGCCTGCTGATTACGAATCAGCTGCTCTACCAACTGAGCCACATCGGCGTACACAATCTGTAAGTATAACATGATTTAATCATGGTGGATCAAAATCCTAAAAATCGCCTTAATCCTGAACAATATGCCAGCCTCAAAGCAGAAATAGCTGCCCCTTATCGCGGCTTACGACAATTTTTCTATATCTCTTTCGGTGCTTCTGGCTTCCTCGGCGCATTCGTTTTTTTCTTCCAAGTGCTTGCCGGACGGGATGTTGAGAATGCTTTGCCTAGTTTAGCTCTCCAAGTAGCGATCGTTGCCCTAATGGTCTTCCTCTGGCGCTGGGAACAGCGTCGTCAACAACGCCCCGAATCGGGTAAAAAACCCTAAAATTAATAAAACTCACAATATTGGAAGCGCCAGACTAACAAATTATCAATCTGGCGCTTCCAATTTGCTAACTAGACATTTACTGAACTGTTACCAAATAGGATGAAGGAATTGGTTGAGCGCGTCCAGCATTGACGAGTGCTTGGTAAACAAAAGCCGCAACTTCGGCTCTAGTCGCTTCACGATTAGGATTGAGTTGCTTCACTGTGGGATAGTTAATTACTAATTGCCGTGCAGTTGCCGCAGCAACAGGTGCGATCGCATAATTAGGAATCTGGGCAGCATCGGTGTAAAAGTTAAGGACATTCTGATTATTCGTAGTTAAGCCCAAACCATTAGCTAAAGCGACTAACGCCTGCACTCTTTGAATTTGCTGCTGTGGCTTAAAAGTGCCATCGGGATAACCAGAAACAAATTGACTCTGGTAAGCAGATTGAATTGCAGCGTAAGCCCAGAAATTGCTTCCTACATCCTTAAACTGAATGACTGGGCGTTTGGCTGATGGTGTTAGGGCTTTAGTGACAATAGCGGCGAATTGAGCGCGGGTTACAGGTTCATTGGGTTTAAAGCTGCCATCAGGAAAGCCAGCAATAATATTTTGCGAGGCTAAAGCTTGGATGTAGTTTTTTGCCCAGTAATTTGCTGGCACATCTTTAAAGGCAACAGTCCCTCCAGGCGGTACGTTAACAGTTGCGGCAACAAAATCTACTGAGCCAAAAATCTTTTTCTGATCGATATCGTTGCCAACAGCGACAATTTTACCGGTTTTGGTGGCATTGTTCACATCATAACGAGTGTTCTTGCGGATGAGATTACCACCAGGATTATCGTTGGTGCCGAGGTCGGGTAAAGCATTAACAGTTGCTACTACTCCATCCCGTTTATTGTTCTGAATGACATTCTTACGCAATACGGGCTTCGCTGACTCCGAGATAAAAAGACCGTCTTGGTTTTCGACAATTTGGTTTTCCACAATTAGGGGTGTGGAAGTGCCACCGATCGCTAGACCAAAACCAGTATCCTGAAATAAGTTATTGCGGATTTCTCCTTGAGCAGCTTTAGTAATTGAAATTCCATTACCTTTGTTTTGCACAAACAGGTTACTTTCAACTTTGGGATTGCCTGTACCCGTGACAAAAACACCCTCTCTGACACTGTTAGTAAAAGTACTGTTTTTGATAATGGGATTAGTTGACTCCACCCAGACACCCGTACCCCGGCTATTTGGGTTGGTAACGCTGACACCAGCGATCGTGGTATCTTGCTCGGCAAGGATGGTAATATCCTGTCTAGCAAAGGAGCGACTAGTGTAGAAACCTCCACCTGTAATCAATATCCCCTGACCTTTACTAGCTTCATCACCCCGCAGTGTCACCCCTGGTTTAAGCAAGAGCGGGAAGGTTTCGCCACTTTCCTGATTATAGTTACCAGGTGCTAATTGAATAACTGCACCTGGTTGGGCTTGACTGAGAGCGAAACTGATGCTTTTGTAGGGTGCAGATGACGTTGTACCAGCACCAGCCCTATCTGCACCAGTCGCTGGATTGACGTAAATCGCTGCGGCTGTTGCGGGAGCTTGCGCTATGAGAGTTGGGGCGATACTTTTTGGGTGAGTAGCACCAGCATTAACCTTACCCTGTTGTAGTATTGAAGCACTAGAAACAACAAGCATTGCCGTTAGTCCGGCTCCCACGCGCAAAGTATATTTGAGATGACTGCTAGAAAAAAGGCGAAAATTTTTCGCTAGAGAAATGTGAAAACCCCGATATTTCATTTTTTGAGTCTGTGATGTGCTGAATTATGGTATGTCGAACAAGGTTGAAGGTAGCAGCCTTGTAGCTGCTGTAAAACCCATGCAAAACTATACTGGATGATTAGCACTGATTCAGCTAAATTCCTTAGATAGATCACAGAACTTATACATTTTAGGGGCTACCTCGCCGCAGAAAAATCGGTGTTATTCACAGGACTTACGCAAACAATAGCCAAAACCCTGATTTTAAGGTAGGGGCAATTCATGAATTGCCCCTACAGCGTGGAGTTTTGCGTCATATCATGTCCGCTAGATTACTTACTAAACCCGGAGAACTCCACCCCGCCAAAGCTACGCTTTGTCTCTCCTAAGAGCTTGCGGGGAGGGGATTAAGGGACTGTATTTTTAGATATAGTACTGAATAGCTGGATTGGTGATATTATTTTAGAGAAAATTAGTCAAGTTATTTTTACATCGTCTGGGCGACAGGTTTTGTGATCTGCTTTAGTACTTTCTGCCAGTCTTGACGGGCAGGTGTCGCTGATTGAAATTATTAAGAATTATCCCACCAATGAAGTGGAAGTTGATGGCGTAGTTTACCGCCGTAGGCATCGCTTGGATGGTGCATACCGTCAACTCCCTCGCCTGCAAACATTGTATTTAGTAAGCTAAAGTTTCTAAAGTTTCTCTTAAATACCGTTGTACTTGCTGTTCCAAGCGAATTCCCTGTAATTGAGGATCGCGTTCTAGTTGCCAGCGTTGAAAACCGGAACTAGTGGAGATCGCACATTTGAGGCTATACCAAATTTCAGTATCAGCAGAAAATTGGCGATCGCTAGAAGCTGGAATTTGAGCCATAGTTCCTCATTCCTTTATTTTAAACTTCAACGGTAAATGAGCCTTGGGCATTGAGCATGGGGCATTGGTTATTAATTATTCTCCTCTGCTCCCCCTGCTCCTCTGCTGCTTGTAGCCCTTTAAAGTCAAATAATATACTTTAGGGGCTGCTACGAATCTGTATTAATCCTAAACAAGGATTGCAACAATCGGGGCACAATTTGATTAACCCGTACCCCTAAAATTGTGAAATCCTGCTTAATCTTTTCTAAAGATAATGGCTCTATGCCAGCGAATTCTGTCTCATTAATCACCAAAACTCGCATTACACTCACAGGTATTTGTAAAAAAAGATTGCTGCCCAAAAAGGCTAATCCCGCAAGCAATAGTGCGAGGCTGCGCCATTGTGGGAGGAATTTAGCTGAATTTGCGACTAATGGGGCAATTTGGTAAAGATACCACAGCACCCAAACTGACAATAGTGCTGCCACTAATGCCAGGATACGATTTAACTTTGTATTAATTAAACAGAGAATTTTTCGCTGCCGTTCAGTCAGATTTTCTGGCTTTAGGGCTATTCCTAAAAGAGCAAATATATAAAAAGGGCGACGCAACTGCATCCATAGTAAGGGGAGAATACCAATAGCCGCAACTAACAATAGCTCCATCCAGACTGGCAAAAACGGCTCGCCTACAGACAGGAACAATAAGCAGAGTACTAAAAAAACAGGCAACGTCGCCAATCCAGCGACGTGAATCCACAAAATAGGTTCAGAGCGAAATGAATGCATATTATAAAAAGTTGTGAGTTAAGAGTTAGGAGTTAGGAATTAGCAGCCTTTAACTCCTAACTCCTAATTTATCACTCCTAACTTCTAACCATTTTACCCTCAACACTATCTCGTTAAGGTGAGAGTGCGGCGCTTCGTAACCATTTGATAGGATTCGATGATGTCACCTTCAACCCAATCATTGAATTTATCCATGCCGACACCGCATTCATAACCAGCGTTGACCTCACGAGCATCTTCTTTCATCCGTTTTAGGGAGTCAAGGACGCCTTCAAAGATCACCTTACCGTTGCGTCGCACCCTGACTTTACAGTTGCGAACTAACTTGCCAGATTGAACGTAGCAACCGGCAACCGCACCACGACCGACTGGGAAGACGGCACGTACTTCGGTTTGACCCAAGGGTTCTTCCACCAACTCTGGTTCCAAAAGACCTTCCAAGGCATCTTGGATATCTTCCAGGAGTTTGTAGATCACGTTGTATTCTCGAACATCCACACCTGATTCATCGGCGGCTTGTCTGGCGCCACTGGCAAAGGTGGTGTTGAAGCCGATAATCACAGCGTTACTGGCAGCTGCTAAGTCGATATCTGTCTCGGTGATTTCCCCAGCAGTAGCCAACAGCATCCGAATTTGGACTTCGTTTTGCGGGATTTGCTTGAGCGCTCCCACAATGGCTTCCACTGAACCTTGTACGTCTCCCTTCAAGATCAAGTTGAGTTCTTTCAACTCGCCTTCTTGTGCTTGAGCCGACAGGGTTGTAAGGGTAACACGTCCCTGTAACAGGCGGGATAGGCGTTGTCTGTCGGCGCGATCGCTAGCGAGTGCCCTGGCTTCTTTTTCGTTGTAGAAGACCTCGAACTCGTCGCCTGCTGCTGGCACATCACTTAAACCTAGTACCTCGACAGCAAAGGAAGGAGAAGCAATATCTACTCTCTTGCTTCTGTCATCCACCATCGCCCGGACTTTACCGAAAGCCGAACCAGCTACTAAGATATCTCCCACATGCAGGGTGCCATTCTGAATTAGCAGGGTAGCAACTGCTCCCTTGGCTTTATCCAGATGTGCTTCAATTACAGTTCCTTTGGCGGAACGATCTGGGTTAGCAGATAGTTCTCCAACTTCTGCTACCAGCAGAATCATCTCTAAGAGCGTATCCAGATTTTCACCTCTGATGGCGCTCACGGGAACCATGATTGTCTCACCGCCCCAGTCTTCTGCGGTCAAACCATACTGGGTAAGCTCTTGTTTCACCCGTTCTGGCTGTGCCCCTTCTTTGTCAATTTTGTTGATTGCAACAACAATTGGCACTCCAGCAGCTTGGGCGTGGCTAATAGCTTCAATGGTTTGGGGACGGACACCATCATCAGCAGCCACTACTAACACGGCAATGTCTGTTACCCGCGCTCCTCGTGCCCGCATCGCTGTAAAGGCTTCGTGACCAGGAGTATCCAGGAAGACTATCTGCTGTGGTTTGCCCTCATGTACCACATCCACATGGTATGCACCAATGTGTTGAGTGATACCGCCAGCTTCGCCAGCAGCCACTTTGGTTTTGCGGATTGAGTCGAGCAGGGTTGTTTTACCGTGGTCTACGTGACCCATAATTGTCACGACGGGCGGACGGCGGTGGAGATATTCTCGGTCTTCTGCACCGACCATTTCCGTAATTTTCCGAGCTTCTGCTTCTCGCTCGGCGGTTTCGACTTCTATTTCTAGTTCTTTTCCTACCAGGGTAATTGTGGGAATATCCAGATTTTGGGTGATACTCACCGCCATGCCTTTAAGGAACAGGATTTTTACAATCTCTGTATCGGCAACGGCTAAAACGTCAGACAGTTCTTGTACAGTCAACGGGCCTGTGATCACCACTTTTTCTGGACGGTCACGTTTTGTCTCGGCTTCTTGGCGACGGTTCTGGTGATGGTCGCGGCCAGAACCAGACTTGGAACCAGATTTTCTTGCTCTTGCAGTTGGGGCGCTAGCAAGGGTTGCACCTGGCATCTGTACAGGTCGAGTCGCTTTGGGTTTGGGAGGACGAGCGATGGAAAGGCTAACTTGGACTGTGGCTGGTGAGTCGATATCATCATCATCTAGCAAATCTTCTTCAAACTCATCATCAAGTATGGGCTTGATCCGCTTGCCTTTGACGCCAGCTTTAGCCTTCTCTTTAACTTCGTCAATGATTTCCTCTTCTACCCACTTTTTGCCGCCTTTGGTCGGGCGAGGCGGACTTGGGCGTTTCAAATCGAGGAGATCCGGTGAGACTGGCTCATCACCCAATCCTTGAGATTTGCCGGCTATTCCTGACATCTGTCTGGGTGGAGTAGCGATCGGCATTGCGGCTGCTACAGCTTCACCTGGACGTGCTGGTCTGGGTCGTTGCCCCTCTCCCAGTTGTGATGGTGCAGATGGTCTATTGCCCCTCTGCTCTGGTCTGCTGGGTGAAGGGGTGGGACGACTTGTTCTTTGTGGTGCACCTTGTGGCAACTGGTCAGTTGGCAGTTTAGCGACTTTTGGCTTAATTTGATCGCGATCGCCTTCGACGGGTCGTAGCCGTTGGTCGCGTTTGAGGATCGGTTTATCTGCCTGAGATACCGGCTCATCTACAACCTCGGCTTCTTCCGCCGCAGGTCTGGCTGGAGGGGCAACTAGTTGCGGTTTGATCGGTTTTTCCGATTTCGGTCTGGGTGGAACTATTTTTTCCGGTTTTTGGGATGCTATTTTTTCCGGCGCCTGATTTGGATTAGGCGTTTGTTCCAAGTCAGCGATCGTAGGTTGCTCTTGAGTCTCAGATTGATTCCGGGGTACAGGTCGAGTTGGTACCGTCGGCTTCATGGGTGAGACTGGTGTAGCGAAGGGCCGTGGAGGAGAGGGAGGATTAGCTTCAGACAAGGCAGCTTGGGTATTGGTAGCAAGTGACGCCTCTGGGGCGTTGGAGGTAGTATTTCTCAATATTTTGGGTTTGCGTATTTCCAAAATTTGCTGTTTGTGGGGTGCAGCAGGTCGGTTACGTCCGCCGTTCGGTGGTGAATTTGGCTTATGGCTGGTTGTACCTAGTTCCTTTTTGGCCGACACATTCGTAGCTGCCAGTTTTTCTGCTGCCGCCCGAATGTTTTCTGCCTCGGATTCTGAAATCGTGCTGCTATGGCTTTTGACCGAGATGCTGAGCTGCTCGCAAATTGCTAATAGCTCTTTGTTATCCAAATTCAATTCCTTTGATAATTCATAGATTCTAACTTTGCCGTTGTTCATCCACTCTTCCCCTTTAATTTACAGTTTTAGCGGATGGTTGCCTGGTTTGCGACATCTCCATCCTTGGATTACTGTTTTTAGGTTGCCGTTCAGTTTTTGCCGGTGCCTCCAATCAGGAAAGAGAGATGTTTCGGTTTAATAATGGCATCCCCACCAGGAATGATGGTTGAGGGGTACCCATAAAAATTTCTTAAATAAAAGATTTTTATAGGAACCCTTGACGCCGAACTGCGCCTGAGCGCTACCAGGTTGCCATTTTGTAGTTTCTTGTTTTGTTGATTTTGAGTCTTCCACAACACAATCGATTACATCTTGTTCTGGGAATGTTGCCTCGTCCCTCATTAATGGGAGAGCCGAATGCTTTTTACACCCATTTACTATTTTGGCACTAACCTTAACGATCAACAGAGTGTGTGATGAAAGCGCGACTTCGGCTTTCGACACAATTCCTCTGCTGATTACGCTACAAAATTGTTCCAACTAAATTTGGTTTTGGGTATTACTGCGGGCTAGACGTTGCGACAAGCTTTGGTACAGTGTTTCTGGCACTGATGCATGTAGCGATCGCCCTAGTCGATTTTTTTTTTGAGCCGCTTGTAAGCAACTCGTTTCTGGACAAATATAGGCAGAACGCCCCATGCCCTGATCTAATTGTACCTTTCCCGATGGAAAGACGCGGACAATCCGCCAAAACTCATCTTTTGAGCCTACTTTCCGGCAACTAATACAGCGCCGATAATTTGGTTTCATCGATTCTCTGTGATTTCACTCCAGCATTCTGGGTGTAAAAAGAAGTTTATTATTACTATTTTTTACTTATACCAAGTTGCCTTATTGTAAAGTCATCCTTGAGACTCGAACTACAATCTACAGTATCAAAACTTTACAAAATTCAGAAATTACTCGTCATCGTTATTGTCAAAACTATCCTCCTCTTCTAATTCGTCCTGATTTTCATCCTCTAATTCTTCCTCAAAGTCAAGCTCATCTTCCTCTGGTTGATATTTTGCTCTGACAGCTGTAAATTTGGCATCCTCTCCTGCATAGTCATATTTAGCTTTGTCTTTGATGTCTATTTTCCAACCAGTCAGGCGGGCTGCCAAACGGACGTTTTGTCCTTCTTTCCCTATGGCTAAACTCAGTTGATCTTCAGCCACTAATACGTGAGTTTGTCGGGTTTCTGGGTCCATTAGGCGTACTTCATCCACCCGTGCTGGACTTAAGGCATTAGCAATGTATGTTGCTGGGTCTGGCGACCAGCGAATTACATCTATTTTTTCACCGCGTAATTCGTTGACTACCACTTGAATTCGCGATCCTCTGGCTCCAATACAAGCGCCAACTGGATCTACATCGCGATCAAGAGTATCTACTGCTATTTTAGTCCGGGGGCCGACATAACGGGAGGGGGGGTTTGCCTCCCTAGCTACGGCAACAATCCGTACCACTTCATCTTCAATTTCTGGGACTTCGTTGGCGAAAAGATAAACTACCAAACCAGCATCAGCACGAGATACAAGCAACTGTGGCCCTCGTTGCTGACCTTGGGAGACTTTTTTAAGATATACCTTGAAGGTGGCATTTGCCCGATAATTATCGTTGGGCAGCTGTTCCCGCTTCGGTAATTCGGCTTCTACTTCTGGCTGACCAAAGCCACTGCTAACTGCCAGAACCACGGATTGCCGTTCAAACCGCAGGACTCTTGCTTGCAGGACAGTTCCTTCTAAATCTTGGAACTCTTCTTGCACCATCTGGCGCTGTTGATCCCGTAATTTTTGCGCCAATACCTGCTTGGTTTGCATCGCCGCCATCCGACCAAATTCTCCTTGATCGGGGGTAACATCCAGCACCACAGAGTCCCCTAACTGCGCTTCGGGAGCTACTTGTTGAACTTCGTCTAGGGAAATCTGGTGGTCTGTGTTATTGACTTCTTCGACAATGGTTTTGGTGGAAAGGACGCGAAATCCTTCTCCTTCAATATCGAGTTCTACTTCAAAATTCTCAAAATAATCTTCGTCAAACTGTCTGCGCTCTAAATTTTGGGCGCGGCGATAACGTTCGTAGCCTTTTAGTAGTGCTTCTCTAATAGCTGATTGAACTGCAAGCCGGGGTAAATTGCGATCGCGACTTATACTTTCAATTAATTCTTTTAATCCAGGTAAAGTAACCATTGACATAAGCAATCTCCTTTAAAAATTAGGAACTAGGGACTGGGCATTGGGCATGGGGCATTGGGCATGGGGCATGGGGCATTGGGTGCAAAGGGGAAAGACTTGCAGCAACTTCCCCTCTGCTCCTTTGCTCCTCTGCTCCTCCAATACCTAGTCCCTAGTCCCTAGCCTCTAGCCTTTAATCACTCGTTTATCGGCGCTCGTCTAGCTGCACCTTAGTAATTAGGGAGCGGGGAATTTCGACTACACGACCTTTTTGGTTTAAGTAAAGTGCTGTCTCATCCCGGCGAATCAACTGACCAATCCACTCTTGTTGTCCGTCGTAGGGTGGCGAGGTGGAGATAATGACAGGAAATCCTTTAAAGGAAATAAACTCCCTGTCTGTTACTAGTTGCCGCGAAATACCAGGACTAGACACTTCCAAGACATAGGCATCTGGAACGATTTGGGCACCATCTAAGGAGGCTTCTAAAGCACGGCTCATCCTCTCACAATCATTCAACCCGGTGTCTTGCTGAGGATTGCGAATATCTACCCGCAACACTGGTGGACTTTGGTTAGTGTGAAAAACCACACCAACCACTTCCAATCCCAATTCTTCTGCCACTGGTGTCGCCAAATCAATAATTTGTGGAACTAAAGGATGAGCCATGAGAGAATTCAATAAAAAAAGTGGGCACTGACCCACTTCCTGCGATAGGTATATCTTCCAAGAAGTCTTGTGACGAACCAGTGATGATTCGCCTAGTTCGAGTTTAGCGCATTTCTTTTATAGTCGCGCATTGGGG
>NZ_JABXKM010000054.1 GCF_017115025.1 Nostoc sp. NOS(2021) | reverse complement strand
GGAGGGGGTTGGGGGGTGGGGTTCTTGTACCTCACAAGGGCCGAGAACCGCTATAACGCAGCTTTTCGGCATCTTAACCGCTTTCGCTATTCCTGCAACATAGCAGATGGCGCATTGGCTCAATTTTGCATACCCAATGCCCCACGTAAGTTTTGTATGTCTTTTGATGTATTCTTTTCATTTTTGCACCTATCCTATCCCCCTGGATGGGATAATATGTTACTAGTAGGGGGGATGTTCAACTATTCCCTAACTTCATATCTTTCTGCACTTTGGTTATATTGAGGAACTCATTGTGGTTGCCACGCCGGAAAAAGTACAACATACTCACGAGCAATTATCAGGTAAAGACCGTGTAGCCGTACTGCTCATGGGCTACGGCGAAGTCGAAAGCTACGAAGATTTCGCCAACTATAACGAACAGGCTTTAAATCTACTGACAGCAAAATTTGCTCCAGTACCAACCTGGATTTATCCGCCCCTGGCAAAACTTTTGGCGCTATTTGACCGCCATGAGTGGGGACATACACACCACGATTTTATCTCCCCACACAATGCCATCTTTGAACAGCAACGTGCTGGTATTGAGAAGCATTTACAAGAAAAATGGGGTGATAATGTTCAAGTTTTCAAGGCTTTCAACTTCTGCGCCCCTTTCCTACCTAATCAAGTCCTGGCAGAAATCAAAAACCAAGGCTTCGATAAGCTGCTAATTTACCCACTGCTGGTTGTTGATTCTATCTTTACTAGTGGTATTGCGATCGAGCAAGTTAACAACGCTCTCGTTGAGTTGACTGATGGTGAAGAACACTGGATTAAAGGACAGCGCTACATTCCTTCATTCTTCAACGAACCAGCCTACATCGATTTAATGGCTCATCTAGTTGAGGAGAAAATTGCTGAGTTAGCAGCAGCTTATCTACCTTCTCAAACCGGCATTGTGTTAATGAATCACGGCTGTCCCCATAAAGCCAAAGGATTTACTTCTGGGATTGCCGAAAGTGAAGCGATGTATGATTTGGTTCGGGATAAGTTGATTAATCGTTATCCCTTAATCTCAGTGGGTTGGCTCAATCACGATACACCTTTAATTGATTGGACACAGCCAAATGCAGAGCAAGCGGCAAATAACCTGATTCAATTGGGTGCGAAAGTCGTGATATTTATGCCAATTGGCTTTGCTACAGAAAACCACGAAACTTTATTGGATGTACACCATATCATCCATACTTTAGAAAAACAGCATCCTGGTACGAACTACGTGCAAATGGCTTGCGTCAACGACCACCCAGAATTTTTGGCGATGGCGGCGCAATGGGCTGATGCTTATATTGCACAGCTGTTGTCAGACCAAACTTTGGCAGTTAATCCTCAACTAGCAGGTGATCACCATCACCACCATCACCACCATTAAGGGACTGACAAATCAAAAAACATTCAATAATTTCTTGTGGGGTGGGTGTCTCACCATTGGTATCAAGTTAAGCCAAAACCCTTTTAAAATCTCGTTTCCAGCCAGAGGCTGGAAATGTATCTCATTGCGGCTCTGCCGCAAGTCTTGAGGCGGCAGCCCTCTCGGAATGCATTCCCAGTCGGAGACTGGGAACGAGACAAAAAAACATCCAATAATTTCTTGTGGGGTGGGTGTCTCACCCGCCCGTAAGCAAAGGCGGGCAAGATGCCCGCCCCACAAGATTGGATAGTTTATTTGTTGGAAATCCCTAAGTTTAGTTGAATAGGGTAGGCAAAGTTTTGCCCACCCTATAACTAATTTACGCCCCGCAGCTTGCGAGTATTATCAACCAAACTCTGAGCAAATTGATCAAATCTTTGAGAGAGTTTCTCATCTACTAGCTTGCCTTCAGGACTGAAAGCACCCCAAGCTTGTCCGATCGCAATTTGTTCGGGAATCACCCAACCATGTACCCATCGGACAATTAGCCGTAGGTCATTTAAAGCATTACTATTAGACTGACCACCCAAGACGCTGATTAGTCCTGTCACTTTATCAGACAGTTGCTCAAAGCTCATCAAATCTAAGGCATTTTTCAGCACACCACTAAGGCTGCCATGATACTCAGGTGTCGCTAAAATTAACCCATCGGCGCGGCTGACTGTATCTTGCAACCGCTGAACATCTGGATACTCTGGATACTCCTTTGCGCCAGTGCAAAACGGTAGCTGCAACTGCCGTAAATCGAGAATTTCTACCTCTGCACCCACAGCTTCAACCCTTTGCACTGCTACTTGTAAAGCAAGCTGGGTATAGGAGTTGGGCCTTAAACTACCACCAATGCCAACAATTCTCACCATAATTAACCCACAAACTATTAACTAGCTACTATCACCAGATTTATTTAAAAAGCGGAATCGTTATGACTATGCTTATTTTAGCGATTTGTGTCGGAATGTGTCAAATTAAAATCTCCCGGAAAATTTTTTCAAAAAGGAGTTAGGAGCCAGAATCATGATCTAGGTTGCTCAACTTCATGCAATAGCCGAAAGAAACTTGGGAATGGTTTTGTGTGGAAGTTAGACTAGATAAGAAAAGTGTAATTTCCAGTTATGACAATTTTTGCTAGAAGAATAGGCATAAAACCATAGCTCAACTTGTGCCAGCAGACAAAGGGTAGTTATTATGACAAATTTGGGAAAAAAAGCATTGATAAATAGGCAGTCGTCAAAGCGCGTTGCTTGGGTTGGTGCAATCGCAGCTAGTTTGATTATGTTGCCAGGAATTTTCGGGAGTACTCCTGTCTTGGCACAAAAAGCAGAGAATACCCCTCTAAATTATGGCGACTTGCTCAAGAAAGCAAAAGCGGGAGAAGTCCAAAAAGTAGAGCTTGACGAAACCGAACAGCTAGCAAAGGTTTATCTCAAGGGGCAAAAGGATGATACACCACCGCAACAGGTGAGACTTCTGGCACAAAACACAGAGTTGATTAACATACTCAAAGATAAGAATGTTGATTTTGGCGAAGTTTCCTCTGCTAACAGTCGAGCTGCTGTTGGGCTGTTGATCAATCTCATGTGGATTTTGCCCCTGCTGGCTTTAATGCTATTGTTCCTCCGGCGCTCTACTAATGCTTCTAGCCAAGCGATGAATTTCGGCAAATCCAGAGCTCGCTTCCAAATGGAGGCAAAAACGGGAGTGAAATTTGAAGATGTTGCTGGGGTTGAAGAAGCTAAAGAAGAACTCGAAGAAGTTGTTACTTTCCTCAAACAGCCTGAAAGATTTACGGCTGTAGGCGCACGTATTCCCAAAGGAGTGCTGTTAATTGGCCCCCCTGGTACTGGTAAAACTTTACTAGCAAAAGCGATCGCAGGTGAAGCAGGTGTACCATTCTTCAGTATTTCCGGTTCAGAATTCGTGGAAATGTTCGTTGGTGTCGGTGCATCTCGTGTGCGCGATCTCTTCAAAAAAGCTAAAGATAATGCTCCTTGCCTAATATTTATCGATGAAATTGACGCAGTAGGTAGACAACGGGGCGCTGGTATCGGTGGCGGTAACGACGAGCGCGAACAAACCCTCAACCAACTGCTCACCGAAATGGATGGTTTTGAAGGTAACACAGGCATCATTATTATTGCTGCCACTAACCGCCCAGATGTCTTAGATGCAGCGCTACTCAGACCGGGACGCTTTGACAGACAAGTGATGGTCGATCCACCGGATCTCAAAGGGCGACTGGAAATTTTGCAAGTCCACGCCCGGAATAAAAAAATTGATCCTAGCGTATCATTAGAAGCGATCGCTCGCCGCACTCCTGGTTTTACTGGCGCAGACTTAGCCAACTTACTCAACGAAGCCGCCATTCTCACCGCTAGGAGGCGCAAAGAAGCTGTCACCATTTTAGAAGTTGATGCTGCTATAGATCGAGTTGTTGCAGGTATGGAAGGTACCGCCTTAGTAGACAGCAAGAGCAAGCGCTTGATTGCCTATCATGAAGTTGGACATGCTTTAGTGGGCACATTGCTCAAAGAGCATGACCCTGTGCAGAAAGTTACACTCATCCCACGGGGACAAGCGCTAGGATTAACTTGGTTTACTCCCAACGAAGAACAGGGGTTAATTTCCCGTTCCCAACTCAAAGCCCGGATTACTGCAACTTTGGGTGGTCGCGCCGCCGAAGAAATCGTTTTTGGTAAACCAGAAGTGACCACAGGTGCAGGCAATGACTTGCAACACGTAACAGGGATGGCACGGCAGATGGTGACACGGTTCGGCATGTCAGAATTAGGCCCATTGTCCTTAGAAAATCAGAGTGCAGAGGTATTTTTGGGACGCGACTGGATGAATAAATCAGACTATTCTGAGCAAATTGCCGCCAAAATTGATGCACAAGTACGCGAAATTGTCAATAGTTCTTACATCAAGGCAAAAGAACTATTGCAAGAAAACCGCATAGTTTTGGAGCGTTTAGTAGATTTGCTAGCAGAACAGGAGACTATTGAAGGTGATTTCTTCCGCAAAATTGTTGCTGATAATACCCAGCAGGTAGCCGATGCAAAATTAGCTGTACCTCATTAGGGAACAGGTAAAAGTCAATAGTCTATCAAGTTTAGACTAGTGAAAATCCAAAGGCTCAGATTGCCGACTTCTTAAAAAAGTCGGCAATCTTATTGGACAAAAGTCAGAAGGCTACCTCAGCCTTGCCACAAAATAGCACACATGTTTACGCCGCCAGCGTCCTAATGATCCCGAAGTTCAGAAATATTAGGAAGATTTATTGAATTCAGTAGACATTAAAGAAGTTGTAAATAAGCCTTTATTGCCCTGTTGTACTGTCCAGAAATAAATTAAAAATTACTTAAAAACCCGGTTTTGATAGAGAAGCCGGATTTCCCAACCCGCTTAGAAAAACGATCGCATACGAACCCTTCCAGAAATTGGAGCGCCAACTTCTGGTGAGAAGTATCAATCAAAACTGTCTGTTCGCCCCGAATTAGATATGAATTGTAGGTTGTACCGTTTTGCAGTCCAAATTCGATATTGAAGCGATCGCTGTTCATGGTACAACTTAACCAAGCTGTGAAGTAGTTATGTCTGATGGTAGTGCGCTCGCCTGTTATCCTGAAAGGCTCAGATTTAGCATTAAAAATTACAATGGTTCAATCTAATTTTTAGAAAATCCCTTGAAATAAGCTATTTGAGATGTTGAATTAAAGTAGGAGTCGCTAAAATCTATACATCTGACCAAGTATTTTCATTGCCAGATGACAACTCCAATACCTTACTACATTTCTCGCAAACAGGCTCATGACTTTCTAGCTAAATTTGCCAAAGCACTGGAATTTCCAGAGTCTAACCCACTACTGTCTCAGGTTTATGGGTTTGGAGGAGTTGGTAAAACTACCGTCCTCAAACAAGTAAAACAGACACACGAATTGCAAGCTGACTTTGCAGAGGTTTCCTTTGGGCTGACACCAGGTATTGAAACGCCACTGAAGCTAATGGAAAAGCTTTATGAGCTATTACCAAAACCTACCGGACTCTGGCGAAGGGATTTATTACCTAAACCCGACCCTTTTACATCACTTTATGAGCAGTATCAGGAAACTGTTTACAAGCTGAAAACTGAACCTGTACAAGGTAAATCAGTTGATACACAGCAACAAAATACGGTTAAAGATTGGTTTGAACTAGGAACAGCCACACTGCTAGCCACAGGTGCAGGCTACTTCGGAGATCACGGAACAGCATTGAGTTTAGGTTTGGATGCTACGGTTAAAGCTGGGGGAATGCTATCAGATGCATCACAGGCACTCAAACCCACGAAAGAGCGTATACAAGAACTGCTGCAACAGCATCCAGCAACGAAGAACGACAAAGAGCTTCAAGAGTTGATGCTGGAACCAATACCCAAGTTGACTCATGCATTTGCTCAAGGGTTGATCCAGAAAACTCAAAGACACAAGCGCTCGATTGTACTGGTTTTAGATACCTATGAAAAGGCACCGTCAGATATTGACACTTGGCTCTGGCAGTATTTGTTAGAAGATACGCCTCTTAAGTCTTATAGTGTACGTATTTTGGTGGCAGGACGACGTTCTTTACTAGAAAAAGAAAGTTGGCGGAAGTTGCAACAGGATCGGGATTTGATCTATGAACAACGGCTAGATGAATTCAACAAAGAACAAACTAAGGAATATCTTCAGCATATTGGCTTTACTAAATCTGGAGATATTCAGAAAATATATAAAGCTACTCAAGGCTTACCCTACCATCTCAACTGGATTAGACGAGAGAAGGAAGCAGGTAGAGATATTGACGACTTTTCCCGTGGCAACCAAGCAATTACTGATCTGCTACTGCAAGGACTAAATGCAAATCAAAAACAGATAGTACAATTAGCCGCTTGTTGTCGTTGGTTTGATCGGTCGTTGATTCAGTACTTGATGCAAAAGCAAGGAATAGACTTTGAAACTGGTATTCATGTAACTATCGACTGTTTTTATTGGCTAACAAAGTGCGATTTTGTTGAGTTTGTTCAAGGTCACTATCGGCTGGATGATGTAGCTCGTAATATTTTTCGGTTGTCATTTTGTAATGAGGACAGAACGCGATTTCGTGAAACCCATGAACTGCTAGCCACATATTTTGAGCAACAAGCTAACCAAGAAGTTGCTCCAGATAGCCCTGATCCAGATAAATACGATAACTATGATTGGCGTCAATACACTGCTGAATTTCTCTATCATGCTCTCTTTGCGAGAAGAGATGAGGGTCAGCGTCAATTTCTTTCCCATTTCTTTGCTTCTCGCTATCTTAAACAACTTGAAGTAGTAATGATTCCTTTCGCCGCAGTTGTCGCAGAAGCAGCAGTAGAGAATTATCGCCTTTTGCCCGATTCAACTAATAAGTTTCTGAAAAGCATAAAGTTGGGCTTTTTCTTTAGTTGGATGATGTTAGCAGAAAATCCAGCTAAATATAAAATTAACTACGAGAATCTGATTGGCCCCTCTAAAGAAGAAATAGAGGCAGGATTACGACCTTGTTTTAGTCAAGTTGACTTTTTGGAAGATGGACTGGGTAAACATGCCGGGCTGTTGTACAAATCTCTACGTAGTCAACCAAATCAGCAAGTTGATTTGCTACAGAGGGCAGCAGAGCAGGCTGAAAAAATTGCAATTGATAGTTATTCTGAATTCAGCAGTAGTCTATTTTTAAATTTAGGTGATCAGCAGGATAATCTAGATCGTTATGAAGAAGCGCTCGTGAGTTATAACAAAGCCTTAATAATTCAAGATGATAATCCCATAATTTATTTTTGCCAGGGCAATGTATTGGGAAAATTAGGTCGTTATGAAGAGGCGCTCAATAGCTACGATAAAGCCTTGCAAATTAAAGATGACTATGGCGAGGCTTGGAACAACCGAGGCTCAGTACTGGCAGAATTAGAGCATTATCAAAAAGCACTTGCTAGTTTCTATAAAGCTTTAGCAATTAAAGATGATGACCTTAATATATCGACAAACATAACTGTAACACTGATGTTCTTACATTCTTATAAAGAGGTAATTACTATGTGTGATCAGGTCTTAAAGATTAAACCCGATGTTCCTGAGATTTTGAGCAACAAGGGTTTGAGCTTGAGCTTCTTGGGGTGTTATGATGAAGCGTTGGCTAACCTCAATGAAGCTCTGAAAATTCAACCAGAATATCCGCTTTTGTGGGCTAACCTGGGCATTGTCCTGGCTCGTGCAGGGCGTTACCAAGATTCCCTGGCTAGTTGCGAGAAAGCTTTAGAACTACAAGCTAATGATGAGAGT
The DNA here is from genome assembly GCF_017115025.1 of Nostoc sp. NOS(2021). Taxonomy (GTDB): domain Bacteria; phylum Cyanobacteriota; class Cyanobacteriia; order Cyanobacteriales; family Nostocaceae; genus Nostoc. The sequence goes on along the minus strand of NZ_JABXKM010000054.1, from coordinate 3,711 downwards.
GGTTATTACAGCAAAGCTTCCTATTTCGCCTTACAAAATGATGTTGATTTAGCCATTGAAAACCTACAACAAGCAATTAATCTCAATCCTCGTCGATGTCGTAGGGAAGCAAAACTTAACCCTGATTTTGATAGTATTCTGCATGATGCAAGATTTCAGGCATTGCTGCAAGGTTAAATGAGCAGCTTACATTTACGAGTGAGGAACCTGCAATTAAAAAAATATTCAATTTGTAGTATGCGTTAGGCGTACAAGGTAACATAGTGTTAGCAGATTTACCAAAATTTGCACCGTAACGTACCGTCATTAATTGTATTTTAAGTTGTCGCTAACCCACTCTACGAAATTGCAGTTTTATGGATGCATTGTCAAGGGTAAAATGTATAGTGTCACTCAAAAAATGCTTATGACCTTAACCCTTAACTTGCCACCAGAATTAGAACAGTATCTTGCACAACAAGCTAAACAGCAAGGGCTTTCTGTTGAAACATATACTTTGCAGATTTTGCAAGAATATATTCTGCCAAAAGATAAACAGTCTAAGTTAGTCAATACGCTTCAGTCTTGGATTGATGAAGGTGACGCTGATGAGCAGCAAGAAACAGGAGAGTACTTAATTCATGCCTTAGATGAGGATCGTTTATCTGATCGTAAATTATTCCCTGTTGAGTTAAAAGGTATAACTTGGTGAGTCAGGTTATTCTGTTAGATGCAGGGCCACTAGGTTTAGTCACAAATCCAAAGTTGTCTCCTGAAAGCTTTGCTTGCACCCAATGGTTGCAACTACTTGTTTCCTCTGGCAGTCGAGTTATAATTCCTGAAATCGCTGATTATGAAGTGCGGCGAGAATTATTACGAGCAAACAAAGTTAAAGGTATTGCTCGCTTAGATGAATTAAGTCAACTTCTAGAATATCTACCCATCACAACAGCTGCAATGCGTCAAGCTGCATTATTCTGGGCACAAGCTCGTCAACAAGGACAACCAACTGCTGGTGACAAGACAATTGACGGTGACATAATTTTAGTAGCCCAGGCTATAACTCTTAATGTTGCAGATGTTGCGATCGCAACAACTAATGTTGGTCATTTATCTAGGTTTGTTGCAGCAGATTTGTGGCAGAACATTAAAACAAATTAAGTGAAACCCAACATCATAATTAGGTTAACATTGGGTTTCACAGAATTCAACTAGCTTGATTAGGCGGTATTACTTCCGATGGCGTTTCTGCTGGGGGTGCAAGTACCGCATCTGGAGCAATTTCTTCTACCGGAATCGGTTGCTTGTCCTCAATGTCAGCATCTGCTTGCGCTGCTTCCACCAATTCAGGAGATGGGGGATGTGGTGGAATCGCTTCCGGTACAGTCTCAATTTTTGCTTTGGTGTCAGTAGTAACTGTCTCCGAAGCTGGTTTTTCTGGTATGACAATAGTTTTGTCGATAATCTCAACAGCAGGTTGCTCAGTCAGAACAGAGATAATGTCTTCAGGTTTGGGGGTTGTGGGTGACTTTTTACTCACACTCTGTTGCACCTTGTCTTTTACGCCACCGAAGGTGCTACCAAGACCTTTTTGCAACTGGCCCAGCCGTTCCTGAAGGGACAACTTATTCACCTGTTCCTGAATGCCAGTTTTCACCGTCTCAGGACTGGGTATTTGGGTTTGTTGTGCCTGCGGGGTCAGTTGCCGACGTAATGATAGAGTTTGCCAGCCAAACCAGACCAAAAGAGCCACACTAGCTACATGACCGAGCAACAACCCCCCAGAAATGCGTGGTGCAAACACCCATAAGACTAAAGCATAGAACAGCCCTACACCACTCCAGATAAAATCATTCTTGCGGTGGATTTCTGGGAAAAAGAAAGCTGCTATATAAATGGCTAAACTACCAACACCGACCACCAAAGCTAGGACATATGCCAGCATTATTTGGTTACTCCTTACTGCATCCTTTAATTATTTCAATTTTGCAAATTTTGCAAGTCAATTGTTGATTTAGATACAATTTAAAATTAATTATCCGTGTTAGTTGTGGATTTTTGTCATTTATATCAACTCTTAAGGTCTTCTTTAGGAGTTCGGCGAAAATCTCGGACTACCCTTATAGGTAAAAGGATCTGCAAGAGTTAGCCAGAAATTTTTTATGACACTACAAAGCTTTGGTGTGATTGGATTAGCCGTTATGGGTGAGAACATCGCTCTCAACGTGGAGCGCAATGGCTTCCCAATTGCAGTTTACAACCGCTCCCGAGAAAAAACGGATGCGTTTATGGCGCAGCGTGCTACAGGACGGAACGTCAAAGCCGCCTTTACGTTGGAAGAATTCGTTGCCTTATTGGAACGTCCCCGCAAAATCCTAGTAATGGTACAAGCTGGGAAGCCAGTTGATGCGGTGATTGCTCAACTCAAACCCTTGCTAGAGGAAGGCGATATCATTATCGACGGTGGCAACTCTTGGTTTGAAGATACGGAACGACGCACTCAGGAATTAGAACCCGCTGGGCTTCGGTATCTTGGTATGGGTGTCAGTGGCGGTGAAGAAGGGGCGCTGAATGGCCCATCTCTGATGCCTGGAGGTACAACAAGCTCTTACGAGTTTCTATCACCAATTTTCAACAAAATTGCTGCCCAAGTCGATGATGGCCCTTGTGTAACCTACATTGGCCCTGGTGGTTCTGGTCACTATGTCAAAATGGTACACAACGGCATTGAGTACGGCGATATGCAGCTAATTGCTGAAGCCTACGATTTGCTGAGAAATGTCGCTGGATTAGACCATAATCAGCTACACGATGTGTTTGCTGAATGGAACACCACCGATGAACTCGATTCATTTTTGATTGAGATTACGAAGAATATCTTCCCATATATTGACCCAGAAACAAATCTACCCTTGGTGGATTTGATTGTTGACGCAGCAGGTCAAAAGGGAACTGGACGCTGGACTGTGCAAACTGCATTGGAATTGGGAGTCGCTATTCCCACAATTACAGCAGCAGTTAATGCCCGGATTATATCTTCGATTAAAGAGGAGCGGGTAGCAGCATCGAAAGTCCTCACAGGCCCCACTGGCAAGTATGACGGGCAAACCAAGGACTTTATCAACAAAGTACGCGATGCCCTCTATTGCTCAAAAATCTGTTCTTACTCTCAAGGGATGGCGCTGCTATCTACAGCTTCCAAGACATATAACTGGAATTTGAATCTGGGCGAAATGGCGCGGATTTGGAAAGGTGGCTGTATTATTCGCGCTCGCTTTTTGAATAAGATTAAGAAGGCTTTTAGCGAAAATCCAGCTTTGCCTAACCTGTTATTAGCTCCTGAATTTAAGCAGACAATTCTCGACAGACAAACAGCTTGGCGGGAAGTGATAGCAACAGCTGCAACACTGGGAATTCCAGTACCCGCATTTAGCGCATCCTTGGATTATTTTGACAGCTATCGCCGCGATCGCTTGCCTCAAAATCTAACTCAAGCACAACGCGACTACTTTGGCGCACATACTTACCTGCGTCTTGATAAGCCCGGAACCTTCCACACTGAATGGGTACCAATTGCTGAAGCCAAGAAGTAAACTTTCACACATCTAAATTATCAGCTTATTTGTAGGTGACTCTAGATATTAGAGTCACTTTTTTGTTAATATTTTTTCTCAAGGTATAGCAATCGCCAAGGTGGTTAGGACAAACAGTATAATCTATGAGTAAAGTAAT
>NZ_JABXKM010000242.1 GCF_017115025.1 Nostoc sp. NOS(2021) | reverse complement strand
CACATACAAGATTGAAGATAGCGGAATTTATCTAATAGTGTATGTCCCCATTGTGTGGGAATAGATAAAAGCTGTAAAATCAGATAAGCTATCAAACTAACGTAAATTTGTATGGTGATACCATTGACGTTTTTGGTAATTAATTTGTCAAGTTTCAAGTGCATCTTTAAAAACTTCCACAAGAGTTCAACTCCCCAACGTAATCGATAAATATGCCTAATTTCATCATCACTAACGGCTGCATCTCCCGATGAAGGTAAATTAGTTACTAAGCGAAACTCAGTTTTTGTTTATAAATCACAAAAATTAATCACTCTATAAGCTTGAGCATCATCAGATGCACCAACTTTGATTAATCCAGTCACATCGTCAAATTCTAGTTTCCAATTGTTTTTAATCCGCAAAACAAAGTATTTGTTTTCTTGTACCAATTCTTGGATAAACTTTAATCCCGCGAAGCCTCTATCCATCACCCCAACAGCATTAGTTGGTAGACTAGACATCATTTTAGAACCAAATTTATAATCATGGTCATGTCCAAAGTTGATGAAGTTATCTTCTGGAATTCCTGTAGATAAATTCAAAGAACTAAAAAGTTTAACTGTCTGGAGGATAATCGTAGCGATCCGCTTATAGAGCGATCGCCACAACCTATTTACTTATTTTGGGCTATTCTGTAGCAATTATGACATCCGACGCTTTAATCACAGCGATCGCTTGTTTTCCCTCTTGAAGTTGGAGATGCTCTACCGACTCCTTGGTAATAATTGCAGTTATTTCCACCCCAGCCACAATTTCTAATATGACCTCAGAGTTGACTGCTCCTGGGTGAATTTTCTTAATAGTTCCTTTTAAGGAATTACGAGCGCTAACTTCCATATTTTGATACTCCTTAGTTAGAAGATAATTTACTTAATAATGGTAACAAATATCAGATTGTTGGATTATCCTCATTTAGTGGGATACTATCTTCTGCCTTACAGAATAACTTAGATATCAGACTGGGATTAGCTGAATAAATTTCAGCCATCCGCTTATATCCCCCGCATAAATGACGGGGGCTTTACGCATCACAACTCGTAAAAGGCCCGCTCTACTTCCGTTGACGGGTAGAAAACTCGATTTCACCGGGTTGCTTGCCAATGCCAAGTCCGTAGGTTGTCAAATCTAGGTAGGGAACATCTTCCTGAATTAACCTAGCGATCGCCTCATCTGAGAAGAAAACACTCATTATTGGTATTCAAGATTATTTTTTAGAGTACTCTCCAATTGTTACCAAAATAGTTGAGAAAAAAAATAGCGATCGCTACGATTTGTAGGCTTAATAATATGATAAGTAAATCCAGGACTAGATGATGTGTTTAATTACTTAATATCAAAACAATAACAAAGTGCATAAATAGCGAATTAATTTGCTATTTGCAATTAATTATCCAAGAGTATTTAACAAGAAAAATACTCTTTAATAATCTTATTCCCAGACCTTAAAAATAATAATTGAAGAATAGTTTTCCACATGAAAGATTAGCAACACCTAATTTATTTTTAGCCTACTCATAGTCGCCGCCTTTGGTATAGTAAATAGATAAAATAAGGCGCTCCCAAAGCAGCAGTGAGTAAACCACAGGGTAATTCTGTCGGAGTAAACATTGTCCTACTCAAAAAATCTGCTGATGCTACCAATAATCCCCCGATTAAGGCAGTCACTGGCAGTAAATTTTTATGTATTGAGCCGACAAGGGAGCGTGCTAAATGAGGAGCCATTAATCCAACAAAGCCAATTGTACCTGCGATCGCCACACTTGCTCCAGCCAGCGCCACACTCACTAACAATAATTTGCTCCTTTGCCATGTGACTCGGCTACCGAGTCCTTTAGCTACCAAGTCACCCAGTTGCAAAGTATCAAGTTCCCGCGCGAGCAGTAAAGCTAAAGGAACGAAGACAACTATCCAAGGTAGCAGTTGCCAGACTTGCTCCCAACTTTTACCAGCAATACTACCCGCCAGCCACACCAGCGCTCTACTGACGTCGTTGATTTTACCGAAAGTCAACATCAAGGTAGTGAAAGCTCCCATAATTGCCGCGAGCGCTACTCCCACCAACACTAAGCGCAGAGGTGATCTTTCTCCCGTCCCAGCTAGCAAGTAGATTAGATAGGCCACGACAAAAGCACCACCAAAGGCCGCCAGGGGCAAATACATAGTAGGTACAGTCGGGAATAATACAATCAAAGTCACCGCTGCAAAGGCTGCACCTGCATTTACCCCAACGATGCCAGGATCAGCTAAAGGATTACGTGTCAATCCTTGTAAAATTGCACCAGCAACTGCCAAGCCTACTCCTACCAACCACGAGATTAATACTCTCGGTAAACGCAAAGTAACAACAACAAAGGGAGATTCTGGGTCAAGTGTAGGTAAACTCAGAACAGCTTTTACTATGTCTACTGGCGGGACAGGATAATCTCCCAAACTGAGACTCATCCCCAAAACAGCGAGGGTTATTAATAGCACTACCAACAATACTCTAGTTACAGACTGGTTGCCGAGTATTAAATTTTGAATTGTTATCATCCTCTCTTCACCCGCCAATGCACTAGATACAACAAAAAGGGCGCTCCTAACATTGCTGTCATCACGCCAACAGGCAATTCTTGGGGTCTAATTAACCAACGGGCTGCTAAATCTGCCCATACTAGTAAATCTGCACCAAACACAGCCGTACAAGGCAATACCCAACGATAATCAACACCCATCACTCCCCGCGCTAGATGGGGAACTACCAGACCTACAAAGCCAATAGGCCCTGCTAATGCTACAGCACTCCCCGCTAATATGACAACACTCGATGCTGTTGCCAACTTGATCCAACCTGTTTGCTGACCTAAGCCTGTGGCTACTGACTCTCCTAAGCTGAGGACATTGATCTGTCTACTCAAGGCAAAAGCTGTTAATAACCCCACTATCATCCAAGGCAACACAGTCAAAAATAGGTTGAAGTTTAGTCCTGCTAGAGAACCTGCTAGCCAGAAGCGAACTTCTTCAAGAGTTCGCTCACTCAAAATCAGTACACCTGTGGTAATTGAAGATAGCAAGGCAGTTAGAACTGCACCAGCAATAGTCAAGTTCAATGGCGTTGCGCCCCCTTGTCCTAGTGAACCGAGAGAATAAATTGCGATCGCTGCTAACAATGCTCCTAGAAATGCTACAAGGGTAATCAGGGCTGGTGTTGATGTACCCAAGCCAAAGACCATTACTACCACTGCTAAGGCTGCACCTGCATTGATCCCCAAGATACCAGGCGCAGCTAAGGGATTTTGAGTCAGTCCTTGCATTAACGCCCCGGCTATAGCCAAACTAGCACCGACTATACTTGCAATCAGTGTGCGCGGTAGGCGCATCGAGCGGATAATTATGTGTTCGGTGGAGTCATCAAAGTTGGTAAAGGCGGTAAGTATTTGGGAGGTAGAAATATCAGCAGCACCGTAGGCAATACTGGCAAATATGCCCAGTAACAGTAATAAAACTGCTATAGCTAGGCTCAGGATACGAGTATAGTAGCTTTGTGGATTGGTAGTGGTTGCGTTCATGAGTAATAAGGAATTGGCGGAGTCCGACTTTTCCAGTTTTTCTGCAATGTTAAAAGACTAAAAAAAGATAAAAGGCTGCTACAGCAGGGCACTCAGCACATAGCAAGAATATCATACCTATGGCAAATTTGCTTGCATAAGGGGAAAATTTTTTGATATAGTGCCTGCTAGGCAGCTTGTTTACAACTAGTCACTTGTATGACTTCCTCTGTAATTGATTAGGTAAGTAGGGAGGGAATTATATCGTGCCAGACAATTTTGAGGACACGCGTTCAGAAAAAGATAGAAGAGACTTAGATATTTTTCAAGGATTGACGATTCTTGTAGTGGACGATAGCACAGATATCCTTTTTTTAATTACCTATATTTTTGAAAGTTATGGAATCCAGGTGATGACGGCATCTAATGCTTTCGCAGCATTTGAGATTATTAAACAATTCACGGTATATCTTTTAATTATCGACATTGCCATGCCATTTGAGAACGGATATTTGCTAATACAGAAAGTCCGTTCACTTACACCTCCACTAACAAGAGAGATTCCAGCGATCGCCTTTACTGGTAGTTCTGAAGATAAGGTAGATAAAAAGGCTCTTGCGTCTGGATTTCAAACTTATATCCAAAAACCTTCATACTTAGAACAGTTCATAGCAGAAGTAGCAAAACTGGTACTAGATAAAATTCAATACTCATTCCCCAAGCTGCATTTAATTTGGGCAGATGCCGGATATGCTGGAAAACTAGTTGATTGGGTCAGGTATTTTTTTGGCTGTGCAACCCTTGATTGTTAAACGCTCTGATGATACTTCAGGCTTTAAAGTATTGCCTCGACGTTGGGTTGTGGAACGTACACTTGCATGATTAGGTCGCTATCGTCGTCTCAGTAAAGACTACGAATATCATCTCCAAACAAGTGAAACAATGATATACGCCGCTATGACGCATCTAATGTTACCTCGATTAGCCCGTAATCATAGTCGCTCAACCACTTAAGAATTATTTTATAAACACCCTCTTAGGGTTCACAAGACTTTTAAGAGTGTCTAGATACAGATCGCGAAACTTCTGATGAGAAGTATCAATCAAAACGTGGTTAGCATAACTAATTATGCGGACATGATATGACTGGGGCAACGAACTAGCTCCCCTTGGCATTAGCCTCTCCCTTTGAGAGAAGATTCTTATTTATGGGTGAAGCTTTTACGGACGCTTGTTCGCCCTACAGCCCTTCTCCTAAAGGAGACACTACGCGTAGCTTGCTTCCCCATAGGGAGGGTTACGGGCTACAGCAGGCGTCTCCCTTTAGGAGAGGACTCGTTATCGCTACCGCTTTGCTAACGGCAGTTACTCCCCGGTGTAGCGACTGCCGTTGCTCCAGACGTGTAGCACAATACTTCTCAATAACTCCGCATCAGAATATCAAAACATTCTTGACACAATACTTTTCTATGTCCAATTAATCTCTTTGGAACGAAAAGCTCTATCCCAATCGTTAGCAATTACCTCCATCATATTGATCATGCCTTCATAGCCAAAATATGGCTTGTCAACATAGGTTTCTCTGTTAGTGGGGCTAAATACATCAAAAGCAATTTTGATTCCCAATTCCTCTGCCATGTATTTTTCCCATGCCGAGCCAATCACCGCATCAACATCAAACTCCTCTAAGGTCTGTTTAATCTGATAGCCATCTGCTAAAAATGCTACGCGAGGAGCAAGGCCAAGACTATCTAATTCTCGCTCCAGAATTAAACGAGAATCAGGCATCGCCGAGCGAAATAATAAGACTTCTGGAATCATCTCCAATTCTTCAAAGAGCATTCTGACCAGTCCAATGCCAAGCGTCCCATCCGCAGATACGGCAATTCTACAGTTACGATATCGGGGAATAATCATCAATGCTCGTTTGCGAAGTGTATCTACAACCATTTCTTCGCCTTGTTTGATGATTGGCTCCACTTTTTCTTCTATCTTAAAATGTGCCGCCAATGCCTTCAACCACCGGGTAGTGTTGTTTACACCTACTGGTAAAGGTATATCATCAAGAATCAAAGGGATATCATGAGTCTGTTGCATTTTCCGAGCAAACTTATACCCAACATCATGACTAAGAATAATATTAGCGGTTGCCTGACCAGCTTGCTCTAGTTCTTCAAAGGAGGTATTATGAGAGAAGACGGTCTGTACTTTAATCCTTAAAGATTTTAACTTCTGCTTTACCCATTCTAAATCAGCCCACCAAGTAGGATTCAGATTTGCCTGTGGTGCAATGATATTTACAATCCTTGGCTTTCTGCCCCTCCTTTTGGTCTCCCTTCTTTTTATAAAAGGAAGTAAAGCCTCCAAACCCATATCCAAGCCATCATAAGCATTGCCCCGAAACCCACCTGCAAGTAAAGGAACAAGTTTAGCTTTGACATCTGGTTGAAGCTGATGGCACAATCCCGCAATATCTTCACCAATAATGTCTGCCGCGCAGGTACCAACGACAAACATGATCTTAGCATCAAAAGATTTATCCGCCTCTTTGATCATCCCTTTGAGTTTCTCAGACGCTCCCATCACAATGTCTGACTCAAAAAGACGAGTACAACCTACTTTCCGCTTGGTGAAATCAACCTCATGAGCATCATACCCAGCTGCGACAGTGGAGGCGCAACCCTGTGGAGACTGAATCACAATACTGACATCTTTAATGCCAGCAACCGTAGTTGCAATACCTTCAAGGGCACAGCCAACGATTGGGTCTTTACTATGGTCACAATTATCAAAAGTTAGTCCAGCAGACATTTTTCCCTCCTGTTTTTCTAAGGTTTGACTATGGTAAATGCGTTTCACGTAGCCTGTAGCGACTTATAACTCGACGTTTCCGTATTTTGTGCAGCCTGTAACGGCTTCTGTCTTCCCTGTAACGGCTTCTGCCTTGACGTTTCCGTATTTTGTGCAGCCTGTAACGGCTTCTGTCTTCTCTGTAACGGCTTCTGTCTCAACGTTTCCGTGTTTCGCGCAGCCTGTAGCGACTTCTGCCTTGACGTTTCCGTGTTTTGTGCAGCCTGTAACGGCTTCTGTCTTCCCTGTAGCGACTTCTGCCTTGACGTTTCCGTATTTCGCGCAGCTTGTAACGGCTTCCGCCTTAACATTTTTGGCTTAAGCCTTTGCCCCTATCAGATGCCACCGAATTAGTGTGCAGTAGTCTACGTAAGTTGGGTTGAGGAACGAAACCCAACAAACTCTCGGAAATGTTGGGTTTCACTTCCCTACGGGACGCTACGCGAACGTTCCACCCAACCTACAATTTTCTCCGTTAGACAAAATTTCATTTATAGCAACGGACAAGAAGGTTAGGACATTAACTGATGATAAAACCTATATACAAACAGACTTTCAACCCAGTCCCCAGTCCCCAGTCCCCAGCTATATTACTCGTTCATACATTTTCCCCGTCTCTTCTCTGCATATACGGTACAATCAGGCAGGTCTTGGGCTAGTTTTCCGGTCAGTGATTGAGCAGATGCTAACCCGGAATTTTTAGGGAACACCATTTGCTTGGTTAAGGAACTGCGAGGTCTAAAACCATATTGGAGTGCTGTTTTAATACACTTTGCGACCTTTAAGGCTCCGCGATAGCCGAATCTGGGACGATTTAAGATAGCATTTAAATCGACGACAGGAATATGGGGGAAACTCAAGGAAGAACCAAAATACACTACTGAGTCTGGATCAAGACCACCAATAAAATCCAGTAATTCATCTTCCGTTTGTTTCATGGACTCGTACTTGCCAAAGGCTAGCGTCCCCTTCGTAATCAGGATTTCTGGGTCTAATCCTGTTTCCAACAGATAGTCTACACTGGTTTCTCTTGCTTCTGTACTCCAGGGATGGAAGTTATAAATTACTACACGCATCCCAAAATCACGCTCCAACATGTGAGCAAGGGACAAGCACTTGATAGCATCATGTCCTTCGATAATCGCTAACTTCCCTTCTATATAACTCTTAGCTGCTTCAAATTCAGTCTTGATTGCGGCATATTCCCTTTCCATCAAAGCAGCCGCTTGTTCTTCCATCCCTAAATATTTTGCAGCCCCTTCGAGCCATTTTTCTGTAGCGGTGATTCCATAGGGAAGGATAGTAGAATTTAGCGGAGTACCGAACTTATCTGACATGGCTTTGCCGATAGTATAGCCAAGATCCAAACATAAAGTACAGTTGACTGCCGCACTCGGTGCTTGCTTGAGTTCTTCTAACGTACAATCACCAGCGATGACGCTGTGAACTCTTGCCCCCATTGCTTCGATCAATCGTACCAGTTCTTTAACATCAGTTTCGACTTCTGTCCTTTCAGGGCCCATCTTTGCGCCTACAATATTGACAGCATCGGCTAGTTGTGCTTTTCTTTCTGGAGTTGGCGGCTCCATAAAGTCTACGATTTGCCGAAATACGATATCAAATCCACTGCGATACTCCCCGGCGAATCCTTCGCAATGTATCGTCATGATCTCAGCATCAATTTCGCTGCGGGCTTTATTTACTACGTCATCAACACAGTCCCCAATAATACCAGACGCACAACTAGTAGCAACAACGATCGCATCGGGATGATATTTTTCATCTACTTCTCGAATCGCCCCTTTTAATTCTTTTTCTCCACCAAAAATCACCGCCTTCTCACTCATGTTCGTAGTCACCACGGGTTCATAAGGTGATCCACTATTGCGGCTATTGGTCAGCTTGTATGCCCGCTTGACTCCATAAGCACAGCCACTCGGCCCGTGAGAAATGACGATCGCATTTTTAATCCCACTTAAAATCTTGGTTGCAGTCCAAAATTTACAGGGGCGGGTATGACTACCTTGTAAACTGGTCTTAATCTTACCCTCTTTTGCCAAGCGATACAATTCGCTCAAATTTCCGTAAAATACGACATTCTGATCTATACTTGCAGTCATGAACGCTCTCCAATCTTTCAATAGCTTTTGTAGCAGTTTCTTGTGAGTCGTAAACCAGGCTACTGAGCCGCCCTCTGATCTAATCAGTTAAACGAGTTCCGTGGGTTTAATATCATGTTCGGGCAATTAAGCATAATACCCGGAACCCCAAAGAGCCAAAGCTGCGCTTGAGCTAACCTCCCCGCCTGCTCTTAGGGGTTGGGGGTGGGGTTCTTTTATTATGGGTATGCTACCGGACATGATATAAGTCCCCCGATTCAATAAATAAGCAAGTTTTGTATCGGGGTAAAATCCCCGTTACAAAACTGTACTTCCGACTTCCGACTTCCGACTTCCGACTTCCGACTTCTTTAAACGGGTGCTGCCTGGTTTACAATTGATCTAGGATTGCTAAGTATCGTAAAATTCCGATGGAAATACCATCTAATGATTTGGCAAGAGAGTTGGGGGTGGACGAAAAGAAATACCACTGTGGATAGATGCCATCCCCCATACATATTACCCTCTTACCAAACGTTTAAGAGCCACTCGCGCTCGTGCTTGTTCTCCATATCTGCAAACATGGCGTTGGCAATGTTATCTGCTAGCCATTCTGCTCCTTTATAGCCAATCACGGGGTATTTCCACAGACCTGCGCGGTCAAAGCTGGGGAAGCCTACCCGAACCATCGGAATTTTGTTATCGATAGAAATATACCGACCCTTTGAATGACCTAGAATCAAGTCGATTTCGAGGGATTTATCTTTGATGCGGCGCTCCAATTCCCAAAGGTCTGCATTCCAGATGACTTCGATATCACAGGCCGCTTGCTTCTCCAACTCGGCAATTCTGGGGTCTTTGGTGCAGGCTCTGTTGTCGTCTCCCAACAACATCAGCACTGGCTCTAACTCAACTTCTAAGCAGAACTCTGCTAGACCAATTACTAAATCGGGATCTCCGTAAATAGCAACCTTCTTGTTGGCGAAGAACATGTGTGCGAGGTCTGCGATCGCATCAATAGCTTTACCACGTTCTCTGACTAAAGATTCTGGTATTGCTTTCCCAGTCAGTTTTTGGATATTTTGCAGCCAGATGTCGGTATTTTTGATCCCAATTGGTGTTGGGCCAATGATTGCAGGAACCTTAAACTTCTCTTCTAAGAATTCGGCTGCACTGCCTCCTTCATATTTACATAAGGCAATAGTTCCCAACGCATTGGCAGAATCAGCAATTTCTTCAATGGTTGTATTCCCAAAGGCAAAACTTGTCTTATCGGGCATGGTGGGCGCATCGAAGGATTCTGTATCCAGTAAGATATTCCCTGGAACGTCCATCTCTTTTAAGATGCGCTTAACTTCAATGACATCTCCAGGGTTAAGCCACCCAGTGATGATGTTCAACTTGCCAGTTGGTTCGCCTTTTTTTGCTAGGGTAGAAATGATTGCGTGTACGCCGACATTATAGCCTGTGACTTGACTGCCTTTGTAACTGGGAGTATGTACAGGAACAAGGATAACCTTGCGATCGGGATAGTCTTTCTTTAACTGGGCGTTGAGCTTGTTAATGGTTCCTTCGATATCGTCCCCAATTGTCTCAGTTGAACAAGTCGTAATAATTGGGATAATCCGTAAATCGGGATATCGTGCTACTAAGGTCTTTACGCCTTCCTCAATGCGTGGCTGTCCTCCAAGAACAGCGCTATTTTCATGGAGTGAAGAAGAAGCAATGTCGAAATTTTCCTTCAAATGCTGGGCAAACAGGAGACGAACGAACATACTACACCCCTGTCCTCCATGCACCAGGGGAATACAATCTTTGATTCCGATGGAAGCATATTCAGCCCCAGCAGGCTGACAGGTAAATATAGGATTGATGATTCCCTTGCGTTCTTTCTGTTTTACAACTAAAGACATTCTCTTGACTCCTAGATAGTGTAGAATTCGTGATGCGTGTTTGTTTGGCGTTGCTGAACGAAGAGATGAAGTGTCATTTTGAGCTTAAGAAAGTGGAGCGATGTCTGCGGCGATCGCTCTCTACTCTGTAAGTCTCTACTCTGTAAGAAAATTTCTGCACAAACACTAACAGGATGACTTGACTCTAATTCATGCTCCAATTCAACAACGCCGTTCGTTTAGTGAGGCAGTCTGGTCTTCTCCCTACAGCCCTTTGGGCATCCTACGGCAGACGCTAGCCTCTCTCTTTGGGAGAAGGGGTGACGCTAAGAGCGTCACCCAGAGGATTGAATTACCGATCTAATTGCTTTAATAAAGCGAATAATGCAACTCACCATTCTTCGACTTGGTTATTACAATATCGATCAGCATTGCCTTAACAGATTCCAGGACTGCTTTCTTTTGCGAGTTCTCCATGCTATTTAACCATGAAAACCTAATTTCCAGGTCAGCCGAAAGGATCTTCGCATCTGCATAAAAACCCCTCTGGATCAAGGTTTCCAGAACCACCTTTTCTCCAGTCAAGATTTGGGCGGCCATATTGAGAACACCATTGATGTTTTCTTCCCGATCCCATGCACGAGAGTGAAACTGCCACAAACACCGTTCTTGAATTAATTTTGTGACTTCCCCAGCTCGCTCTTGAATGTATGACGCGATTTCCTTAGCTTGCAGTTGAACCTGTGGTGCAACTTCCTTAGCTTGTGGTTGAACTTGTGGTGCAACTTCCTTAGCTTGTGGTTGAACCTGTGGTGCAACTTCCTTAGCTTGTGGTTGAACCTGTGGTGCAGCTTCCTTAACTAGCTGTTTGACCTGTGACGCAGTTTCCTTAACTTGCTGTTTGACCTGTGAAGTGGCTTCCTTAACTTGCTGTTGAATTAAAGAAACGACTTCCTCAGATAGCTCTTTGGTTGCTTTACCGTTGCCATTACCATTGGTGCTTGGCAGCTTTTGCTCACCACGGATGTCATCTTTAGCGAGTTTCATCAAAGGCGAGTAAATGGCATTGTACATATCGCGTGCCATATTCACCGCACCTTCAAAGC
>NZ_JABXKM010000243.1 GCF_017115025.1 Nostoc sp. NOS(2021) | reverse complement strand
CGATAAAGTTTATACTCGTAGCCGTTTACCCTTGGCAAAGATTGAGTATCAAACATAACGCATGTTTTGACGGTTTCTGCTACGGGGGCGTGAAAGTTTACCAGCCACAAATCAAAAGGTCGTGGTAATTTCTTTAAAGTATTTTCTAAAGCAATGGTGGAAGTATTCGGGTCTTGGCCTTGATGGGCAAGGAGAAACAGAGGATTTAGAGGTGAATTTGCAAGTTTAAACTCCCTAGCTACTCCCATCATTTCCCCAATGTGTACATGAGTTTTCTGGGTAGTGGCAATCAGTACTGGTACTGGGGATATTTGTTGAATTAGTTGCACAAACAGATCAGGGCGATAATATTTTTGATAGCCGAGATTGCAGAATACTGTAACTGCACTGACAAATCCCATTAACCAAATTAACATCACGGCTTTTTTCCCGTTTATTCCCCATCTGCCTATGCTTTTTATCCCATTTTTCTGTTGTTCTCTGCCGATCAATTCCTTGGGAGGATGCCAACAAATGGCGAGACTTGCCCCTAGTAAAACAACGATCGCGGGAAAGTAAACAAAGTTATAGCGAGCACCTCTGGTCAGATCGATTCCCAAAAAGTAGGTAAAGATAAAGAATAAAGCGATCGCACTGATCGCTACTCCAGCAAGCACCTGAATCATAATCCGGCTTTCTGGTTGCTGTAATTGAATCTTGATCCCACGTACCAAAATTGGTACTGCCCAAATAAAGAAAATCAGCATCACCAGTCCAGAAAGAATCATCACCAATAGCTGTGGAGATTCAACTGGTAACAGGGAAATCATTGTAATCAATGTTCCTAAAGCTTGAAAAATTGGGCTGAACCAATCTAGTCCGACGCGCGAACCTTGAATCCACTCGGTCAAATTACTACGATTTCTATTCTCTAAAAAGATTGGTAGCCAAATTAAACCCGCCACAAAAGTACCTATAGCAACGGCATAGATGCGCCGCCAGGGAGGAGAGAAGAGGAGAGAAAATTTGCTGCTAGTCTGCAATTGAAGCCAAGCCAGAAAAATCAAAACTACAGCTTCTGTGCAGAGGGTGAGGGTGAAAAAGTAATGCGTAGCAAGTCCCAAAGCATTAATTGCCACCCAGGAAACTGCTACCCATATAGGTAAAGGTGTGCGGTTTTGAATATGACGTGTGGCAATTACTAAGCAGGTGAGAGAAGTAGTTACCCATAATGCTGCCAAACTATAATGACGCGCTTCTTGTGCCAAAAAGATCCCGTAGGGTGATACTGCCATGATGGCAGCAGCCAAGTGTCCCACTAATGGCGAACGAAACGCTACCCTACCTAATACGTAAGCACATGGAATGGAGGCAGCACCGATTAAAGCTGGTAGCGATCGCGCCGCAAACAGCGATACTAATCCTCCTTCGCTGGGAAATAATTTCATCCACAGGTAAGCCAGCACAAAGTATAGTGGCGGATGAGTATCTTGTGTAACTAAGTTATGGATGACATCACCAATACTAGCCGCTGGGTTTGGTTGCAGTGGTTGCAATAAGATATCAGGTGCGATCGCTTGATCTAGGGGTACTAATAAAAAAGTATTCCCCAAGCTAAACACCAAGGTGGAAAACTCATCAGTCCAAGGAGGCTTTGCTGTCAAGTTAGCTAGGCGCAAACCAATGCCGATGAGCAACCACATCAAGTTCAGCAAGGAGTGAACCCAAAAAGGAGGGAGGCGAGCCTGCCAATTATGCCAATGCTTGTGTTGTGAGCCAGAGTTTGCATTTGCCAGAGGTAGGAAATGGGTAGCATAGGCAGGTAGCAACGAGATAATTTTTCTGCAAAAATAAAATGCACTTTGGAAAAGAACTCTCATTGCCGGGCCTCACACGAATAGATTTGTAGATTTGACGTTTGAGATTTAAGTTCGTTCTAAAATCTAAAAACAAAAATCAAAATCTCAAATCCCTCGTTGTGATTATTTCACGTCAGTGACGCGCCAGCTAAGTTTCAAATTAACCCAGAAATTCCAGATTGTAGCAACTGCGATCGCAATCAGATTGGCGATATAGCGGTTACGAATCAAGAAATTGAATACTAAATTTAATACCAGTACATTCAATACCAGTCCAGCAAGGCAAATGGCGTTAAATTTCACAAACCGCTTCAGGCGTTGATGCCATTCTTGCTGTCTGGCGCTGACATCAGCAAATGTCCAAGCGTCATTCCAGAAGAAATTATTTAAAATCGCAATCTCACCAGAAATAATTTTGCTGCGTGTCAGCGGCCAAGCCAATGTAGTCGGATCACTGAGCAAGTAAAGCACTGTCATATCCACAAATACCCCACTCAGTCCCACCAACCCAAAGCGGAGGAATAGACCAACTGGGAAATTGACTTTTCTACTAAATCGTCCTACTCGCCCTGTGGAAAGCCGCAACCGTACTAAGTGATGGATGTAATCTATATATTGCTTCCATGTTACCTTACTCTCACCCTCTTTGCGTTCGCAGAACACATACCCAACTTCCGCAACTTGGTCTACCTTTCCCCGCCCGATTACTTCTAGGAGAATTTTGTATCCGACTGGATTGAGTGTTGCATTGGCGATCGCACTCCGACGCACCATAAAATAACCACTCATCGGATCAGAAACTCTGCCCAGTACCCCCGGTAAAATCACCAAGCCTAACAACTGAGCGCCACGAGACAAGAAACGCCTGACAACACTCCAGCTACTGACACCGCCTCCGTCCACATGGCGGCTGGCTACTGCCAAATCTGCTCCCTGCTCAACACTACCCAACAGTTGCATCAACACCTCTGGTGGATGCTGCAAATCTCCGTCAATCACCCCCAACACACTCCCCGTAGCTGCTTGCCACCCACGAATCACCGCTGAAGAAAGTCCCCGTTCTTGTTGGCGTCGCATCACCCGCAACATGGGGTATTCTGCCGTCAAGGATTCTGCTATTTCCCAAGTTCGGTCTGGGCTATCATCGTCTACCACAATCAGTTCATAGTTTCCTGGAATAGATTCATCGAGTAACTGACTCAATATGCTGACCACATTCTTGATGTTGTCACGCTCTTTATAAGTAGGAATTACTAGGGAAAGATGGACAGATTCCCCACTTGTACCCACAAGGATAGGAGGCAACTCTGAAATCTTTAGTGGGCCAGTTGGTACTGTTAACACTGAGTTGGATGAGTTTGTCTTCATAATTTCACATTACAGAACGATGATGTGTAAAGGCTGGAGGAAATAGAGCCGAACATCTGGTGGCTTTATTGACTGAACCTGGTTAGTCAAAATTTAATGAATACTTTTGTTACAGTTAGCTGTTGTGAGAAGTTTAGTAATTCCCGCACCTCAATTCAAAATATTTTCCTAAATTTCATCTAAACTTTATATTTAACCACTTATCTTTATAGTATATATTTACACTTAAGTAATTTTTTTATACAAACAATTCATACTGTACCATTAATCAGTCAGCAAATATACAGTTTATCAAATTTATGTGAAGACTTTTTAGCTCTGCAACCAAAAGAAGCCCCACATCTGACCCGTAGGGCAGTGTGGGATGAATTTTGGGGCAATGACGAATTGACCTCTAACCAATTCAATTCGTAGAATTGAGAGGGCGAGGGGTCGTTATGTTTTGCCAATTTCTTTGTCCGGCAGTGAGTCAATAAATTCTTCAATCACTTGTGTCATGGTTTTATCAACCTCTATAGCGTAGCTAGGAAGTTTGTTTAATCTGCGCTCAGATAGCCGCATAAAATATTTCTTCTTCATGTGGGCAAGATATTGCTCTGGGAATATAAACATGAGGTGATTATCCCAATACTGAAAATTTCTCGTGGGTTCATAACTTAAGCTGTAATATTAGATACTATATTCTTGGTTTGATTGCTGTTGGGGTGTTAATGTCTGTTTTACATAAATATACCGTTATTGCTCCTGTTACCCTGAGCATTGCTTTGTTCATTACTAGTTGCACCGAAAACAAAGTCTCCCAGTGCCAGCGACTGATTCGAGTTGTGAATGCTGGAACTTCTCTGATTGATAAAAATAAAGGAGCGCAAGTGATCACCAGCTTACAGCTATCTAAAGATTTAGAATTTGTGACTAAATCGATTAGTGAACTGAAGTTAACAGACCCTAAGCTGAAAGAATTTCAAAGCAGTTTTGTCAAAATTTTTCAGAATCTCAGTCAAGCGATCGCTAAGGCAGGTAGGGCGCTAGGTGCGACAAAGACAGCAGAAGCCTCGGCATCTGGTAGAGAAAAAATCCAAAAGGCTAGAACTGAAATTGACTCAGCACTGACAACAGCTACAACTATTGGCAAGCAGTCGGATACGTTAATGAATGAAATGAATAAATATTGTAGCCAGCCAGAATAATCTATCTGGGGCATGAGGATTAGTCAAAAATTCTTCCTCTGTCCCTTTGCTCCGAATGGGACTAAGTTAAGACATAGCCCTTGCCTTAACTAGTTCCCAACACATCAGCTGCATGAACAATTTTCTCAGAAATTCACACAAGTCAACAGTTTAGGGACTTCCAAATAAAAAAATATCCCAAAACGAGGCAAAAATCCTCTCTACTTCTCCTCTCTCTGTGTTCTCTGCGCCTCTGTGGTAGCCTGCGGCAAGCCGCTCCGCGTCTACGTTTATTTGGATAATTTATTTCTTGGAAATCCCTTAGCACGCAGGCGATCGCCATTGCTTTTGATTTCACCAATGTTTATCCTAGCCCTGCCCTTAAAAAGGGGGGCTAAAAATCGCTCTATTTCCCCCTTTTTAAGGGGGACTAAGGGGGATCTTTAAAACCTATGCACCTTAACCGAACCGTATTGAGATGTCTATTGGACACACTTCTATCGAGACTCTAAGCCAGAGAATGCTGGTCAATTTTGACATCATTACCAGGTACAAATTCCAGTGTGCGGAAACCCAACACAGCCAGTAAATCCTTTTCTGGTAACTTGACTGGACTTGGTTTTTCAGCTTTTCCTGGTGCAGGTAACAGATAGGCAACAGATGCAGCCGTACTGAATCGAATGTTACCTTCGCTATGTTGAATTACTTGATGAATGTGACCGCTGAGGACGGTAACAGAAGAAAAGCGGGATAATAACGAGAGTACTTTGCCTGAGTCTGCGGTTGCCCAACCCCATTGAGGATAAAGATTATACAGAGGAATGTGACTGAAAATAACTATTGGCGTGTCTTGTTTCTGCGCTGCGAGGTCTTTTTCTAGTAAATCTAGTTGCGCTTGGCCGAGTTTCCCTTGACCAGTTTCCCCAAATTCCAGCACATTGGTCAGGGAAATCAAATGCACGCCGTTATAGTCCCATATTTGCAAACCTTCTCTTTTATCCTTTTGGCTGAATGCTTCTCCATAAGCTTTCCCCCTGTCTCCGATAGTGTCATGTTCACCAGGAAGGGTAAACAGTGGTGCTTTCAATTGGGAAAGAAATTGTTTTGCCGTGTCAAATTCCTCCGGTTTGGAAAGGTGCGTGATGTCTCCAGTATGAACAATGAATGCTGGTGGTGTGGGTAGTGAATTTATGGCGTTGATGGTTTGTTGCAGAGTTGCAGTAACGTGGGGGTTCGCTTCCTTATTGAAACCTAGATGTGTGTCGCTGATTTGCACAAATGATAAGGGTGCAGAATTTGCTAATTTCTTGCCTTGCGAATCTCTGACTGAACAGGATGCAAGTAAACCATTTTCCCCCACTACCCACAGAATACCAAGACCAGTCCAGCCAACGTGTTCAATAAACTTTCTACGTCTCATTTTGTTTTCCTATTTAAAGTGAAAGTTGCTTTGCTTTAAGTAAAAAGTCAAAAGCACTCTTGTCTTTTATGAGTGCCTTTTTACTTTTTACTTGTGTTAACAGTAATTGTTCCTTGCATGTAGGGATGAATAGAACACAAGTAAGGGAAAGTTCCTGGCTGTGTGAAGGTGTGTTTCCAAACTTGAGCCTCATCCAGTCCCTTAGAATCAAAAGAGCCATCTTTGGCGGTAATGGTGTGTGGTTCCTCGTCTTGGTTGACGAACTGCACGGTTTCACCAGCACCTATCTTGAAATTTGACGGTAAGTATTTGAAATTGACAATTTTGACAGTAGGATTTGCGGTATTGGCGGTAATTTCCTGCGGTTGGGGTGTAGGTGTTACAGATTGTCGGTTGGGGGTGCAGGATGATAAAGAAAACACAATTACCAGAATTGCAGAAGCAAGTCCTTGAAGCAAGTAACAGATATATTTCATATATCGATAGAACCGAAATTTACTAAGGAATTGCACCAGACGACGCAAAAATGCAACAGATAAAAGAGGCTATTTGTTGCATTTTTACTTTTTCAGGACTTACGCAAGATGTGACCGAAAACCTTATTCTTGCGTAGCGGTAATTCATGAATTACCGCTACTGTCGTTATCTTTTGCGTAAGTCCTGTTTTTACTTGTTATGACTTGCGCCGTTGAGAAAATAAACCCGTCATATTTAGTCCGGTGGCAATTAAACTCAGCAATCCCAATCCGTTGAATACGGGTAAAATTGCTGATAGTCCCAAAAATTGGAACGTATGAATTTTGAGGAGAAATCCGACTAATCTGGCTTGATGCAACCACTCATCCGCAACTGTCATGGCAATACCTGTAACTGCGGTGATAATTAGTGGTAAGCAGATTGTAAGTGCAATTAGTCGGTGATATTTGCGGAAGACTAATCTCATTATCAAATTCCTAATCTTCTTCTAAGGCTTGTAGTTGTGCTTCTAGTGCGTTTAAATATCCTTGGTCAGATAGAGTTTGCTCTGGTAGTAGCTTTGCCTTCACCGCACTTTGAAGAATATCTTTAGCTGTTAGCATTCCCGACTGATGCGCGTTCAACAGAGCATTCCCACTCTTGATACCTACATTTTGTAAGTAGCCGCGTTCAGCCATAAAAGCCAGATTGAAAGGATTAAGTTGACTGGCTTTGGCACTGTTTGCCACGACTGAATTATATGTAATTGAGGTTTGGGCTTGAGCAGTGGTTGCTAGTACAGGAGATATTAACAAAGCTGATAAAATTGGGAGAATGTAACGTTGCATAGTTCTACCTCGTTAATAGAGTTGTTGGGATAAAGCAATGAAAGCAGGTAGGGGAAAACCTACCCAACTTGTTTTCATCTGGGTGATGTGTAAGTGAGAAAGGCTATTTTAGTAGAGACACAATTAAATAGTGTGCGCGGGTTCTATTTGAGAGAGACTCACACGCCGTTAACGGCATCGTGTCTCTACAATCAAGCATTACCGAAATCAATAATTGTGTGGGTTAGTGTTCGCTTCTATTCCTATAACGAACGAGATGAGAATTTGGATTTAACCTCAATCTAAAATCCAAATTCTCAAATCTAAAATCCAATTGCCTCCGTCAATCGTTATATAAATAGAAGTAAAATCTTTGCGATCGCCAACCAAATGCTCTAATCTGATATCCAACCAGGTATATTCACACCCCAGCATGGAGTCACATTCTCCCCCGCATCAGACAGATACAGAGTTGCTCCACGCCCTGAAAGCAAAACAGCCAGGGGCGTTAAGTATTCTCTATGACCGTTACGGTCACGTCATCTACGGAATTGCACTGAAAGTATTGCAAAACCCACAGGAAGCGGAGGATTTAACACAGGAGATTTTTCTGGCTTTGTGGCGCAATGCGACTGTCAATCCCAATCACAGTCATTTCCTGCGTTATCTGATAACGATGACGCGCTCAAGGGCAATAGATAAAATCCGCTCTCGGAGTCGCACCCTCAATCTCTTGCATCGCTTTGGGCAAACAGTCACCGCCGAAACCCTCTCTCCAACTCCGGTTGAGCAAGCTGAGTTAACAGAACGCTCTCTTGCCGTTCGCTCTGCCCTTACCCAACTGCCAGACAACCAACGCCAGGTTATAGAGATGGCTTATGATGCTGGACTTAGCCAGTCGGAGATTGCCCAACAACTAGATGTACCATTAGGAACAGTGAAAACTTGGACGCGCCAAGGACTGCTGAAGCTAAAACAAATATTACTTGATGCTATTGATTAGTTACCTGTCAGTAACTCAGGGCTAAGTGCCACTGAGCTTGTAAGAGAAATCAAGCAAGCTGTGCTGACCAGTCTAAGTCTTCACTGACTACGTTTTTTGAGTCACGACACCCTGGAATACGAAGCTAGTTCCCTGCTCTGTCATTTGCAATTAAACAGTTTTAAAGTCACTGAAACAGTGTTGCAAGTCGAAAAAGCTCTTAAAACATTGACGAAGCTAACATTACCCGCAAGGAGGGACTTATGTCCAAAATATTCGTATTAGATACTGACAAACGGTTTGCAATCAGAGATGCTTTAACCTCTAGAAGACAACTAAGACGTAGCAGAAGGAACCGCAAAACTAGATATCGTAAACCGAGATTTTTAAACAGAACTCGTCCACAAGGATGGTTAGCACCAAGCCTACAAAGCCGAGTTGAAAATATCAAAACTTGGGTTAACAGACTACGTAGGTTTGCACCTGTTGTTGCAATTAGTCAAGAACTTGTACGCTTTGATATGCAATTAATGGCTAATCCTGACATCCAAGGAAAAGAGTACCAGCAAGGAACATTAGTAGGTTACGAAACGAGAGAGTATCTTTTAGAAAAGTGGGGTAGACAATGTGCTTATTGTGGAGTTAGAGACGTTCCTTTTCAAGTAGAACATATTCATCCACGAGCAAAGGGAGGTAGCAATTCAATAACAAATCTCACTTTAAGTTGCGAAAAATGTAACACAAAAAAAGGAACGAAAGATATTAAACAATTTCTCAAAAAAGACTCAATTAGACTGGAAATAATCTTGAGGCAAGTTAAAAGACCATTGGCTGATGCGGCAGCAGTAAACATAACCAGACTCACATTGTTGAACGCATTAAAAGCAACTGGATTACCTGTAGAAACAGGTTCAGGTGGACTAACAAAGTTTAATCGTAGTCAACAGAATTTAGAAAAAACGCATTGGTTAGATGCTGCTTGTGTTGGCACATCAACCCCAATTCTTAATATCAAAGGTGTCAAACCATTGTTAATTACAGCAAATGGTAACGGTACTAGGCAATCATGCCGTACAGATAAATTCGGGTTTCCAAATCGTCATTGTTCAAGAACTAAATTTCAGTTTGGTTTTCAAACAGGGGACATTGTTAAAGCGTTTGTTAAAACTGGCAGAAAAGTTGGTGAATATGTTGGGAGAATAGCAACTCGTGCTACTGGAAGTTTCAATATCTCAACTAGAAACGGACTAATTCAAGGAATTAGTTATAAAACCTGTACCCAAATTTATAAAAAAGACGGTTACAGTTACTCAAATTAAAAAAGATTCAATGCGATTAAAATCGCTCGTGTCGCTTTCCTCTCAGCCCTAAAGGGACTGAGTTTCCCGCATCCCCTGTATTCCTATGACTGCACCAGAAAATTCTCAATATATACAACAGTTAGCAGCAGGCTATGTCGTGGGTGAACTGTCTCCTGATGAAGCTCTTGAGTTTCAGCAGATGCTCGCAGAAAATCCATCCTTGGCAGTGGAAGTAGAGCAGTTACAGCAAGTATTAGATGAAGTGCTTTATGGTTTAAATGCTGTTGAGCCGCCACCGCATTTACGTGCAGCTATCCTCAGCAATTTATTGGACGTAGAGACTGAAAATCTCTTCGCGTCCCAGCGTCGTCCGGTTAGCGCTTTTCCCTATAGTCTCTCCTGGCGCAAAATCATCGGCAGTGTCGCCGCACTATTAATTTTGTATTTGGGAATAGATAACTACCACTTGCGTATAGAATTGCAGATAGCTGATAATCTCAAGACACTGCTGCAACAAAAAGCAACCCGCCTGTTTCCCCTAAAGGGTATGAATGTAGCAAAAAATGCCTCTGGCAGTTTTTTGCTGAATCTAGAACAGCAAACAGGTGTCATTGCGATTCAAAATGTTCCCCCTCAGCCTGTTGGAACTGTTTACCGACTTTGGGCAGTTGTTGAAGGCGAAAAAATCCCGTGCGGACAGCTTCCTGCCAGTACACAGGGTAAGATTGTCGAAAAATTTGCGATGCCTGCTGATTTCTATGATGCGGGGGTATCAGAAATGTTTGTGACGTTGGAGACATCCACTGACCATCGGTATCCACTAGGGCCAGTGGTCATGAAGAGTGCTTTTACCTTTGGTGATGGCAGCAAACTTTAACATCCGCTACGGTGCGAGCAATCGACTGCAACGCAATGCTCTTGGGAACAGGAGGAAATACAGTAGTACGGTATCCATGCGTGTCAACTTAACGTGAAAGTTAGTCTAGAACCAGCTTTTAGAGATTGTCTCGAAAAGAGGTCTCAGACTCTTAATGCCTACTGGAGGGCTGCCGCCTCCCTTACTTGCGGCAGAGCCGCGATGAGGTGCATTTCTAGCCTCTGGCTAGAAACGAGGTTTTAAAAGGGTTTTAGCTTAAGTTGACACCAATGTACGGTATCCCCCTCATCTCCCCTACTTCCCTACTCTCCCACTTTCCACTGACACGGCGATCGATCTCAGATTCCTAGTAACTTTTATCACTTTTTCTTCAAAAATTTTCCTGATATACACCAACTTTATCTGTCAAAAGAAATATTGGTGCAAGTAAAATAAAATACGATGAGTGATATTAGTCTACTGATGGCGAGTGTGCTAGCAACAGCGCCAATATCTGCGTTCCATTTACCAGAACAGTCCGTAATTCTGCCAGACAAACAGGTGCAGCAGTCAACACAACAAAAATTATCTCAAGTTGTCTTACCTGCTGAAATTACACCGCCTGAATTTGTGCAGCCAGATATAAGCACCTCATCAGCTATAAAGAGTAAGTACGAAAATATACTTAATAAAAGTAGAAAAAAAATTCAATTCATCAGTTCCCCTAACTTACCGCAATTAAAAGATACTCAACTTGTAATAGAAGTTGCACAGAACCAGAAAAACACAAAAGCATTCTCTCTATCTCCTCAGCCTCCAGACTCAGACAACCAAATGTCTCAAGTCACCTCGGTGTCGCAACTTGAAGATGTGCAACCCTCTGACTGGGCTTTTGGTGCTTTGCAGTCTTTAGTAGAACGCTATGGCTGCATTGCAGGATACACTGATGGGACTTATTTAGGAAAGCGTACCATTAGCCGTTATGAATTTGCTGCTGGTTTAAACGGTTGTTTGGAGAAGATTAACGATGCGATGCCTGCGGCGGGCTACGCCTACGCTAACAATAAAATTAATACTGTTAATAATGAAGATTTAATCTTGCTGCAAAGGTTGCAAGGGCAATTCAAAGCAGAGTTGCAGCAATTACAGCAGCGTGTCGAGGCTGTCGAAAACCGGAATAGTGAATTACAAGGTAATCGCTTTTCCACAACTACCAGATTATTTGGCCAAGCCATTTTGAGCGTGCAGGGAACGAATCGCACCGATGTGGATTTGTTTCCTAGAGATGGGATACCTGAACGTCAGGGAAAAACCAATCTGACTTTCACAAATAGCGTCCAACTAACCTTAGCAACTTCATTTACAGGGCGAGATTTGCTATTAACAGGGCTGTCTGCTGGTAATTTGGGTTCTACTGCATCGTTGGTATCTACCAATATGGGACGGTTGGGTTTCGAGTCAAATACAGACAACAATCTAGTTATTAGTGATTTATCTTATCGATTTCTTCTCTCGGATAACTTGGGAATTGTCGTCGGTACGGCGGGAGTTAACCCAATTAACACCTTTCGCGGTATTAGTCCCTTAGAAGGTTCTAGCGACGGCGCAATTTCTCTATTTGGTCAGCGTAACCCGATTTTAAGTATTGGCAACGGCATGGGTGGTATAGGCTTTGACTGGCAAATTAGCGATCGCATCAGTTTGCAAGGCGTTTATAGTGCGGAAATTCCTAGTTTTCCTGGCAATATCAAACAGGGCGGACTATTTGGCGGTAGATTTACTGCTGGCGCTCAGTTAAGTTTAGCACCCACCAATCATATCGATATTGGCGTACATTATCTTTATTCCCACTCCCCAGATGGTTTACTAGGAACTGCTATCGGCGATTCTCAACTGATTTCGCCTTTTGCCAATCCTACAGCTTTCGATACCCAAGCAATTGGCGCTACCGTTGCTTGGCGAATTAACCCTAACTTGCAGTTGGGCGGTTGGGGTGGCTTTACTTCTTCCAAGCCATTTAACCTTTCTGGAAGTGTAGAAACTACAAACTGGATGGTGTTCGCGGCTTTTCCGAATTTGCTGCGTCCTGGAAATTTAGGGGGCGTTCTCGTCGGACAACCGCCCAAAATTACTTCTAGTACTTTACCCGAAGGCTTCAATTTTCCCAACTTTTCTGATGGGGGGACAGCAGGCGGACGTAGTGACACATCAATTCACGTAGAACTTTTTTACCGCGCCCAACTGAGCGACAATATTGCCTTGACTCCGGGCTTATTCGTCATTTTCAATCCTGATCACAATGCTGCTAACGATGCATTAGTAGTTGGGGCATTAAGAGCAACTTTCCGGTTTTAATTTTGTACTGATGTAAATGTAATCAAATACGCTGTTTGCATACTGATAAAGTCAGTATTAAATGCTTTCATAACTCAATGGGAGCAAAGAAAACTCGTGCGTAAACATAATGCGTATTTTTTTTATAGGTGATTAAAGGAGCAAATTTTTCATGAAATTAAATTCATCAACTCATAGCACTTGGAAAAATTTGGACGACAGTTACAACAGGATTGCCAATCCAAAATCTAAAATCCAAAATCCAAAATTGTATCAGTTGGGTTGTGTGGTTCTTAGCAGTAGCAGTTTAGCCGCAGTAATCATCGGTTTAGGTGGAACAAGTGCTTTCGCTCAAATCACAATTCAAAGCACTGGCACATTATCAGGCACCATCCAACTTCCCAGCATCAATCCCAATTTCAATCAAAGCACTACTCGTGTTGATACAGACGATACGGGAACTTACTCTCGGAACTTAGGAACTAATAATAATCCTAATTACGTTCCTGTATACAAGTCAGATTATGTACAGGTAAAAACACGCTCTGATGGTAGTCTGCATTACTTTGTTGATTTTAAAGGTATTCCGATTGTCTCCTTTAATGGCGTTCTAACTTCGCCGATTCTCTCTGACGGTACGTTGACACCCTATAAATACCAGGGAAGATTGGCCGGAACCACATTTCAAGGAGTAGTTCAGGATGAATTTAATCTCACAAAAGCCTTATACACTGGTACTGTCACCGATCCAAACACTGGAAATCAGTATCAGGGCACTTTTGAAGTGAGTGGATATGGAGTACGATATAGCGATCATAATGGTGGTGCAACCCCTACAGTTTTTGATTTCAAATCAGATATCCCAGGTTCGCCAAAGGTAACTTCTTTGGAAATAACTAACTCTCCCTTGGCGAGAATAACTATCAAAGTACCTGTAACTGCAACTCTTATAACTCCCACACCTGTAGTTGGCGGTGGTAGCACACCTACTCTCACACCCGTAGTTGCTGGTAGCACACCCACTCCCACACCAGTAGTTAGTAGTGGTAGTGCGATCGCTTCCTCGACACCGACAACGTACACATCTGGGTTTAATTCTGCATCACTTTCTACTACACCTAATATGGAATTGAGTAACGGTAATTCCTTAGAGGTCAATCAAGTAGTTGTCAACCCTGCAACCCTTACTCAAGCGGCTTGTTCACAGGATTCTGCTAAGAAGTGTACAATACCCACCTCACCCAAACAAGCGATCGGCCCCCGTAGTCGATTGCTACTGCCTTAGTTATTTAACGTGAGTTAGTTCTCAAGGAATTGCACAATTATTTTACACTTTTGGCAAAAACTTTCGGGTGCTTCTGGAACTCGATTAGGGCAAAATTAAATCAATATAATAGCCAGGACAGGGGCAACATTCCCATAAAAAAAGTCCACAGGAAGTTATTCAGCGGCGTTTTTGTCGCTCAGACTTTCTTTCTATGGTAGATTTTACCCTAATGATTTCTGGCTATACTAGTGATTTAAGCCGATTGATTGATAAATTTCATCCCTAAGTATGAAAGACATAAAAACTCTAAATTTCAGACATATTATCAGTGTGCATTTCCTTTTAAGTGACACAAAAGCCTTGTCTGGTTTTGGAATAAATAAATTTCTTTCCTTGGGGGTACAAAAATTTTATCAGTCAATCACTGAAGTTAACACTAATACTACAGAGTAAATCTAGATCAATCAAAGGTCTTCTGAGTTAGCACCTATGAAAGAAGAATTGATAGCCAGAGTTGTGCAGGTATTGCGAATTAATATGAGTTGGATGACTTGGAATTTATTTCTGGCTTTTATACCTTTAGCTTTGAGTGTGTGGTTATTTCGCTTTCGGCGTGGTGGCTCTTGGCTTTGGTGGCTAGGATTCTTAGTTTTCTATGCTTTCTTACCAAATGCACCCTATTTGTTGACCGATGTAATTCACCTGATAGACGATATCCGCACGATTCAATCGGTTTGGATAATTACTTTGGTACTCATTCCTGTGTATTTGTTAGTAATTCTTGGTGGATTTGAAGCTTATGTAATCTCGTTAATTAATTGGGGTTACTACTTACATCGTATCAGCAAGAGCCAATGGATTTGGCGCTTTGAGTTGATTACACATTTTCTCTGTGCTGTTGGTGTCTATTGGGGGCGATTTTTGCGTTTCAACAGTTGGGATTTTATTACTCAACCCGATGCTGTAGTGACTAAAGGGGTTGAGGAAATTCTTGGTAAACAGCCATTGGTGATTATTACTATCACCTTTGTGGTACTTGCAGGTTTGTACTGGATTATGAAACGAATAACTTTAGGACTTAGCCAACCAGATAGGAAAATAGGGATAAACTCAGGACGCGCAAACTCTAACACGCCAAACATTTGATCAACGTGGCGATTTTGGCTTTGAAATTTGGGGTTTTAATTAGTAATTGCCCTGATGAATATGCCTGTCAAAAGAAAGATGCAAATAAACTATCCTTAAGGTGAAATCAATTCAGAAGCAAATGGTTGGACTTCAACCGTCACGATCTGAGAATAACGTCCTATCAGATCATTGAATATCGATGATCTGGTCTGATGTATCTGGTCACGTTGATAGGAGGGATATGATATGCAATTAATCTCTAGAGAGGAAATCAAGACATTAATAGAACAGCCAAAAGGAAATTGTGTTTCAATATTAAACGGTGGCACCGTTTACGCTCGCCAAGGGCGATAGCGTTCGCGCAGCGTCTCGTAGAGAAGCGGTAGCGAGTCATCGAGCGTCTGGGGTCTCCCCAAGTGGAGCGACTGGCGTGGGTTAGGGGGGATCGAGGTTTCAGGTTTTGAGTGCGTAAGTCCTGCTAATGAAGTTTTCGTCGTGCTGCTGCTAAAATTAGGCGTTGTTCAGCACGAGCGATCGCTTGATATGTTCGCTCGACTGCTTCCGGTTCAACAGAAATCGAAGTTATGCCCCATTCTACTAACTTATCAATAATTTCTGGATAGAGGGCTGGTGCTTGACCGCAGATTGAACAAGGTATGCCGGCACTTTTAGCCATCTGGATGAGTTGAGCGATCGCACTCATAACTGCCGGATGAAGTTCATTAAATACTTTTGCTAACTGTCCTTGTTCTCGATCCACTCCTAGCAGTAATTGGGTTAGGTCGTTTGTACCAATAGAAATTCCAGCTGCACCTGCTTTGACATATTCTGGGAGTAAAAACAGCACGCTTGGCACTTCTGCCATCATCCACAATTGAAACTGTGACACCTCAGTTAAAAGAGCTTGCTCAACTTTGCGACGGCAAAAGACAAATTCTTCCACAGTCCGCACAAAAGGCAACAGTAGATTGACATTGCTGTAACCAGCTTGCTGTACCCTCGCTAAAGCTTTCAGTTCTAACTCAAATACTGCGGGATTTCGTAAATAGCTGAAGGTGCCACGTTCACCCAACATCGACTGTGGTGAAGATTGTAAACTATCACTCAATGATAGTAAATCTTGCGGCCAATCTAAAGAACGATAAAAAACTGGTCTTGGTGCAAAAGCACGAGCAAACTGCATAATCTGCTCAGACCATAGCTCTAACAATTCTGCCTGACGCCCGCCTAAAATCCAACTATTAGGATGTTGCCCAGACAATATATTTAGTATCATCAATTCTGAGCGCAATAATCCCACCCCATCCACAGGCAAGCTTTGCACTTGTTCTATTAAACTAGACTGACTCAAGTTAACCAGCAGTTGGGTAGCAATCATAGGTAGATGAGAAGTAAGAGCAGGATGGGGCACTTTCGGGTTGGGGTGATGGGGGGAAAGAAGATTTTCTTCTCCCCTTTTGTCCATCTCCTCCTTTGAGTCTCCTTTGATCCGATAAACTTCTCCTCTGTCGCCATCGAGCAGCAGTCGTTCGCCAGTTTGGATTAAGCTTGTAGCAGATATTGCGTTCACTACTGCTGCGATACCTAATTCTCTGGCAAGAATTGCCGCGTGGCTGGTTAATCCGCCTTGTTCAGTAATAATACCAGCAACTTGGTGCAGTAATGGTAGCCAATCAGGGGCGATCGCTGTCACTACTAAAATCACTCCCTTGGGTAATTGTTCGGGTTTCTGTTGCGGATTAATTACCAATGCAGTCGCCACAACACGTCCCCCTGCTGCCCCTAGTCCCCTAATGAAGTGTCCGTGGGGAATAATTACAGATTGGGAAGGACTAACTTGTGTGATGTAGAGCTTGCCAGATGTAGTTTGTTGAGCAATAGTCCATTTAATAGTAAAGGTTTTACCTAGTTCACTCACCAGTTGAGTTCCCAGAGCAATTATTTGTTGTAAGTATTCTTCTTGTAAAGCGTACTGTTTTTGTTGGGCTGACTGAATCACGTAGGTACTCAGACAAGTGTGATCTGGTGTTAGCAATGACTTCGGTGCGGGTTGCGAAAAAGCTCTAGGTGCTGCATCATCAACACTATAAGCCAGTATTTTATTGCCCAGTTGTTGCTCAAGCACAACCCCAGTTTCCTGTTGAATGTAGTAAACATCTGGCTGTACTTCGCCAAGAGCGATCGCAATTCCTAATCCCCAAGTAGCTTCAATTTCCCACCCAGAGGAGTTGGCTCTGAGCAAACCACTGGCGATCGCATTCTCAACCGGTTGAACCAAAACTGCTAAACTCATTTGTTGCAGATTAATTCCTGCCCGCTGCCAATATAGTAGACTTCTAGCACGAAATATCTGGCTCCAGGTACGCTTTAATGCAAAAGCGATCGCTTCGGGTTCGCACTGGCAAAACACCGACTCCAGCAAACCAGATATATTCTTCATATTTAGCGTAGCATTTGATACAGCTAACGTCGGTCGAAGAATCAAACAGCCAGTTTGCCATTGTCTAGCTGCTTGGAAAATTGTACTTACCCACTGCTGTGGCACAGTCGCAGTGAGAATTTCTTGGCGCAAGCGACCAGCTACCTGTTGAAGTTGACGCCAATTAGCTACATCTAGGTGTAACGAAGAATGGGGTAAGTCAGCCACTAATGACTCTGAACTATTCAGATTTTCGAGGAATTCTCGCAAAATTTCTGCCGAAACGACAAAACCAGGCACCACCGGATAGCCACGCTGGATGATTCTGCTCAAGTAAAACGCTTTGTCACCTACTTTAGCGCGGTCTTGTAGTTTAATTTGGTCTAGCCAGTAGAGTTTGTCCACTCAATTTCTTAGTGTCAGTTGTCTATCTATAGCCATAGCCATTTCCTTGTGATACGTTATCAGTCTTCAATCCACTAATAGGAGGATTTTTCAGCATTTACGTTTAATTTACCGACCTTATTAGTGGTTAATTGCTGGTTGCACGATGTATTGCTGTAATTCGACTCCTTTATAAATCAAATTTTTCCTTCATTGCCTTCCTTGACTGAAACCGGGGGTTTAGTTCTTTTACGAGATTGTAGATCGCGGTCTCATCTCTAATTATTGAGTGTATGGGTTAAATCTAGCAATTTAAGGTAGAATTTTATAGTTCAGTCATTTTAAATAGTCAAAAAACTATTTAATAAAGTTAAAAGTCATGTCGTTTGCCCAGATTATGATCATTGTCATAATTTAACAATGCAAACCTTCATTTTTTCTTGACCAAAATAATATCTTATTGGCAAATAATCCTAACAATGGAAGATATTAATTTGCACCTTAAAAAGTATTACAGAATTTTATAGAATCCAAATATAGGACTCAGATTTGATTCCTGAATTTACTTGCGTGGGCAGGGAACAGGGAACAGGGAACAGGGAACAGGAAAGAGGGGATAGATCCGTACTGAGTCTTGTTCAAAAATCAAATCGGATTGCTATATGATATAGGCTATTAAATTACACGCCTTGAATTAGACTCCATCAATAAAAGATTAAAATATTTTTGCACTATTTTTGTAAAAATATTACTAATTAACCTAGTACAGTGTGGCATAAGTTTGCCTAAACAAGTTGCTCAAGCAACTTGTCTGGTTAATTGAGATGGTAGCTAGATTTACGCCTACTGTAGTAAGATATAAAATTATCTATACCAGACTAAGCATTGCCAAACACTTACTACCTTGCAACTAATGATTGGCTAAATATCAGCTTCAGGCTATGTCTTGCATTGCTTATTGGAGCAATTATCGGCTTAGAACGCCAAATTAGGCACAAACCAGCGGGTTTAAGAACTCATATACTCGTGAGTTTAGGTTCAGCGATGTTTACTCTCATAATTATGCAAACAAGTGGGTCACAGTCCAGTCATGATGCACTCAGCCGCGTGATTCAGGGAATTGCAGCCGGTGTGGGATTTCTCGGTGCTGGAGAAATTGTACGCCAATCTTCCCAGCAAACACAGCAACTTCACATTCACGGACTGACATCAGCAGCAGCTATTTGGGTTTCGGCTGCTTTGGGAATTGCTGCCGGGTGTGGTTTGTGGCAGTTAGGATTAATTGGTGCTGTGCTGACTTTTCTGGTTCTCAACGTTTTTAAAAGGTTAGAAAAACGTGATTAGTCATTAGTTAATAATTTGGAATTATTTCTCCTCCTTTCACAAACAGAATTTGGGAGGACTTCAACCACTGAGAATCAAAAGAACCTAAGTGAGTGGTAGTAATCAGGGTCTGAAAGCGGTCTTGAATAGCATCAAGCAATTGATTTTGGCGGGATAAATCTAGTTCGGCAAGAACATCATCAAGTAATAGCAACGGTGGCTCTTTGACGACTTCTTCAATTAATTGTAATTCTGCTAATTTTAAGGCTAGAACCAGCGTTCGTTGTTGACCTTGAGAACCGTATTGACGAGCAGGTGTCTGGTTAATTGTTAATTCTATTTCGTCTCGATGGGGGCCGACAAGGGTAGTGCCTTGGTGCATTTCAGCAACGGTTCGCTGCTGAATTTTTGCTAAAAAAGCTTGCTGCACTTCTTCTGGATGATTATCCTCTAAAGGAATATTAGGCAGGTACTTGATTTGCAGAATTTCTGTACTGCCGCTGATACTGGCGTGCCAAGCGGTAGCAATGGGAGCTAGTCTTTGGATGGCGCGATCGCGTCGTCTAATTACCCTGGTTCCTGTGGTGGCTAACTGTGCATCCCACACCGCCAGTTCTGTGTGCTGAGTGTCCAGTGCTGTTAGCGGATAGCTAGGGTTTAGCCCGTCTTGATTTTTTTTTAAAAAAGCATTGCGCTGGCGTAACACATGGTTATACTGCTGCAAAATGTGAGCATAAACTGGTTCGAGTTGAATTAAGAGTGTATCTAACCAGTTGCGGCGACCTTCGGGGCCGCCGCGTACTAGTTCTAAATCCAAGCTGGAAAATTGGACTGCATTGAGAACGCCGAGAAAATCTATTTGACGGCGGATAGATTCACCATTGAGAGCAACGCTACGGCGACCATTGCGGCGGAGGGTTAAGGTCAGGTCACTAACGCCTGTTTGTCGCTCAAGGGTGGCATTAATTTGGGCTATGGCCTCCCCTTCTTGAACTAAATCGCGATCGCGGGTCATTCGGTGCGATCGCAATGTCGCCAGTAACTCCACCGCCTCCAACAAATTCGACTTTCCCTGAGCGTTATTACCTACCAAAATTGTTTTAGCAGCAGTAAACTCAACCTGCTGGTCTTGATAATTGCGAAATTGTCGGAGGCTTAGAGTTTTAAGATACATAGGGAACAGAAGGAAAAGAGAACGCTACGAAGGTTAGACACAGCTATAGAAGTAAAATTGTAGAAGTTCAACACAAGGAAAATGACTGACGCACCTGAATACTTCCCTAACCGAATAGACCGTATTGAACAAATAATCTTGGGGTTGGCACAAAGACAAACTAGTACACAAGAACAATTAGACAATTTAACTATTAGACAAGCTAACACTCAGGCACAACTGAATGAACTAAGCCAGGAAATGAGAGAGCTTACCAGTAACGTTGACCGTGTTCTGGGTCGTAGTGCGATTTTGGACGATGTGTTACTTGAGTTACGTGATAGCCATGAAGAACATCAGCGTAATTTTGAAGAACATCAGCGCACTACAAACGCTGCATTACAAAGTCTTGAGTCTATCTTGTTGCAGTTGATTAGAAATAATTCTTGAAATAATGCGATCGTTGGAGTTAACGATCGCATCTTAAATAATTCGTAATTCGTAATTCGTAATTCGTAATTAAGTTTTGTGACGGGGATTTAGACCCCGACCCAAAACTTACCGGTGAAGAGAACCGGGGGACTTAAACCCACGGTACTCGGTTAAAAACTCCTCTACACTATCCTCCTTAGATTGTGGCAATGATGTACGCTCTGGCTTAATAACATTATCCATGCTCTCACACAGCTTTTTTGCCCATAATCCGCAAAAATATCTTCTCCAATTCAATCCACACAAACATTAAGGCACTGAAGCCAATACAAACCCCTAATTCCTGCATATTCAGGTAGTGAGTACCAAAGAACTCTCGCAGGGGTGGGACGTAAACTAGCATCAACTGCAAAATGGTGGTGACAACAACAGCTGCTAATACAAAGATATTGGAGAAGGGATTCATCTCGATAGTCAGTCGGTTATTGGAGCGAATAGCGATCGCATGACCCATTTGGGCAATACACAAGGTAGTAAATACCATTGTTTTCCAAGCTTCGCGATCGCCCTGATAGCTAGGGGCATGGGTATGTTGATAAGCCCACCACATCAAGGCAATGGTGATAATGGCAAATATTATCCCAATGCGAATTATATAAGAACCCAATCCCCTAGCGAAAATACTTTCGCGGGGACTAAAAGGCGGACGTTGCATCACATCCGGTTCTGGAGGTTCCACAGCTAATGCCAAGGCTGGTAAACCGTCTGTTACCAAGTTCATCCACAGAATTTGTAAGGGAGTAAGGGGAACGCCTCCTAAACCAATTAAGGGTGCAGCTGCAATTGTGAGAACTTCGCCAATGTTACTGCCGAGGATGTATTTAATAAAGCGGCGGATATTGGTGTAAACAACTCTGCCTTCCCTGGTGGCGCTGACAATGGTAGCGAAGTTGTCATCAAGTAACACCATGTCACTGGCTTCTTTACTGACATCGGTGCCAGTAATGCCCATTGCAATCCCGATGTCAGCTTGTTTGAGGGCTGGGGCATCGTTGACACCATCGCCTGTCATCGCCACAAATCGGCCCCGCCGTTGCAGTGCTTGGACAATTCGCAGTTTGTGTTCTGGGGAAACCCTGGCATAGATGCTCACCAGGTCAACGTTTTGCTCTAATTCCTGGTCACTCATCCGTTGCAATTCTTGACCTGTAAGGACGCGATCGCCTTCTTGGGCAATTCCTAAATTTGTAGCGATCGCTCGTGCTGTTAGTTGGTGGTCGCCAGTAATCATCACTGGGCGAATGCCTGCATCCCGACACTCTTGGACTGCTAACCTTACCTCTGGGCGTGGCGCATCTAGCATTCCCACCAATCCCAGCCACACCAAGTTTTGCTCGGATGTCTCATCTGAACCTTCCGGGGGAATCTGTGCCAGAGGTTTGTAGGCAAAACCTAGCACCCGCAAACCTTGACTCGCCATTTGGTCATTTTCTGCCAAAATTTTCTGGCGTTGTTCTTCGCTCAAGGGGGCTGTATCATTACCCAAATGAATTTGAGCAGAACGTGCCAAAATTAACTCTGGAGAACCTTTGGTAAACATTAAGTAAGGTTCAGATTGTAATAAACTCGCGATCGCTGGGTCAACGCCTCTCGAAGACGCTTCACCTGTGGCGACTTGCTGCACCTGAAAAATCACGCTCATCCGCTTGCGTTCTGAGGAAAAGGGAAACTCCCTAACTCTGGGTAACTTACTGTTCCACTGGTCTTTTTCGATTCCCGCTTTTCCCGCCAGTGTTAACAATGCCCCCTCTGTGGGATCTCCCAAAATCGCCCATTCACCTTGTTCTTTTTGCAACACCGAATCATTACAAACGGCACAGGCGACTGACAACGCTGAGATTTCTGGAGACTCTTCTAGGGAGATTTTTTGACCATTTAACTGAAAATCCCCTGTGGGAGCATAACCTTCGCCGGTGACGCGAAAAGTTTTGTTATTAGTAGAAACCGATTGCACCACCATTTTATTTTGAGTTAGGGTGCCGGTTTTATCAGAACAGATAGTAGTTACAGAACCCAATGTTTCCACTGCTGGCAATTTGCGAATCAAGGCGTTCTGGCGCACCATTCGCTGGGTTCCCAGTGCCAGAGTGACGGTAATTACAGCTGGTAAACCTTCTGGCACCACAGCAACCGCCATACTCAAGGATACTTCCAAGAGTTCTTGGATGTTTTTAAAACCGCCGTCCTTGATCACACCACCGACAACGACGATCGCCACGAGAATTAAAGAACCCGTAACCAGGACATTACCCAGTTGAGTCATTCGTTGCTGTAAAGGCGTAGGTTCACTTTCTACCGCCTGCAACATCGCAGCAATTTTACCGAGTTCTGTAGTCATTCCAGTGTTAGTCACCAGAACTTTGCCTCGTCCTTGGACTACTTCGGTTCCTTGAAAGACGACATTTAAGCGATCGCCTAAATCTGTTTCTTCCGGTAATTTTAGCGTTGCCTGTTTATTCACCGCTTCGGCTTCACCCGTCAGTGCCGACTCACGCACTTGTAAATTAGACTGTTCTATCAAGCGTCCATCTGCGGCTATTTGCATCCCAGCTTCCAGCAGCATCACATCTCCCGGAACTAGTTCCTTGGCCGCTAGTTCCACCAATCTAGCGTCGCGGATGACTCGCACCAAAGGAGAGGTGAGTTTTTTCAAGGCTGCCAGGGCTTTTTCGGCACGGCTTTCTTGGACGTAGCCGAGTATGCCATTGAGGATGACAATTGCTAAGATCGCGATCGTATCTTTAAATGGCACTTCACCAGGCTTCAAGGTGCCGGTTCGCCAACCCCATAGGTCTATCAACCCAGAAATGAGAGCTACGCCAATCAGCATCAACAACATAATGTTCTTGAACTGATCCAGCAGAATTTCCCAAGTACTACGGCCAGCAGTTTCTTGTAATTCGTTAGGGCCGTATTTTTGCAATCTCTGTTGAATTTCTTGGGGTGTTAAGCCACTGTCTGCATTACTATCGAGCAGGTCTAACGCTTTATCAACTTCTAAACTATGCCAAACGGCGGCACCTTCAGGCAGAGAATTAGCAGACATCGTGTAGGTCACAGCAAATGGTTACAAAATTCGATCATAATTTAGTGAAGGCTGGAAAACCATCTCCTAAAGTTACATTAAGGCTGTGGCCCCGTTGGATGAATGTATATGTAATTCTTAACATTTGTAAATTTCTTCTTTTTTAACATAGTATTATTTCTCACGAAAGAGTTTTTCGGAACACATTGTACCGATAATTGTGAGTAATAGAGCGAGTCATGTTTCCTCCCCTACCTAAAGGTGAGGGGTTTTTACACTTCCCACAAGGTTCTATGAGTTTTGCACTCCCCACTTTGACCGCAAGCCAGATGTTTGGGCAAAAAACAATTCGACCGCTTACTGCTGCTACCCTGTGTGGCATTACTTTCATCAAAGATAGACTGATTGCCATTGACAGTATTAAAGGGCATCTACTGGAGATTGATCCCACCTCTGACAACAGCAAAATTCTCAATCCCCATCAAGTTAAAGAATTTACCGATGTCACTGGTCTAGCGGCATGGGAAGATACCCTGTGGGTGAGCCGAGAAAATAGTGTTTACTTGTGCAAGCTGAATGCTTTGGATCTGGAACATTTTGTGACATTGCCTTATGAGGCTGACGGCGTTGCTGTTTGGGAAACAACAGTTTATGTCAGTTCCCAAAGGCTGGGCTACATTCTGATTTTTGACCGCGAAACCCGAAAAGAGATTACCAGATTTTATGCCCCTGGAGTTGGGATAGAAAATTTGGCAGTGAGTCAAGAAATGCTGTGGATTTGCGATCGCACTGAACAATCAGTTTACGCGATGGACAGGGCGACGGGAGAACTTAAATTCAGTGTCCTGACACCCTTTGAATGTCCCACAGGCATAGCGATCCATAAAAATGGCGAAACAGGCAAAGAAAGTATTTACGTCGCCTACGCCTCAGAGGAGGCTTATATCCGGGACAACCCCAATGCTGATCCAAGTCATGAGTTAACGTTCCGCGATCGCACTTTTATTCATCCTCTGTATTATCATTACGATCCAGATCAGCGCTACGCCCTCTCTAACGGCTATCTCATTGAAATGTCTTATGCTGAGGAAATTGCACCCTTAGACGAGGTTTATTTACCTGATGTGGAATGGCGCATCGCCCTACCATCCGAAACTGAGCGTCAAAAGGTGAAACACGTTGAACCCATTGGTATACCCTTTACCGAAGAAGTGGTAGAGGGGCAACGTGTAGCAGTCTTTAAATTTGATTCTCTTGCCCCAGGTGAACGGCATATATTTGGCTGGAAAGCACTTTTGGAAGTTCGAGGCATTAAGTATCGCATCACACCCAGAAATGTGGAAGATATACCGGAACTGTCCCCAGAATTGCAAACACGCTACCTAGTGGATGACGACGATTTAGCAATGGATGCTACCATTGTTCGCCGTGCCGCCAGAGAAGCGATTGGTTCTGAAACCAATGTGCTGCGGAAAATGCATCGCATCCGCAACTACGTCTATGACCAGTTATCCTACGGTATTAAACCTTACATTGACACGCCAGATATAGTTTTAGAACGGGGCGTTGGTTCCTGTGGCGAATATGTTGGCGTCTTACTTGCCCTATCCCGTTTAAATGGCATCCCCTGCCGCACCGTCGGTAGGTACAAATGTCCTCCCCATAGTGACTTACAAGGAGTGCCGCTACAACCCGACTTTAATCATGTTTGGCTGGAGTTCTACATCCCTAATTTTGGCTGGTTGCCAATGGAATCAAATCCTGACGATGTGGGTGAAGGTGGGCCTTATCCGACGCGCTTTTTTATGGGCTTATGCTGGTATCACATTGAAATTGGCAAAGGTATCACCTTTGAAACCGTGACCAGTCAAGGTGCGCGGCTAACCAAAGAAGATATCCCCATCGGTGATTTGGCGATTAATCATATTCGGTTCACAATTCTTAAAGAATTGCCGCCCTTTTGAATTTCTTCCATTTATTTACCCAAATTATGCTTTTTAATTAGCTCCTGGTTTTCAGGCTTATTGAGCCAGTATTCTAGAGCCTCAGCGATAGTATCGCTGAGGTTTTTATCTTTGAGAGCTACCACAGCCCGAAACAATCGGTTTAACTCTGGAGAAACATAGCCCCGTAATTCCTTCTTTTCACTCATCAACCTTGCACAGCGTACAACCGCTTAATTTTTGCATAGCTTTTTAGCTCGACTTTATCCAAAATTAAGAACTCGGTTTTCTTTATCCGGCAAAAACCCTGGCTTTTTGGCAAATACTTTTTCCACGTCACAGATTATCGATGAAGTTAAAAAAGTAAAACTACCGTTCCACAGAGGTTTCAGCGATAACGATCGCATTGCGAAAAAAATGGATAAAGTCGAGTTTAGGCTATGTTGATTTAGATTTAGTAATTGAACAGCCACATCGCGCTTTTATTGAGGTCAATCTTTCCAATTACGAGGGGGTGAATTATCCTGACAATTTAGGTCATGTGGAAAAGTCCACGAAAGACCTAACCCCCTAGCCCCCTTCCCGACACGGGAAGGGGGAAAATTCAAAGTCTCTCTCCTGCAAGGAGAGAGATTTAGAGAGAGGTTTTACAGATCCCGTGAAAAGTCAGGTGAATTATCGTGGCACTGTATCAGCACGAACCAGATCGCTAATCCATTCTCCCTCAACATTATTGTTAGAAGAATTTGCATAATCATCCCATGTCATGGTGTCGCCAGTTGAGTATTCATAAACGACTCCACTAGTTTGATTATTACCATCTCCATCATTTAAACGAATCCAAATTACATAATCACCAGATGGAGGATAAGCACCACCAAATTCACGACCTGGAGATTTATTAGCTAAACTTCTAATTGCCCCTGGCACAGGTCGCCAACTTCGATAATGATGAGTTACAAATTTGTCGGGAGAACCAGACCTCCTGTAATGTACTGTTTGGTGAAATTTGTAATTATAAAGAACTGAAGATTGACCTTGTGGGCCACAAACCAAATTAAGTGGATAAAAAGAACAATATCTCTCCTTCGCTTTATTTGGAACCTGCTCATTTTGAGCTTTAGTTGTGTTAATTGCAGCCTTTGCAATAGAAGCTAATTCCAAGCCAGCAGCGGCACATTCAGGTTGAACAGCACAAGCGTCTGGAGACAACAGCAATGCATAAACAGGTTGAGGTAAAATCCCCTTAAATATTAGAAGTATAGCAAGGGACTGGGGACTGGGGACTGGGGACTGGGTTGAAAGTCTGTTTGTATATAGGTTTTATCATCAGTTAATGTCCTAACCTCCTTGTCCGTTGCTATAAAAGAAACGTCCAAATTCCTACTAATCTAAATAAAGATTTATTTGTGGTTAATCGCACTAGTCTTAACTCCTTACAACCAAAGATAAAAATCGGTGTATCTTAACATCTAGGTTGTCTGATAGGAGAAGAGAATCAGGTCAGTACAAATACGAGTATTTATTAGATTGTTTTGAAAATTGAACCAAGACAAACAGGTAAACCAATTAGCTATTAACTCTTAAGCTGGGCAATGGATATGATTGATGCTGCTTAAAATCGGCAAACTCACAGATGGAGTTAAATGGGCAAAAGCGGCAGTGAGAGCCAGGATTGGGAGGGAAAATTTTACTGAAATTACTAGTTTCTTGCTGATATTTTTGCAAATCGTGCTGGTGCTTGTGGGCAACATTAGCTAACTCAAATTTTAAGGATTCTAAATCACTATTATTGATGCTAATTAACTCAGACTTTTTAGATATTTCTAAATTATAAAATGATGCAACAGCTTTTCGTCCAGGGTAAAGATAACGAGCAGCTAGCAAATAAACTAATGCCTGTCGTCGGTCAAAAGCCGACTTACCAGTTTTGAAATCTAAAATATGTAAAGTGCGATCAGATTCAATGAAAACGCAGTCCATAGCCGCATATAAGCGAAAGCAATAGTCTTCTTGTTCTATTACAATCGGTTTAGGAAAGCCTTCATCACCCGGAGTTAATTGGATAATATCTTTATCCAAAAGCAACGGCGCATCGTGATATCTTTTCAAAATTTGCAGCACGCGTTGCTGGACTTGCTCACTTGAGTTGCCTAATTTAAGTAGCTGTGCAACTCTTTCTACACCATCTGCTTGCTTCAACAGATGCCTATGATGATGAAACTCATAAACGCCTTTTTGAGCGAGTATGCCAATCCGCTGGGGTGCGGTGGCTTGCGCTAAAAGCATTTTGACTTGTGGTTCGTGTTGCCGCGCTTTGATAAACCCCCGTCTCATCTGGCAATGCCAGCGTTCTTGCCCAGTCGCTGGGGCAACTAGAGACCAAAGGTGATAACTGGCAAAAGGTCGATCGGGGGTTGACATTGCTCAGAAACAGTGAGAGAAAATACGGTGGGGAGAAGTTTAAGCTAAAGCTTCCTTAGAAAAGAACTTCCGAGGATACTTGCTGCTACACTCGCTTTGCGGGAAGCTTTATAGTACTGATAATGTACGGGAGCAAGTGGCAAAAATGTCCAGCAAGATAAAATTTGGTACCGATGGATGGCGAGGGATTATTGCCGATGACTTTACTTTCCCCAATGTGCGGAAAGTAACAAGGGCGATCGCCACTTATTTAGAAACAGCCTACACAAAAGATAGACCAGTACTTATTGCCTACGATACTCGCTTTTTAGCTGACCAGTTTGCCCAAACAGCGGCCCAAGTCCTAGCAGACTTGGGTTGGACTGTCAAAATTACTGATCGGGATTGCCCCACACCAGTAATTGCCTACAACGCCCGTCACCTAAATTCCGCTGGGGCGTTGATGTTTACTGCTAGCCATAATCCAGCACCCTACTGTGGAATTAAATATATACCCGATTATGCTGGGCCTGCCACTCCAGAGATTACTGATACTATTGTGGCAAATATAGAAAGTGCATCGGATGAGTTGCCTGGGAGCAATCCATCAGGTTCAATTTCAATTTTCGATCCGAAACCTGATTACCTGCAATTTATCTACACTCTACTTGATGTAGAAAAGATCAGAAGCGCTAATTTAAAGGTAAAGTACGATGCGCTTTATTCTACCTCTCGCGGCTATTTAGATGAAGTTTTGCAACATAGTGGCGTTCAGTTAGAAAGTTTCCACGATTGGAGGGATGTGTTATTTGGGGGTGGAATGCCAGAACCAAAAGGAGAACAATTAGTTGAGTTAGTGGAAGCAGTACTCCGCGATCAAGCAGATTTGGGCTTGGCGACGGATGGAGATAGCGATCGCTTTGGTATCGTTGATGAACAAGGAACTGTCCTCACTCCTAATACTGTGCTGCTAGTTCTAGCACGTCATTTAATCAAAAATAAAGGTAAAACTGGTGCCATAGTCCGCACTGTGGCTACAACCCACCTGCTGGATAATTTTGCTGCTAAAAATGGGCTGCAAATTTACGAGACACCAGTAGGTTTTAAATACATTGGCGAAAAAATGCGCGAAACTGCCGTGTTAATTGGTGGAGAGGAATCAGGCGGTTTGAGTATTATCGGGCATATTCCCGAAAAAGACGGGGTATTAGCCGATATGCTGGTGGCAGAAGCGATCGCTTATGAAGGCAAACCTTTGAGTCAACTTGTCAAAGAAGCGATCGCTGAAGCCGATGGCCCACTTTACAACAACCGCCTAGACTTGCACCTCACAGAGGCGCACAAAACCGCCGTCATCGACTCCTTTACTAAAAATCCACCTACAGAAGTAGCTGGAATTAAAGTCAAGGAAGTGGGGCGTAAAGACGGTATTA
This sequence comes from Nostoc sp. NOS(2021), assembly GCF_017115025.1. GTDB lineage: Bacteria > Cyanobacteriota > Cyanobacteriia > Cyanobacteriales > Nostocaceae > Nostoc. The sequence continues at coordinate 32,427 of NZ_JABXKM010000243.1, read as the reverse complement.
AGCTCTATTTAGAAGAAGGTAGCTGGATTTTACTGCGTCCTTCCGGTACAGAACCACTAGTGCGCGTCTACCTAGAAACCAACACTCCCGAAAAACTCACCCAAATCGCCCAAGAGTTAGAGAGTGCCATTGCTAAACTAGAGGCAGTAGCAGTTTAATCTGTCAGAGTTAGGAATTAAGAGTTAAGAGTTATGAATTAGGAGTTAAGAGTTGTAAATTAACAATTCTTAACTCCTGATTTCTAATTTCGAGCAAAATATAACTTTTAACTTCTAACTCCTAACTTCTCACTTCAATCAAAGTATGAAAACTCTGGCTCCTTTTTTGACATCTCTAGTTGTAGCAGTTTGGGTAATTGCGATCGCAATTATTTCAGTCCAAAATGCCACACCCGTATCGTTAAAATTCTTAACATTCCAATCGATTCAGATACCAATGGGTTTAGTGATGGCTTTTAGTGCCGGTATAGGGTTAATTGGTATGGCACTGCTGCAACCTCTGTGGGGAGTTGCTGGTTCTGGGCGGGGTAATTCTCGATTAGAAGACGATGCCGAATTTTTTGTTGATGATGAAGATTTTTGAGGTTTGAATAGCTGTGCAGTATCAAAACATTATTACAATCGAACCAGGAAAACGAGGTGGTAAGCCTTGTATTCGAGGAATGCGAATTACTGTATACGATGTTTTATCTTATCTTGCCTCTGGCATGACCTACGAGGAACTGCTTGATGACTTTCCTTATTTGACACAAGAGGATATTTTGGCTTGCCTAAGTTATGCGGCTGATCGAGAATGGCTATGAGCGCAACTTATACAGCAGATTTTAATTTGTGGATTGAGCAGACAACTCAACTATTGCGATCGCATCGCTGGCAAGAAGTTGATGTAGAATATCTGATTGAACAGGTTGAAGGCTTGGGCAAAAGTGAACGGCGGGCTATTGCCAGTCAACTAATTCGCTTGCTGTTGCATTTGCTCAAGTGGCAATATCAACCCCAGCGTCGCTCAGATAGTTGGCTGGATTCGATCACCGATTCTCGCACCCAAATTGAGTTAGCCATAGAAGATAGTCCTAGTCTTAAAAGCTATCCTACAGAGCAACTTCAGGAAAGTTATCAAAGGGCGCGTCCCCAAGCAGCCAAGCAAACAGAGATGTTAATTTCCGTGTTTCCAGAAGAGTGCCCATATTCTTTAGAATTAGTGTTGGATGAAGACTGGCTCCCGGAAACAAGCGATATTTGATAATTGTAATTGTGGCTGTGTGGTATGAAGCGCACAACGCAGCCACTTAATATGTATTGGTAAGTCTTGCAAAAATCGCTTTTACTTCTTCATAACTAGCAAAGTCTTCAGAATCCGCTTCAGAAATTCCCTTTTGAATCTCCTCGATTTGCCACTGATACATCTCTAGATAAGCGGCTACCGCCTCATTAAGTACGTAGCTGCGATCGCGATTCATTCCGGCTGCGATCGCATCAAGTGCAGCTTTGCGATCGCTATCTATCTGAAACGTAATATTTTCTTTGGTCATCGTCCCATCAAATAAAGTTGTTTGTATGGTGTGTCATTGCAATACAATGCAAGACTGCACAACGTAAGCTAAATATTAAATATCAAATCAGTTCTTTGTTAAAGTCTATTACGAATTATTACAACCGTAATGTTAACGTTTGTGAATTTTTAATCGATTTATCCTGCGGTTAGCTGTAAAGCGATACTTTGAGAGTATTGGTGGGTATCCTGAAATTGAGTCGTGATTCTCTTCAATCACTTTATACACATCAGTAGAGTACCCAAAATGTCCAATACAAACATCTTTCCTGTCAAGATTCTACAAGGAACAGGCAGAACAGTTGTTACATGCAATGAAGTAAACGAGCGAACGATGAAAGAGGTTGGGCTTACTGAAGCTGACTTAGAGGAATTTGTTCGCACAAATGTAGAGATTTTATTTCCTGAAGGTGAAGAAACCCTGCTCATTATCGGTCAGCAAGTACGTAACAGGCTATCAGGTCGCGCTGACTTAGTTGCACTTGATAAGAAAGGAAATATCGTTCTAATTGAGTTAAAACGCGATAGAGATGATATTGCACAACGTAAAGAGCCTTTTGAGTTTCAAGCAATTCGATACGCGGCTAATTATGCTTTAATCAAGACACAGCAAGATATTGTTCGACAATTGTTTGCACCATACATTGAGCGCCATCGAGATGAGCCTAAGTTTCAGCAAGCATTATCAAGTGGTCTAACAGCTTCCGAACTTGCAACTCGCATCCTAGCTAAATTTTTACAAGATAATCAGGCTCAAGGGACACTCAACCGAGATCAGCGAATTCTTCTAATTGCAGCTTCATTTGACGGACAAACTTTATCAGCCTGTGCTTGGTTGGCTAAAAATAATATTGATGTTCGATGCATAATAATTTCCCCAATGCAGTATGACCAACAGTACTTCTTCAAGGTTGAGCAGATAATACCACCTCCAGCACTAGAGAAATATTACGTTGAAATTGCAGAACCGACAATAAGTAGTATCGCAGCTACATCTATTACAGAAATGCAACCGAGGCAAGTATTACCTCGCATGAATGATCTTCTTAATTGGGGGCTTGTTTCTGTAGGTGATCGTCTCTATATTCGATATTATGATTCAGACAGTGCAGAAATTATCGACCATGCCTATGTCAAATATCAAGAGCAAAAAATGAAATACAATGATTGGGGTCAGAAGCTTACTGGATGGTCTTCTATTAATATCTATGAGTGGACAGTTCATGAACCCACTAACAAAACATTAGATACATTAAGGCGGGAGAAGTTAGAGGAGTTGTCACAAGATGTATCTGTAGCTTAATGCCTCATTGTTAAGTTAGTATCTTTTTGTTTGCAGTATGGTCGCTCATTACCTTAACTTCAGTTGAAGTTAGGATATCCAATAATATATGTATCTTTAGCAACTACTTACTTATGTGATCGCATTGATAACAAGCTAACACCTCATAGCAGCAAACAGGCGATCACTTAACTTAATTGCTATTACCATAAGGGACTGGAGAGTTTACTATGTCCAATACTGCTCAAGAAATATATAATAAAGTTGTCCGCACGATGTCACTAACTGAGCGGCTACGCTTGGCAACCCTGATTCTAAATGAGCTAGTCGAGCAAAACTTGTCTATCACCGACCAAAGTGATACCTGGACTGAACAAGATCAGCTTGATTTAGCATCCTTTTCATTACAGTACGCAGCTTTAATTTCCCCTGAAAGCTTAGAATAATTAGCAGGTATTTTTGACAGCAGTATAACAGCTATGACGAAGCTACTTGAACAAGCGATCGCACGAGTGAAACAGCTTCCCGAAACTGAGCAAGATGCAATTGCTGCGCTCATTCTGGAAGAACTGGAAGACGAAGCCCATTGGGACAAAATATTTGCAAAGTCTCCTGATGTATTAGCTGAACTTGCAACAGCAGCCTTAGCTGAAGACCAAGCAGGCAAAACCCAAGAGCTAGATCCAGAAACCTTGTGAAATCCAGAACAACGGCTCAGTTTCGCGACTTATTTGCTAGTCTTCCTCAGCAGGTTCAGCAACAGGCACGCGAAGCTTATCATCTATTTAAGCAAGATCCCTGGCATCCTAGCCTTCGTTTCAAGCAAGTGCATCCTAGAGAGCCTATATACTCTGCCCGTGTTAGCAAAAATTATCGTGCTGTTGGTGTGCGAAACGAGATTGGTATTGTGTGGTACTGGATTGGCACTCATGGAGATTACGACAACCTATTGTCTCAGTTCTAGTTGCTAAGGGCGTATCATCTCATTAAGAAAGGCACTGTCTCACGAACGAAAACGCTATGAACAATACCTCAAGAACAGATTGGGTTAGAGTCGATGCAATGAGTGACGAAGACATCGACACCTCAGATATTCCACCCTTGTCAGAAGAATTTTTTGCTAAAGCACAATTGCGAATAGCCAAGTCACCTGTAACAATAAAGTCTACGACGGGCTACACTTACGCAATTATCTAAAACTAATACAACAGCAGCTAAGTTGGGCAGTTTTAGGTTAGTTGTAGCTTCAGGTAATCAATAAAGTCCAGAATTTCTGTATCAGTGAGTTGTAGACGCGATCGCTTGCCATATTTTTGCTGTAAATACTCCCTTCCCTGATCTGGAGTCCAATTTAATTGGGCTAAATATGTGTCACTTTGAGCTATCAAAACTGCATGAATTTCTGATGCCGTTGTATTAGCAGATATTTGGATTTCATCTTGATGTAAATTTTGAATACAATTAATTTTTAAACTTACTTTTTGTCCTAAAGCTTGCCAGTCAATTTCCCTGTGTCCATTCCAACTAACACCTATAGAACGATAAGTGACTGGATTATAAATTGCACAAAACACAATTGTTCTCTCTCCAGCACTGACTGCGATCGTAAGTGGATGATGCAATTGTTCAGAAGTCAAGGCATCAAGTGAAAGCAACAAACTTTTAGAAAAGTAAGATTCACTTCCTGAGCGGATAACATAAGGTTTGTCTGCTAAAATATGCAAATCAATTTTTTCTGCTTCTCCATGTGAAGTTTCCACTTTTTTATTAACTTCTATCCCTGTTATCACCCCAGTCAAGGCTCTCTCATAAATTGGGATTTGTCTTGTATCGTCGGATAGCATATACCAGCAGTGATCCGATTCTTTGCTGACAAAGACATACTGAGGTTTTGGTACTGCTCCAAATCCTAATTTAACTTCCATATTTTTGATGCAGGTTTTGGTAAATATATTTATTGAGCAACCAGCCTTGACGATTTGTACCGTCAAGCGATGAGTTACTTTATAGATATAATTCCCTAGCCAGGAAGCTAATTAACATTAAAGCAGCGAAAATTACAAAATTTGGTGAATCTATGACAAAGTTTCTGGATCAACACCAAGCCCCTTCAACCTTTCCACTAACATTTTCACTTGTTGTTCTGCTTCCACACGTCGCTGTTCTTCAAAAGCTGTGCGTTCTTCCGCTTCCCTGATGCGTTCTTCTGGTGTCAGCAATTTTTGCCCTTCTTCCTCATACCAGTACAGCCACTCCCGCACTATACCTTGATAAATTCCTCGTTCTCGCCCAATTCCTAAACCAATTTCTGGTAGCCAAACGGGATTTCCTGACATTAAAATATATTCCCCTTCAACTAGGCGATACACCTCCAAAGGTGTCTTTTTACGCCGCAGGGGACTGTATACAACGTAGTACAAAATTCCTAATTCTTTGGCATAAAATTCTTTCTTGGTGCTATATTCTTCCCGATATATTTGGGAAACAACTTCTAGTGCTAAAATTGGCAGCTTATTTTCTTCCCACAGCACATAACTTAGGCGTAAGTCTTCATCAATAAAGCGTTTAACTCCTAAGCTGAGAAATGCATCAGGGACAATGGCTGGTTTGTCTGGGTCATAATAAATACCCATGTCAACACCAAAGAACCAATCCCAACGATCGCACCAAACCAAAGCCAGTGTGGTTTTCAGCAAGCCGGGAATTAAATTTTGGACTTCATTATCCACAGCGGTATCATTGGAGTCGGGTAGTTCTTCGGAAGATGGCAAGCAATGCAGCGGATTGTAGTTTAACATGAGCGGTTTTGCCAAATCTGATTCTAGATAGATTGTAGGTAATCTATTGATGTGCGATCGCATAGCAAAAATCAAAAACCATTTTTAGCGTAGGCGTAGCCCGTCGTAGACATCGCCTTGTATCTGGCTTCTCAGTATTTAAATACATAGAAGTGTAAAATCTTTACATTTAATTCGTGGTTTTTCGGTACTGACTACCAGAGTGTCTAACTGACAATAGCAAAAAAGGGTGGAACATTGTTCAAATTGAACATTCCAGAAGTTGCAAAGTATTCAATTTGATGGTGAATTTGGTAGCTGGGCTAATTATCTATACCTACTAAGAGAAAAAGTCTGCGAACATAGTAGGGCGCTTCGTTGCTGGAGTGATCATCAGGTGGAACTGATTCGAGGCGTGGCTGACCTAGTTAGCGATCGCTATTGACCCAGGCACAATTGTATAATCAAAGCCGCGCTGCTACTGCTAGAGCATTTATTTGGGTGCGACTCTTGTCAAAAGATGGTGTAGTTATAAAGAGTAAAAGTCAGAGTGCTGGTTTAATTTACCTGGTCAAGGTTTAAAATTTGCTGAAAAATAAGAGAAGTCAGGAAACTCGTCCACCATTACCACTATTCAATTGACATGAGTCTTTTTTGTCTAGTTCACGGTGCCTTCCAAGGCATTTGGTGTTGGGATTTGCTAATTCCCTACTTAGAAGCACAGGGTCACAAAACCGTAGCAATGGATTTGCCAATTGAAAATGCATCTGCTACTTTGTCCCAATTTGCGGATGCAGTAATTCAAGCGCTGCCAAAAACTGATGATGATATTGTGCTAGTTGGTCACTCAATGGCTGGTACTATAATTCCCCTGGTTGCAGAAGCGGTAAAAGTGCGTCAACTAGTGTTTGTGGCTGCGTTGCTCCCGTATCCTGGAATCAGTACACTCGATCAATTTTCTCATCATCTTGATTCTGATACGCTCAAATCATTCAATTACCAGCCAAAAGACCCAAGTAAACTCGAACAGTTCCACGATGAGCCTGGTATGTATGAACCAGCTTCCGTAGGGAAAGATTATTCAGACGAAGCAGTATTAAGGGATTTTTTCTTTCATGATTGTCAACCGGATGTAGCACAGTGGGCAATCTCGAAAAGTCGTTCGCAACAATCTATGGCATATATTTTTGAAACGAATCCTCTAAAAGCTTTGCCTTCAGTTGAGCGTAAATATATTGTTTGTACCGATGACCGAATACTATCTCCTACATGGTCACGCTACGCTGCACGCAAGCGCTTAGGAGTCGATGCCATTGAGCTACCTTCTGGACATTGCCCGCATTTGTCTCGTCCTGATCTTCTGGCCTCAGTATTAACTAGTAATTAATTTTTTGAGCAGTTTTAGTTTGGGTCGATTGTTGCCATAGCTAAATTCCCCATTCGTGTAGTATCTCGCAGGGATGCGGTTGACTTTTGACAAAGACAGGACTTACGCAAACAATAGCCGAAACCCTTATTTTCAGGTAGGGGCAATTCATGAATTGCCCCTACAGTGTGTACTTTTGCGTAAGTCCTAAAAGAGTTTTAGCCTTAACTCCGAAGAGAAGTAATACCAATTCTTTGTGAAGCTACACAAAATCAACCTTGGTGAGACAAGGGGCTTAAGCCCCTTGTTCTATGCAACCTCACAGATAATCGGTATAAGAGAAAAATTTAACGAATAATTTAAGATGGCTGTATATTTTGATTAGCCAAGTTCATCTTGCAAATACGTCCAAAAAAGCTTAAAAAGTAGGGCTGTTTAATTTGATAGAAAATTATTACCCAAGTTGGCTTTCTCAAGACCTTATTAATAATTGCTTACCTTGGCAGGAAGGCAAAAATATGAGCTTTGGAAATTTTAATGAACAATATACATTACATGATTCTTGTTGGATAGGTATTTTCTATAACATTGGATATGAACAAGCCATAACTTTAGCTATTGACTGGGATTCTGTTTGGTTGCCTGATGAAATCAAAAAAAGTATTACCGACGGTGAAGCCTATATTTTCATCCGATTAACGGGTATTGAACAGATAAGTATGGCTAATTATATTGAAATTGGAAATATTTCTAGAATAATCGGGAGTTGCGAATTTGAAAAGATAGAGGGCAAGAAGTTTTTGGCTATTGATGATGTGTTTGGAGGACAAATTAATATTGTCTACAAAGGTGAGGAAACCTTCTTGGCATTAGATAAAAATAGAAGGATTTTGAATATTTAAACTAGAAAATTGATTAAGCGATCGCCTGCAAGGAATCTACATCAAAAAAGGGCAGGTACATAACCCGCCCTCAAAGTAATAAATATTTAAACTAAACTAGCGATCGCAACTAATTACCGATTTGGGGCGCACTCAAAGAAACCTTTAGCGTTTCTTCTTTTTGCTGTGCTAATGTCGGCACGGAATCACGCAATCTTGCCGTCAATTGTACAGTTGTGGAGTCGTACATCTGAGTTAGCAATTTTGGATAGAAACCAATACCAATAATTGGCACCAACAAGCAGGCAATGATAAATACTTCACGGGGTTCAGCATCTATCAAAGCTTGGTGAGAAACTAATTCTTCGTTCTCTTTACCGTAGAAAATTTCCCGCAACATCGACAGCAGATAAATCGGAGTTAAAATCACTCCCACTGCCATCAAAAACACCACAATGACTTTGAAGGTAGAGCTATAAGCATCGCTGGTTGCAAAGCCGACAAACACCATTAATTCTGCCACAAAACCGCTCATCCCTGGCAATGCCAAAGAAGCCATTGAACAGGTGGTGAACATGGCGAAAACCTTCGGCATTCTCTTACCGACACCGCCCATTTCATCCAACATTAAGGTGTGTGTCCGGTCGTAAGTTGCACCAACGAGGAAGAACAAACTCGCCCCAATTAACCCGTGGGAAACCATTTGTAATACTGCCCCACTCAATCCCAAATCGGTGAAGGAGGCAATACCAATCATCACAAAGCCCATGTGGGAAATTGAGGAGTAGGCAATTTTTCGCTTCAGGTTGCGCTGGGCAAAGGATGTCAAGGCAGCGTAGATGATATTAACTACCCCCAAAACCACCAATACAGGCGCAAAGAAAGCGTGAGCATCGGGGAGCATTTGGGCATTCATCCGAATTAAGGCGTAACCGCCCATTTTCAGGAGAATACCTGCCAATAACATGTGTACGGGGGCTGTAGCTTCACCGTGGGCATCAGGTAGCCAAGTGTGCAAGGGAATAATCGGCAACTTGACGCCGTAAGCAATCAGGAAGCCAGCATAAAGTGCAAGTTGGAAATTGAGGGCGAAGTCTTTTAAGGCGAGCGATCGCATGTCGAATGTCACCGTATCGCCGTAAAATCCCATTGTCAGGGCAGACAGCAAAATAAACAGCGAACCGCCGGCAGTGTATAAAATAAATTTGGTCGCTGCATATTGTCGCCTTTTGCCTCCCCAAATCGACAGCAGAAAGTATATCGGCACTAGTTCCAGTTCCCACACCAGGAAAAATAACAGCATATCCTGGACGGCGAACACGGCAATCTGACCGCCATACATTGCCAAAATCAAGAAGTAAAATAGCTTGGGCTTGAAGGTAATAGGCCAAGCTGCTAAAATCGCCAGCGTGGTAATGAATCCAGTCAAAATGATTAGGGGCATGGACAAGCCATCTGCCCCTACTGACCAATTCAAACCCAATTGTGGTACCCAGGGGTAACTTTCCACCAACTGTAAATCTGGATTGGAGAAATCATACCCAGTATAAAAAGCGTAAACAATTAGTGCAAAATCTATCAGCCCTACGATGAGGGAGTACCAACGCACTGTTTTGCCTTCTTTATCAGGGATGATGGGAAGAAGTAGCGACGCGACTATAGGCAACAGAATAATCGTCGTCAGCCACGGAAAATTAGCTGTATTCATCACAATTTGTCTGCTATCAAAATCATGTTTGGCAAAAAGTCACTAGTTATTAACTAACAGCTTTTTGGTGATTTAGTCTTCCTCGTTAGGTTGATTTAATTAAATTGGCAATCCCCGATTTTTTCTCTTGGGAGTCTCTTTTGACACTTGTGGGTGCGGAATGTGAGTTGTGATACTCCCAATCAAGTCAAAAATTTACCCTAAAAAAGCCGCTAAACTAGAATTTTAGCGATGCGATCGCATAGCACAACCTATTGCTCAAAATACACGATGCTGTATGCGTGGTTGTTGAAAAAAGCGATTTGGTGCAAAAAAAGCATGACAGGATAGATAACACTATGATAATCGCACAAATTGAAAGTCAAATTCGTTATGTCACTAACGTAAATGGAGAAACAACAGATGTACTCGTCCCTGTAGAACTTTGGCAACAGCTTATAAGTTCCATAAATTCTGATAACGTCAGTGGTTTAGCTTGGATTGATGAACAAGAGCCAAAAGCACAAATATTAGCCGATTTGCATGAGTCCGTGCGACAAGCAGCAGTAGGGCAAACTTTCCCAGTTTCAGAACTTTGGGACGATATCGAAGCCTAGATTTATGTCAGAAGTTCGCTTTACACCTCCCTTCAAACGCCGTCTCAAAACTCTGACTAAACAATGTCTGTACCATCAGCTTCATGAATGGTAGCAGAGACGCGAATAAGAACACTAAGCTGCATATCTAAGAATCTCCAACTCTGCTCCATTATTAATAGCTGACTCTGCTTTTTCTAAAACCTGTTCGGTAACTGCATCACTTAAATAATATTCACCGCAGTTATCACAAATTTCTGCTGGAACTTTTTTTAAGACAATAATACATTCATCTCTTTCTAATGTCACAGTTACTAAACCAGGCTTAGTTTCTCCATGCTTACAAATTACGCATTTCATCATCTTTGTCTCCTAGTTGTAAAACCATCTAACCAAATATTAGTATCAGGAATATAAGCTGTTACTACATATCCTGTATCTGTAGCTTCATTGTAAGAAAATACAACATGAATCGGCTTACCTTCTATAAAATCCAATATTAGATAACTGGGGTAGGGTGTATCATCAGGATTTTCTTCTATCACTTCTCCATAAGAAATTGCAGTTTTTACTTCTTTTTGACTGATGCGGCGATAAAACATTTGTTGGATAGCATGACGAGAAAAAACTAGATTTTGACAATACATGAATTATTTTTTTAATTATATATATTTAGTGAGAAGTTTATTATTTTGCTAAATATTGGGTTTCTATTAATTTGTATGGTGGGTTAGCGACAGAGTAACCCACCATGAGTATTGATAATTAATTGTGGGTTACGGCGCAAAAAGATTTTTATATTTTACCTCTTGATCGCGATCGCCAAATTCAAATTGACATTCAACCCATTATTGATCAGCTAGAGGCTGGAAATTTTATCGGTGATCAAATCTCTGGGATAGACTTGACCGTTTTTAAAGTTTGAGCAAAAAATAGTGATATCCAGACGGACAAAAGTGGTGAATATCGCGTGATTTATCAAGTTGTCTCACCTAAATGTGTCTGATCTTCTACTCCGAGAGTACCTGGAAGATTTGCAAGATGAACCTCTAATAAGTTATACAAGTACTGTTGTTTAATATGTAACATTTAAATGTCACTTCAATTTCCTGATTCATGGCGCTTTATATCTTCACCAGATTCAGTTATTCCTAATGCAGCGATTGATGAATTTGAGAAACTTATTGGCATAATAGTAGCTAAGGGAGATCGCTGGAAGTTACTAGAGTATTTTAAAGAGTGTTTTGCCCATGTAGTAGGCTCTACGAGTGACTGGAGTACTTCAGAGAGTTGGGCAAGCACAGATTTACGGTCATATTTGGAAGACGCGGCTAAAAACTCACCCCTGTTTCTGGAGGCGTTCTACGAGGCGTGTGAGAATCTTCGGGATAAATATGCAATCCCTGACATTGAACGTATCAACAGTATTTGTCTTGAACATAAGATTGCTTATCAAATCCATCCACCAAAACTTGTGAAGCTATCCGAAGGTGAAGAAGCTATCCCTGTGGCCGAATCGCCATCAACCTTTACTGAGTCTGCAAAGCAACTCATTACTAAGTCTCTAAGCCGTTCTGAACAACTACTGATTGAAAATCGGGCTAGAGAAGCAGTTCAAGAACTGCTTTGGATTCTAGAATCAATTACAACTGCTTTTAGAGGTGAGCAATTACCATCTGGCACAATAATAAAAGGGACATACTTTAACCTAATTGTGAAGGAACTCCACAATGCAAATGAAGGGACAGCAATCAAGTATATATTAAAATCTTTAGAAAGTTTACATGGTTATCATTCGTCACCAACTGGTGGTGGTGGTCGGCATGGACTTGATATAAAAGAGGGCAAACCAATCACTCTTTCTGAAAGTCGCTTATTCTGTAATCTTATTCGTTCTTACATTTCTTTCTTTCTTACCGAGTATGAAATACTCATAAATAATGATGTGTCGGACAATTTATAACAATGTGTTGCAGCGAACTTCAGCAACAATCGATTATTCAACTAACAGACATCAGAAAAAGTTTGTGTTTATTTGATATTTGAACCTTTCCTTGCTCACTTAAGCATTTAATAGCATTGTAGTTTCCAAAGCGCGTATGTCCTTCTACAAGCTGGTATGGGCAATTTAATTCTGCATAACTTGGTATATTAATCATATTTTCAGTTTCTAATACAATTATTGGAACTAGCCAAGTTCCAAACTGCTTCCAATAATCTTTATCTTCATCAGTGCATGATAGATGCTCAAAATTTGATATATGACTTTTGCGGTCTACATAATCCTTAAAGCCTGAAAATATCTGCACTTTAGAAAACTCTTTTTCAGACCAATAAACAAGGTTAAAAGTCACTTGATGGTAATTAATCCAGCCATAGTTATTTACCATATCCAAGTCATAGATATGCTCAAATTGCCACTGAAGAAGTACGTCTATAGGAATATTGTTAAATATTGATATTATCCTTTGTGAATATTCTAGAGGCGTTTCATTAGATGGGTCAAGTCGATAATTAAAGTTGAGTCTTGGCTTGAGTTGTTTCCATGTATTATGACTTCGTTCCCAAACTTCATCATCTGGTATATAGTGCCGCCTGATTCTGATCTCTTCTTCTGTCATAAATAATTAAATGTTCTGAACGATTTTATTCTTTGAAGATTATTAAACATCTTGAAAAAATCAGAGCGGAACTAGAAAGCTAAACTTTTATAGGTTGTATTAAAAATTTTGGTCATCTTTTGAAACTCAACTCTCAATTTCTCCACGTGCCTGTGCGTGAAACAAAAAAGATTTAGTTTACTTACCTGAAAATGGCTGTATCACAAAATTCAAGAAATGATGTAGGGGCGGACGATCGCCCACCCCGGTTAAAATCAGGTAACACCAAAGACAATCACTAAGCCCAAAACCGCCCCAAACACAATCAAGGCATAGAATTGAGCGCGACCGTTTTCTAGGTACTTCAGACCTTCACCACTGACAAGGGTGAAAAAGCCTGTGAGGTTAACAGCACCATCGACAACGCGGAAGTCAACTTCCATAACTTGTCTAGCTAGGCGACGCAAACCCACAACAAAAACCCGATGGTAAATGTCATCGAAGTACCACTTGTTGAGGGATAACTCGTAAAGTGGTTTGATTTTAGCAGCGATCGCCGCCGGGTCAATTTTACGGCGCAAATACATCAGCGAAGCCAGGGTAATCGCAATCAAAGAAATTCCGACTGAGGCCCCCGCCATAATGTAGAATTCCGTCGGATTGAACTCGGAAGCCTTTTCTATAACTTCGGTGAGAGTTTCGCTAGGAGGAAAGATAAACTCTTCAAAATAATTGGCGTAGGGAGTTCCCACTAAACCAATCAAAATAGAAGGCACAGCCAACAGTGCCAACGGCAGCGTCATCGTCCACGGCGACTCGTGAGGCGAGTCGCTGTGATGCCCATGAGAGTCATGGGAGTCATGATGCTCACTAGTTGCCGCCAATTCTCCTTTTTTCATTGCCCCAGGCCCAAAATTCGGGGCTGGTTCTTGTGACTCTAATTCCAGGACAATTGTCGCCGTCGCCTTTTTGAGTTTTTGCTTGATTTTCTCGTCATTACCCCGGAATTCGCCTTCAAATGTCGAGAAATACATCCTAAACATATAGAAAGCTGTAATCCCGGCAGTTAGCCAGCCAATCAACCAGAGAAATGGGTTAGCCTCAAAAGCCTTCCCCAGAATTTCATCTTTTGACCAGAAACCAGCAAAGGGCGGAATACCAGAAATTGCCAAGCAACCAATCAAAAAGGTAATTCCCGTGACGGGCATATATTTTCGCAGTCCGCCCATCAAGCGCATATCTTGAGCTAAGGCTGGGTCGTGTCCAACGACACCTTCCATACCATGAATTACTGAACCTGAACCCAAGAACAGCATCGCCTTGAAATAGGCGTGGGTCATCAGGTGGAATAGTCCAGCACTGTAGGAACCTATTCCCATCGCCATCACCATATAACCGAGTTGGGAAATGGTGGAGTAAGCCAAGCCCTTTTTGATGTCGTTTTGGGTAATGGCAATGGTTGCCCCCAAAAACGCCGTAAACGCCCCAGTAAAAGCAATCACATTCATTGCTGCTGGAACGTGTTCAAATACTGGGTACATCCGGGCAATCAGGAAAACACCCGCCGCCACCATTGTTGCTGCGTGGATTAAGGCAGAAATGGGGGTGGGGCCTTCCATTGCATCTGGTAGCCAGACATGGAGGGGGAATTGGGCTGATTTCGCCACTGGCCCTAAGAAAACTAAAATCGCAAACAGGACAGCGAGAAAATTGCTGATAGAACCTGATTCTACAAGTTGGGCGAGGCGATCGCCCATGATATTAAAATCAAAGCTTCCCGTTGCCCAGAACAGCCCTAAAATGCCGAGTAATAGACCAAAGTCGCCCACGCGGTTGGTCACAAATGCTTTTTGAGCGGCATCGGCTGCTGACTTGCGATCGTACCAAAAGCCGACCAGCAAGTAGGAACACATTCCGACCAGTTCCCAGAATACATAAATCTGTACTAGGTTGGGGCTGACCACCAGACCTAACATTGAGGAGCCAAATAAACTGAGATAGGCGTAAAACCTCACGTAACCGGGATCGTGAGCCATGTAGCCATCGGTGTAAACCATGACTAAGAAGGCTACCGTTGTTACAATCACCAGCATTAGGGCTGTTAGGTGGTCAATAGTGTAGCCCATGTTCAGGTGAAAATTACCTGCCGCCGCCCACTCCAAGGTGCGGATATAAGTCGCGTGTCCTTGAATTTGACTCCATAGCAAGGCAACCGACAGCCCCATAGCTGCTCCCATTAGGGAGATAATCACCACAGCGTTAAGCTGCCGTAGGCGGTTTGTCACCTGATTCAACGAGATTAACCCTAGACCGACCAGCATTGCCCCAAAAAGAGGTAACACCGGAATCAGCCACGCATACTGATAGATTACTTCCATCACTGACGCCTACTTTTAGAATTCTTAACTAGCGTGTCGGAACTGTTAATAATTGTGACACACACCCTTTAGGATAAAATAACCCACCCAATGACCTTTGGGTGGGGTATTAAGCATGGTTTTAGATTTGGTCATTTGTCATTGGTCATTTGTCATTGGTCATTTGTCCTTCCTCCTATGCCCAATGCCAATAGCCATCAGGCTGACCGATACTCTAAGCCCACTGTTTTTGAACTTTTGTAGATTTTGGGGCAACTGCTGTAACTGGCTTTAATGTCTTCTAAAGCTAGACGTAAATCTTCTCTGCCGCGAAAGCTTTCCAAGCGATGGCGAACATTGCCATTTTGAATCAATAGTAAAGTGGGTAGTGATTTTAGCCTATAAGTAGTAGACAATTTAAAATTTTGATCGGCGTTAACCCCAACTAATTTAATTTCTTCGCCGCATTGGGCTTGAAATTGCAACAACAGTGGGTGGATAACCCGACACAAGCCACACCAAGGTGCTTCAAAATTAACTAAAACAGGAATAGGAGATTCTAAAACTTCTTGAGTAAATGTCCGCTCACTAACCGACAATACCATGACGCCTCTTGGATTATAGGGTTTTTATATTAAACTAGCTATCCGCAATGAAGTGAAGGATTGGCAAGCCACTAACTGCCGTATAGATGCTTTCAGGATACAAATCTCAGGACACAGAATAATTAGGCAAAAATTGAGCGCGTTGATGTGTCTCTGAATCAAAAAGCTAGCGCGACTTTTACGGTGGCTTTTTTGGATGTTAAACTCCTGATCGCCGTGGCTGCTTGGGATATTTAGATTGAATCTGCCATTCACTCCCAAGGAAAGGCAACTGACCAACGACTACCAATATAAAATCTCAAGCTGAATAGAATACACCCCCACTAAATAGATGTTTGAACTTATCCTACATTGATTTGGGGGCAATTGATAAGCTGAAATTTTCATTTATTTGGGATTTTCTGCTGACACTGGGGATCGCCTAAATTTCCCATCTTATCCTACTAGTTGCTTCTAGCAACAGAGGGTGCGACCACCAAAGCAAAACTATAAAAATAGCGACTCCCAAATAGGCAGGGCGGAGAAATTCCTGCCATTTGAGAGATTGACGCCCGTCAATAATTGCTTTAAAGGGAATAATTGAAGTCCGCTGTTTGGCAATTTCAAAAGCTTCCCCATAACGATCGCTTAGGCGGCGATCCCCGTGCCAAACCCCAAACAAGTGATGCAACACCAATCCAATGGAAGTCACAAGGGTAAAGGTAGTACCCAGCCATAGAGTATGGGCAATACACCAAATTATTTGTCCCACCATCTGGGGATGACGGGTAATCCGAATAATTCCTGTTTCGTAAAGATGAACTTGGGGCTTTTGAATGGCAGCAATTTCTAGTAGATTGAAGGTAGCAGGATATAAAAACAAAAACGAGATCGCTGACAGCAGCCAAACAAATTCTCGCACTCCTAGCACCCCTTGTACCTGCCAAAGTTGCAAACCATCATATCGGTGTCCAAAAAAGTAAATAATTAATATCACAGCCAACGGGAGGCTAACTAATGCAAAGAAAATGCGATAAAGCCTTGGGCCAATATATTTTTCGGCCCTTGGACGCAAAGCAGCGCCTCCACTGTGAGCGATCGCAAAAGCTATTTGTAACCCCAGTATGACAAAATGACTGGGTGTCAACCAAGAAATCAGTAGCATATACACGAGTGAAATAATTTAAAGAAAATGGAACTCAGTACAACCAATACCACAAAGTATTCAAAAGGAGACTTTAGTCGAGATGTTGTGCTAATGTCTTTTTCGAGTCAAGCCTTCAAGTTTAATATGCAACAAATCATGACGGGCTAATTACTGCCAAACCTGATTTGTTACGTGCATCCGCTCCTTTTAAAGTTTGTGGTTTGAGCCTTATGTCTGACCTTCCTTTCACTTTAGATCAGTTACGTATTCTGAAAGCGATCGCCCAAGAAGGAAGCTTCAAGCGTGCCGCTGATAGTCTTTACGTTTCCCAACCTGCCGTAAGCTTGCAAGTCCAAAATCTCGAACGGCAGCTAGATGTCCCCTTATTCGACCGTGGAGGACGACGCGCTCAATTAACCGAAGCAGGCCATCTACTCCTAAGTTACGGTGAAAAAATCCTCAGTCTGTGTCAGGAAACCTGCCGCGCGATCGAAGATTTACAAAATCTTCAAGGCGGTACTTTGATTGTCGGTGCTTCTCAAACCACCGGCACTTATCTTTTGCCCAGAATGATCGGGATGTTCCGACAAAAATATCCAGATGTGGCAGTGCAATTACACGTCCACTCCACTAGGCGAACTGCTTGGAGTGTCGCTAATGGACAAGTTGATCTGGCAATTATTGGCGGTGAAATTCCTGGTGAACTATCAGAATCTTTAGAAGTTATTCCTTACGCTGAAGACGAACTAGCGCTGATTTTACCTGTCTTTCATCCCTTTGCCAAACTTGAAAAAATCCAAAAAGAAGACCTATATAAATTACAATTCATTGCCCTAGATTCCCAATCGACTATCCGCAAAGTAATTGACCAAGTGCTAGCACGCTGTGAGATTGATACCAGGCGTTTTAAGGTTGAAATGGAATTGAATTCCATTGAAGCAATTAAAAATGCTGTGCAATCTGGTTTGGGGGGTGCCTTTGTTTCAACTAGCGCGATCGCTAAAGAGTTACAAATGGGCGTTCTGCACTGTGCCAACATTGAAGGCGTTGTCGTCAAACGGACACTGTGGCTGATTTTTAATCCTAATCGCTATAGATCCAAGGCGGCAGAAGCTTTTAGTCAAGAGATTTTGCCCCAGTTTGCTAACCCTGGATGGAATCAAGATGTGTTAACATTGGCACAAAAAAGCATAGTGGTAACTACATTAGATGCAGCGACGTCCACCTCCTCTGGAGACTAAAATCTGGTCATTAGTCTTTGAAGTTCTGTTCAACCTTGGCATTGGCGTAGCCAGACGCAAAGAGTGCTGACGCTCTTGCTAGCAAGCTTCAAGAGTAGGGGAGGGGTACGCGGACTCGTTGGCGTTGGCGTAGCCTCTCGTAGAGAAGCCTCTCAAAGAGTTGAGGCTGCGCTATCGCCAGAAGCAGGCGCTCATACTTCTTTTTTTGTCATTTGTTCTTTGTTTTTTTGTAAATGACCAATGACCAAATAATTCGTAATTCGTAATTCGTAATTCGTAATTATTATCTCATAGCTTTTCGCGTAGCGTACCGTAGGCAAGTTAAGAATTTGACCTCAGCAAAAAAGTTTCCTGTTCTTGATAAAGAAATTTAGTTTCTATGTAATCTGAATGAATGAATGAATTACGAATTACTAATTATAAATTACGAATTATTTTGACTAATCACGAAAATGGAAGTTTACTGCACTCGTCCACGTTGCCCACGCCCACAGAACTATTTTGCCGATTTAGATGATATTACGACGCTGAAAACAATGCAGCAAAAGTACTGTACCACCTGTGGTATGCCACTGATGCTAGATGGTCGATATGTAACCATGAAGCTGCTGGGAAGGGGGGGATTTGGAGCAGCTTTTTTGGCACGCGATCGCCGAATACCTGGAATGCGTCAATGCGTAGTTAAGCAGTTTCAACCAGTCGGAAATTTAACCTCAACTCAACTGCAACAAGCGCAGTTAATGTTTGAGAGAGAGGCCGAAGTTTTAGCACAACTTGGTAATGATCACGAGCAAATTCCTGACTTGTTTGCCTTCTTTCCAGTGATAGTTAATAGCTTGCAACCAGGACAGCAAGACCAATTTTTTTACTTGGTACAAGAGTACATTGATGGGAAAAACTTAGAGGAAGAATTAGTTCAACAGGGCAAATTTTCTGAACAGCAAGTGGTGGAGGTGCTGCAAGAAATCCTGAAGGTGCTAAAGTTTGTTCATGATAGAGGCATTATCCACAGAGATATCAAACCCTCTAACATCATGCGTCGTCGTGATGGTAAACTTTTTTTACTAGATTTTGGCGCAGTTAAGCAAGTAACAAATGCTGCACTTGGTTCTGCTGCTTCTTCCACAGGAATTTATTCTATGGGATTTGCACCACCTGAGCAGATGGCTGGGGGTCAAGTATTCCCATCTACAGACTTATATGCGTTGGCTGTAACTCTTATTACTTTGTTGACAAATCAGGAAGCAATTCAACTATTTGATGCCTTTAACAACCAGTGGAAATGGCGATCGCAAGTGAGTGTCAACCCTCGCCTTGCTGACATTTTAGACAAGATGCTGCTACCTGCTGCGAATCAGCGCTTCCAGTCAGCCCAGCAGGTTCTAGATGCACTTAACTCACAGGCGGCTCAAGCCCCTACACAACTTAATTCGCCCTCTGTAACACTTCCGCCACAACCACCCAAAGGTTCTAGTCCCGTCGTCCCTCGCCGTCCACCAACTCAACCAGCGTTTTCTACACTGGAATTATTAGGTGGGGCTGCATTTAGTGGATTTGAGGGTGCATTGATCGCGATCGCTCTCTTCAGTCTAGTAAAATCACTAATAATTACTTTGCCTACTTCCGCCCTGATTTTAGGTATACTAATTTTTGCTCAAACCAGGCGGTGGATTGAAAAGTTCGATTTATTAATTATTCCGACAATTACTTTTGCGATTATTTTTTTTCTCCCCTTGTTACAAGGGGGTCTTGGCATTCAAGCAGTAGTTGTTTTAGCAGTTGTAGCAGGCTTAGTAGCCATTTCACTAACAGCCGTATTTCGACTTATTTATAAATTATTATCTCTCTTACTTTAAAAAACTCCTGCTGCTAACAGCCACCTATGTCTCAGAAAAACGAAACACTTAGTCTTTTCTTAGCCGTCGTCATCACCATTGGTTTAATCTTTGGTGGCTTATGGTTTTTTATGGAACGGTGGGCGCAATTAAATGGAACTGTTACTAAACCTTCAGAAACTGGCAACACAGGTAATCCCATAAACCAGTTTGTCAACAGATGTAACGTGCCAAACCTGCCAGAGGGGACATTCAACTATGGTGGTAGTACAACCTGGGCACCTATCCGTAAAGACGTAGACTCTAAACTGCAAAGCCTTTGCCCTCGGTTTATTTTACGCTACACTCAACCTTCATTAGGTCAAGCAGGATCTGGAACTGGGATTCGGATGTTGATAGATAATCAACTAGCTTTTTCTCAATCTTCTCGCTCAGTTAAAGCTGAAGAAAATACAGAAGCTAAACAAAAAGAATTTAGTTTGAAAGAAATTCCGGTGGCGATTGATGGTATTGCGATCGCAGTTAACCTCAATCTCAACATCCCTGGTTTAACTGTCGCCCAACTCAAAGACATCTACACGGGCAAGATTACTAATTGGCAACAGGTGGGTGGGCCAAATTTACCAATTACAGTCTACTCTCGTAGCAAAGAAGCTGGGGGTACAGTAGAATTCTTTGTCGAAAATGTTCTAAATAAAGAGAATTTTGGTGCCAACGTTAGTTATATTGGCACAACTACTGAAGCGGTACGAAAAGTAGCCGCAAGTCCTGGCGGAATTTACTATGCTTCTGCCCCAGAGGTTGTACCCCAGTGTACGATTAAATCCCTGCCACTAGGGCGCACAAGCGGTCAATTTGTGCCTGCCTACCAAGAACCCTTTGTACCTGTATCTGAATGTCCCAATAAGCGTAATCAGTTGAATACTCAGGCGTTTCGTAGTGGGGACTATGCAATTACCCGTAATTTATTTGTAATTGTTAAACAGAATGGTCAAACAGATCAGCAAGCAGGCGTTGCTTATGCAAATTGGCTGCTGACACCTCAAGGTCAAGAACTGATCGAAAAAGCTGGATTTGTCAGAATTAAATGATCAAAGTGGTTAGATTTAGCAAAATAATCAAATAATAAACATTTTTATTTTATTCAAATTTATTTATGTCACAAAAGAATGAAACCACAGTTTTAGCCTTGGCCCTGCTGCTGACAGTTGGAATAGTTGGCGGTGGTGTGTGGTGGTTTACTAATGGCTCTGGGGTCAAAATTGGTAATACCATCATTCCAAATCAGCAAACAGGCAGCAATCCATCCTTACAAGACCGGATTAGTTTTGGGGAAAAAACTTTGACTCCAGGTGACATTTCTCCTGCAAAAAAAGAAGGAGTACAGGCGATCGCTGCTAAAAGTTATGATCAAGCGATCGCTAATTTCACAGCCGCCCTAAAACTCAACCCTAACGATCCAGAAGCATTAATTTTTCTTAACAATGCCCGCATCGGTTCTTCCAAGAGCTACACCATTGTCGCTTCTGTACCATTCGGCACTGATCCCAATGCTTCTTTAGAAGTTTTACGTGGCATAGCCCAAGCCCAAAATCAAGTTAACCGCTCTGGAGGAATCAAGGGAGTACCTTTAAAAGTAGGGATAGCTAATGACGACGACAATCCAAAAATAGCCAAGGAAATCGCTTCTAGCCTAGTCAGCAATTCCGAAGTATTAGGTGTAGTTGGGCCGATTACTAGCGATTCCACCTTAGCCGCAGGTACTATCTATACTTCTGGACAACTTGTAGCAATTTCTCCTACCAGCACATCTGTAAAAATTTCTAACTTTAGCCACTACGTTTTTCGCACGGTTCCCAGTGATTTTATGGCTGCTAGAAGTTTAGCCAACTACATGGCGAGAACCTTGCAGAAAAAAAATGCAGTGGTTTTCTTTAATTCTCAGAGTAACTATAGCCAGTCTTTAAAGTCGGAGTTTGTTTCATCTGTTTCCCTAGAGGGTGGACAGGTATCGAGCGAATTTGACTTATCCAAGGCGGATTTTAGTGCGGCTAAAAGTGTAGAACAAGCAACAAAGCAAGGTGCAGAAGTGTTGATGTTAGCTGCTAACACTGAAACTCTGGATAAAGCACTGCAAGTAATTCAAATTAATCAGAAACGGTTAACTCTGTTAGCGGGAGATGATGTTTACACCGTTAAAACTTTAGAAATTGGCAGAGAGCAAGCTGCGGGGATGGTATTGGCAGTTCCTTGGCATATTGATAGCGATCCTAAGTCAGATTTTCGTCAGAAATCCCGGCAGCTATGGGGCGGTGATGTGAGTTGGCGAACCGCCCTCAGCTATGATGCCACTGTCGCTCTAATTGCGGCATTAGAACGCAATCCCACGCGATTTGGAGTCCAAGAAGCATTAACCTCCTCTGACTTTTCTGCCATCGGTGCTTCTGGTACAATTCGGTTTTTAGCATCAGGCGATCGCAATGCGCCAGTCCAACTTGTAAAAATCGTTCCTGGTTCTCGCTCCCGCACTGGTTATGACTTTGAACCAGTGCGTTAACAATTCCAAATTTAAAATTAAAGACGACTATTTAATAACCTTTGCTTTTCCTTAACTTGTCATTAATTTTCAGGTAACAAAATACAGAAGTGGCGATTTTTAGCAGCTGCTGAGGTAGTGCAATCTTGAGGTTTTCCCAAGTGAGTAACTGCCGAACCCAGAGAGCTAATGGACAAGTGGTTTAATACCTTGTCCCTTGTGGGGAAAATCAAGAATAATTTGCTGCGATGAAAATTGTATCAAATTATGGGTGCAGTCATTTATGACTTCTGGATTTTTATTTACAGCAGATTTCAAGTTGGTGAAGTACACGACGATTCGTCCCAAAGCCAGGTAAGCTAAAACACATCTAATTTGCATATTAAAATTTTCTCAATATCTTGTGGGGTGGGCAATATGAGCGCCCTGATTATGCAACTTCAATGCCGATTAGCTTATAAACCCTGTTTTACTTCTGGATTCTGAATTCTGCTGTATACCTTCAAGCCTAGCCATAGTAGTTTCTTCACTTTGGCATTATTTTCGGTGTGCAAAAAGCGCACTTCTCTAAACTATGGGCAAAAATATTAAGAGCAAACTTATGCTGAGTGCAACACCTTCAAGAAGGTTATCGCAAGCAGCTGCTAACGTTGCGCTTGGTTTCGCTATGCTAGCAGCTATTGGCACAGATCCTGCCCAGGCTGTCAATTTGAAAACATTTAATATTTCCGGAAATTTTGCTCCTACGCCTCTTGATGGTTCAGTAGGGCTACCTGTGAATTTAGCAAATGGTTCTTTTAATGGGACTTACACAGTAGATGTGGATAAATTACCCGCTTCTAGTTCTTTTGTAGATTTGACAAGTTGGACTATCAACTTAGTCAATGATAATACTGTTTTGCGAACATTATCCAACAGTTTGGCTGGCAATACAGCTTACATTCAAGAGAACATACTTGCTTTTGCAGACGCAGGCTTATTGACAAAGCAAAACCATAATTTATACAGTCTAGAACTGTATTTTGACAGCAATTTCACAGGTACTGGTAGTACCAATTATGGAATTTTTCTGGACAACAGCGACCTTGGAAGTGTCCAAAAGTCCGGCATTACTGCCGTTACTTTCGCTAAAAGTGAGCTTGTTCCTGAACCTCGAACTATTGCGGGAGCAGTAGTTTTTGCTACTATCGGTTTGTGGCTGAAAAGAAAGCAAAAAGCTTAAATAGCGACATAATTTTGCTTACGCTCAACGGTGTTAAGTTTTTCTGAATTTCGGAACCAATAAAGCACGGCGTAACCAAAATACCTATTTTAAATCAATCAAATGCTTGCGGTATATGAATAGAAATTCTGAATTCCGCGTAGCGATATTACCTGGATATAAATTACCAAGGAGATGTGCTTTGAAACGATTTACAAAGTTCTATTTTGCTCTAACATTCTTGCTACTACCGTCGATGTTTCTCGGCTCGGCGATCGCACAGGATTCCTCTCCACACGAAGCAAACTCAACCGTCACAACTCAGCCAGATGCAGCGCCAGACGTGGCGCGATACTTAAATGATCCAGCCAAAGAACCCAATCTGCCGCCGAAGTTGCTCAAAAAACTGCTTCAGCAGCGGATCAAGTACGTCTTCGTAATCTTTAACGAGAACCACTCCTTCGACAACGAGTATGGAACTTTGCCCGGTGTTAACGGACTCTACTCAGATGGACAAAAGCCTCGTGACCCAAAAAAAACACCTGGCTTCACCCAAACCTACACGGATGCTAACGGCGTGAACGTCACAGTTCAGCCATTCCGGATCGGGTCTGAGCAGAATGCCAGCGCCGTTGACAGCGTTGACCACTCGCACATCGGACTTGCAACCAAGATCCACGTTGTGGACGGCAAGCCACAAATGGATCAGTTCGTCTACGACGAGTACACGCGCTTCGCGTCGAAGGGTGGAGCCGCCAACATTGCTGAGGGCAAGCAGTTCGCGCACCTTGTCATGTCACACATCGACTGTGACACCATTCCGTTCTTCTGGAAGTGGGCTAGTCGCTTCACAGTCTTCGACAACATCTTTGCAACCGAAGACACCCCCTCAACCCCGAATGCGGTGGCGATGCTCGCGGGGCAGGGGGGTGAAACGCAATGGGTCAAGCACGGTGCGAGCGGGCAATCCTACACTGTAGGCAGCCACACTGGTACTACGCAGGGTGTACCCCTGGTCAACGATCCACAGCCCTTCTATGGCTCCCAGTTCGACACAACGACGAATAACAAGCAACCTGCTGGCACGAAAGAGAGCTACGCCGATAACAACATCTCCTCGAACCTGACCTTCGCCAGTCTGCCGCTCACCTTCCAAGGGCGCAATATTCGGTCGGTCTTGGCTGGTAACAGGAATCCTTTATTCGATCTAGCCGACATCCAGCAGGATATCCCCTATATCCAGAAACTCCAGACTGAGCCTGTCAGTTGGCGCTGGTATCAAGAAGGCTACAATCTCGAACCGACGGATACCAACGGGATCGCTTCCCACAATGCCTATGTCACCCATCACAACGGCGCACAGTATTTCGGCTATATTTCCAACACGCCGGAGGTGAGTAAAAATCTCCGTGGGCTTGGTGACTTATTTAGCGACATAGCCAACAATGCGCTGCCCAAAGGCGGCGTGTTTTACATTCGTGGCGGCTACACGAACCAGCAGGGTCTGAAGCCACCGATCACGAACCCCAAGACGCCTGCGGATGAGATCGCCGCGATTAATGCGGCGAAGTCTGGTGATGACGACCATCCGGGCTACAGCGATCGCCAGCTCAGTGAGGGGATGGCGGCCAGGGCGATCAACGCGATCGCGTCCAATCCGAAAATCTGGCAGCAGAGTGCCATCATCATTACCTACGACGAGTCCGATGGCTTCTACGACCATGTACCACCGAGGATCTTGTCCTATGGCCCTGACGGGCTGCCACTCTCCCGTGGTGTCCGTGTGCCGTTGATCCTCATCTCACCCTACGCGCGGACGCACGCTGTCTCCCACGTCGAGGGCGATCACAACTCGGTGATCGAGACGATCAACACAATCTTTAATTTGCCTGCCCTCGCCAGCCTGCCCGATGAGGCACAGGCACTCGCTGCTGGCAACTCCCCGGAGTTCAACAAGTTCGGGCCGCCAGGATTCCAGCAGAAGTACCTCGGCCCACGGGACATCAATTCGCCAATCACCGACAGCCTGCTGTCGGGCTTCGATCCGAAGCGCCTGCTCGGCATCTCACCCCCACTGCCAGCCTCCTTTGCGAAGATTCCAGACAGCGTTGTGAACACACTACCGCACTACGGTGGGCAAGGCTGCCGAGCGATCGGGATCACGCCGGAGGACAAGCGCCAGGGGATAGTCAACAAAATCCCCAAGGGCTTCAACCCACTACCAAGCACTTATCCAGTGGCTAACCCTTAAAGTGCTGAGTCAAGAAGTGAGATTTCACACTCAGCACTTCTTTACTCAGCACCCTTCAATATCCCTGACTTTTCATGGTATCTGGAAAACCTCTCTCTAAATCTCTCTCCTAAAAGGAGAGAGACTTTGAATTTTCCCCCTTAGAGTGTCGGGAAGGGGGTTAGGTTTTTCGTGGGCTTTTCCACATGACCTGAATTGTCAGTTCAATATCCCCGTTTTTCGACATTCCCTGAGGAGAATTCATGCGCTTTGTGTTAGTCTTCGTGACTCTGATTGGTTTTTGCGGCTCGATTTCCCCCGCTCAGGCGGGTTCGGTCATTAAACGTGTGAAGGAACACAATGTAGTTCGGTGTGGCAGCGTCGAGCGGACAGGTTTGGCAACTGAAGCCGAGTCAGGTGGCTGGAGTGGTCTCAATGTCGATATCTGCCGTGCGATCGCCGCCGCCGTGCTGGGATCTTCTGACCGCATCGAATATCATGAATATGAAACGTCGAAGGACTTCGACGCGGTGCGTAACCAGCAGGACGACGTATACTTTCTCACAGGATCGGAGATTGAGGAGCAGAAGTTGGCGGGTAAGCTGTTGCCTGGCCCTACTATCTTCGTAGAATCTACTGCGGTGATGGTCGCGTCCACCTCGGTTGCACACCACGTCAGCGACCTGGCCGGAGAAAGCATCTGCTTCATGATTGGCAGTTCGGTTGAGCGGAGTCTCACGGCTTACTTCGGTGCGCTCCATAAAAACTGGTTCCGTCGCCCGTTCTCTGAGGATGGGGAGATGATCGATACATACAACGTGCAAAATTGCCACGCGATCGCCGGTGAGATCACGACCCTTGCAAATATCCGCCTCGACTCTGGGGTGAACCGATTATCAAGCCGCATCCTCCCGGAGTCGCTGACGACCTTTCCGGTGATCGCCGCCACCGGAACCGAGGACGGACAGTGGTCGGCGATCGTCGCGTGGACAGTGCATACATTGATCAACGCAGAAAGACCGGAAACACACTGGTATGCGGGCGGTGCTGGAGCGATGCCGATCTCCGCACCAGATTTTGGCCTCGACAAGGAGTGGCAGCGCCGCGTTCTTGGATCTGTAGGCAACTATGGCGACATCTTTGATCGCCATCTAGGGAAAGGCTCCCTACTCAAGCTCGATCGCGGATTAAATGCGAACCATTTCCGGGGAGGACTTCTTCTGAGTCCGTTCCTCGATTAATTTCAACCAAACATAGAGGGTCAGAATTCGTTAATAAAACACCCGTCCTCCAAATACAATCTCAAGTAGCAAGCACTTGTATTGAATGGACGCGCGGCTAATTTACTATGTCCCAAAAAAATGAAATACCTATTCTTGTCTTATCCATCCTAATCACCGTCGGGCTAGTAGCTGGCGGTTTTTGGTGGTTCAGCAGAAAGTCTGGTCTTGA
This sequence comes from Nostoc sp. NOS(2021), assembly GCF_017115025.1. Taxonomy (GTDB): domain Bacteria; phylum Cyanobacteriota; class Cyanobacteriia; order Cyanobacteriales; family Nostocaceae; genus Nostoc. The sequence goes on along the minus strand of NZ_JABXKM010000243.1, from coordinate 5,104 downwards.
GCTAAATACAATTAATTCTAGTAGCACCAAAACGCCCCAAACCACATCAGAACAACCTAGTGGCAAGACTTTCACCTCAGTACAGGATGTTCCTAAAGGATTATTTAATTACGGAGGCAGTACATCTTGGGCACCGATTCGATTAGTAGTTGATCCAGGAATTCAAGCGGCGCGACCAGAGTTTCGGCTGCGCTATGTAGAACCCAGTAATGCATCTCCTGGTTCTGGTACTGGTATCCAGTCGCTGATAGACGGTCAACTAGCTCTTGCCCAGTCCTCTCGACCAGTTCTAGATCAGGAATTAAGCCGTGCCCAGCAGCGTGGGTTTACTTTAAAACAAATTCCTGTGGCAATTGATGGTTTAGCGATCGCAGTTAACCCCAACCTCAATATCCCAGGACTAACGGTAGACCAGTTAAAGTCAATTTACACAGGCAAAATCAATAATTGGAGCCAGGTGGGCGGCCCCAATATTCCGATTAAGCCCTATTCCCGCCGCATTGCTGATGGCGGTACGGTCGAGCTTTTTGTCCAAGACATCTTGGGTGGTCAAGCTTTCAGCTCCAATGTAGAATTTATCTCCACAACCACCCAAGCCTTGCAAAAATTGGCTGGTAGTCCTGCTGGTATCTACTACGCTTCTGCCCCAGAGGTGATTCCTCAATGCTCAATCAAACCCTTGCCGTTGGGGCGGACGCAAGGGCAATATATTGCTCCCTACCAAGGAACATTTGTCCTCCCGTCTGAATGTCCTGGTAAACGAAACAAGTTGAACATTGAGGCTTTCCAATCAGGAAAATACCCGATTACCCGCAATCTGTTTGTGGTGGTCAAACAGAATGGTCAGACTGAGCAGCAAGCAGGTGTCGCTTACGCCAACTTACTGCTAACTGAGCAGGGACAGGAACTGATTACCCAAGCCGGGTTTGTCAAAATTCGCTGACACCTGCGATGGGCTACGCCCCGGCGGAGGCGATCGCACTCAGACAGAGTGGCGGAAATCGCCGCTCTGAACTGTGCTTTAACCAGCTCTATTAATCGACTCTGCTGGCAAGCAAATGAGATTATCCCCTTGAGTAAGGATTAAGCCACGTTGACGCAGCTTGCCCATCAAGCGGGTAACGGTGACACGAGTGGAACCAATCGCGCTACCAATTTGGGCATGGGTGAGGGGAAAGGGCAGACAATAACCGCGAATCACATCAGGATCAGTGTCGCTCATTGCTGGCTCTCCATATTCCTCAATTAACAATGTGAGAAATCCTAAGAGTCGGTCAATTGTGCGGCGTTGTCCCAAGGCACTCAGCCACAGCAGCTTACGCTGATGCTGATACCTAAAGGCATCCATAACTTCGCGACGGAAGTGAGGCCAGTTGTCTAAGTCGTGCCAGTACATCCACAGCACCGCAGTTTGGTCAACATGGGCGTAAGCCTGGAGTGTGAATGGTGACTGAGCAACAATTTCAAATGGCTGTCCCGCTCCCACAAAACCCAAGAACGCTTCTTCTGGGGTTCTGTTGATTCGTCGAGACGTTAGCTGACTGGCAGTCGCACTAACTTGGGCGGTTCCTACCATACGGATCGCACCCCTTTGCACCAAATATAGCAATCCAGGTCGGGCTGGAATGCGCTCATCTTTGCTAAAGGTACGGCAGCGGTAGTGTTCTTGAGCCCAGTCAAGAATTCGTTGCCAAGTCAAAAAAGGCCGTGATGCCTCAGAAAAGGAGGATGGAGATTGCATAGGTAACAAAGAGCGATCGGCTGAAGACAAAGACGTAAATAAAAAGGTGCAAGGAGTGTCTTTGTGTTGGCGAGGCAGGCTTAACGCCTAACAGCGCCAGCCATACAAAGAATAGAAAGTAAATTACTCTCTACTCTTTTGTTATACTTCCTACTGTACAATGATGGTAGTAAAGTTTACTTACTATTCATCGATTATTCATCAAATTTTATCCTCCTCTCATTTTTCTTCATCTACATTAAACTTATCTCGCAAGATAGATGACAGAAAATTAATAAATATATTTTACATGATTATTTCAATAAAATTACGTGCATCAGAAATTACTAGTTAGCAAATATACGTCAATAAAACAGCTAATATACGGTTATTTAATAAAATCACTAAGTATTGATACTTATAAAATAGAAAATATATGCATAAAAGATGAAAAAATTCCTCTATATAAAGGTAGAGATGATACTAGAGTTTTGTATATCTCAGGTGTGGCTCTATGGCTGTCAAAATCTCAGAATCGAAAAACTATGGAGCTTGCCAGTGCGATCGCCTCAGATATATCAGGGATTTGTGAAGACGTTTTTAGCATCCAAATAGTTCCCCCTGGTTGGATACATTTTGAATTGACTCACTCCACGTTAGTGACTTGGTTACAAAGTCTTGCAGTCGGGAGTTCAGGGGGAGAGTGGGAGCAGGGGAGCAGGGGAGCAGGGGAAGATGAGGTGACAATTGATGCCCCATGCCCCATACCCAATTCATTGTTTGCTGTTCAACATGCTCATGCACGCTGCTGTTCGCTAGTGTTGCTGGCTCACCGAGAGGGATTGATTAAACTTACAGAACCAGTTCCAAATAGTAGTCCAGCATTTTGGAGTGTTATTGCTCCGAACCCCATACCTTGGCTCAACTGTGATGGAGTACTGCGACTAAATCACCCAGATGAGCGTCGTCTAATTGCCCAGTTAGTACAAGTGATAGACAACATAGAGTGCCCAGATGTTAGCGGTTATATCAAATGGGAAAAAGTAGCGCTGAATTTGAGCCAAGCTTTTGAAAAGTTCTGGTCTAATTGCCGGATTTGGGGTGAGGTGAAAATTACGTCACCAGAGCTAGCCCAAGCCAGACTGGGATTGCTGATGGCTACTCAGTCAGTATTAAGATATGTGCTAGAGGAAAATTTGGGTGTTTTTGCGCCCTTGGAGCTATAAATCGGTAATTTTGCTTAACCAGAAAATAAAAACTTTTATCACAGCTATTGACTCAATGCATCACCTCGGCTACATTAGCAGGTGTGTGAGGAGCGAACCAGCTAGGGCACCGAGACGAAACACGGCCAGTCGTCGGTGTCCTTTCTGATTTGTATGGGTTAGGTTTGAAAAAGTACTTTCACTAGAGCAAAAACTTTTCAATTGCTACTGCTGCTCCATCTTCCTCTACACTAGGAGCTACCCACTGCGCGATCGCTTGCACTCCTGCTGGTGCGTTACCCATAGCTACACCAAGTCCAACAGATTCCAGCATTTCCACATCATTGAAGTTATCGCCAATCGCCATAACGTTGGCTAACTGTAATCCCAGCAATTCTTCGGCTAGGTAACGCACAGCAGTTCCCTTATTCACAGAGGCGTTAGTTGCTTCAAAAAAGGTAGCAACAGATGTTGTCAGATAAAGTTCAGCAGGTGTGTATTGGCGGCGCAAATTCCCCAATAGCTGGTTGATCACATCAGTGTCATCACACAAAGCGAGAATTTTTGTCGGTTCATTCGTTAAGGCTTGGCGCAAATCACCCACAGGAATCGGGATAACACCAGAACGTTCTGCATAAATTTGGGTTTCTCTAGTTAACTCACGGACGTATAGCTGATCATTGATGTAAAAGTGGACAGATAGAAGCGATCGCAACTCAGGCTGTTCAAAATAGTCGATTAGCTGGTGGGCGATTTCCCTGGAAACAACCCAATGGCGATGAATTTTTTGGGTGATCGGGTCTTGAATCCAGGCTCCTTGATAAGCCATTAATGGTAGAATAGAGGCGATTTCTTGGTGAAAGCGCAAGGCTGAACGATACATTCGACCTGTAGCGATCGCCACTTGAATTCCTCGTGCTTGGGCCGCAATAATCGCTTGCTTTACACCTGTACTGATGGTGTTAGAATGTCCGGCGATCGTGCCATCTATATCCAAAACTAGTAGTTTAATGTCTTTTGCAGCAGCCTGATTATCAATAGATGCCAAATGTGTGGCAGATTCTTTCTGCATAATTTCCTAGATTTTAAGTTACAGTAAGAGGTTAACAGTCTCTAGCGACCAGTAGGGAGTAGTAGAAAAAATTGGGTTTTCTAATCAACCCAATTTCCCTACTGTGAGGATACTGAGTCACACAATTAAATTGTTAAAAATTCTAACTAATAGACGCAACAAAAAAACCCGATTCTCGAAAAAATCGGGGATTTTCATTTAAATTAGATAGCCTATACCGATAGATGGGATAGGAAAAACCTACCTATTTAAAAAAGTCTATGAGTTGGACACCTTGAGCCAGGTTTTTTTGCGTTGTGACAACAAACAAAGCCCAGCAATTAAACCAACTCCAAGTGTGGTAGAGGGTTCAGGTACTGATTTCACATCATCGTAGTCATAAGTTACTTTGATATTTGCTTTGGCATATGTATCAACATAGGATCTGATGTTGCCCGATCCTGTAACTACTGAGTTGGCTAGAGCTGAGAACAAAAAGTCTATGTTGCTATTACCAATGAACGACTGCAAGAATTGGGGATTAGTAAAAGACTGGGTAGCAGATTGTGTGGCAGTTAAGTTAGAAACAGTTTTTCCAGAGGTGCCACCATAATCAAGGTTGCCGTCATATTTAGCAACTTGGTAACTATAAGTATATTGTGGATTGAACTCCAATAGAGACTGATTATTTAGTTGTAAGCTGAAGTCACTGGTAAGATTTAGTGTCACCTGACCTGGGGTTTGACTCCTGTTTTCAAAACCTGCATTTTCAAGTACGTCCCCAGTAAATTCTATTGTTACACCTTGGAGTGTGCCTAAAGATGAATTAAATTGTTGGACGCTCAGAGGTGCATCAATGATATCTGTGAGATCGTAATTACTGGAACTAGTGTACGAGAGAGAAGCTGCATTAGCTGCTCCAGATGTTGCAACAATTCCTGCCAAAGTTGTGGCAGCAGCGAGAGTGTTGAATAGTTTTGTTGTCATGAATGGAAGATGCTTTTCTGAAACTAATCATTACGGGATTCCTAACTTATTTTTAACTCTGAAATTTTGGTTAAGGGACTTCCAGAGAATAAAATATACAGCTAATAAAAATGATAATCATTTTAATGGGGGAGAAAGCGC
>NZ_JABXKM010000089.1 GCF_017115025.1 Nostoc sp. NOS(2021) | reverse complement strand
CTGGCGAGGAGGAGATTAAGGGGTGAGGTGCAATGACTATAGGAATCATAACTAATTACCCGGACATGATATAACACCATGCTGCAAGCTTTGGAGCGTTATTTTCCCGAATAAATCCGGTGGACAGTTCTCACGGGAGGATTATTTCTCTGGGTACAGTTACCAGATGATTTTCCGATTGGGACAATTCGTAAGGAAGCCTTTGCACAAAACGTCTACCTGGCGTGTGGTTCAGCATTTTTCCCCGATAAACAGGGTTATCCAGCGATGCGTCTGACTTTCTATCTCCCGCCAGAGGAGATTGAGCAAGGTATCTCGATTGTGGGTAAGTTAGACACAGAGGTTTAGAGAGAAATCAGCCCCTAGTTTAGGGACTTCCAAATAAAAAAATATCCAAAAATTTCTTGTGGTGCGGGCATCTTGCCCGCTAATCACCAAGGACGGGCAAGATGCCATTGGTGTCAACTTAACGTGAAAACCAGCCTAGAACCAGCTTTTAGAGATTGTCTCGTTCCCAGTCTCAGACTGGGAATGCCCGTCGTTGAGGCTCCGCCTCTTGAGTTGCGGCAGAGCCACAATGAGGTGCATTTCCAGCCTCTGGCTGGAAACGAGGTTTTAAAGGGGTTTGGGCTTAACTTGACACCAATGGCTTTTCGGCCCATCCCACAAGATGGAATAATTTATTTTTTGGAGTTCCCTTACATCAACTGAAAAATGCTGTTATCCGATCGCTTACTTGAAAAAGGCGCTCTAAATGTCAACCTTAAGGGGGTATTCCTGAGCATTGCAATCGTTGTAAAAAACTTTAAAGATAGCCAATCTCCTGTCTAGATGATTAACATTAGCTGTTTGCAGGAAGAACTACTTTAAAAGATATGACCCTAAATTTTGTCATTACAGGCGCTGATACGGAACTGGGACAAGAAACCACGCAGCAACTAGTTGCTCGTGGACATCAGGTGACTGGAATACCACTGAGTAAAGATGGCGCCCAGGTCATACGTTCAAAGGGTGGCCTACCTGCTGATGTCAGTTTGACAAGTGCCACTGAACTTAAAAATGTTTTATCCGCAGCTAATGCTAACGTGGTTATCAACCTAACGCCACAGTTTGCCAATACATTATTAAGCGATGGTCAGGACTGGAAAGGATTTGACAAAACCTTAAAAGCCACAACTACTGCACTATTGAAGGCCATTGAAGATGCAGGGACTCCATTTCTTGTCCATACGAGTTATACCTTTCTCTATGGCAATACAACAGATACCGGAGAAACTGCGCCTCTAGTTGCACCTGGCGATGACCCAATTTTTGCCGCCGCGATCGCCACAGAAAATCAGGTGAGCAACAGCAAGATTCCGTCTAGCCTTTTACGGATGGGATACCTGTATGGCCCCCAATCTCAAGACCTCAAGCTATATATAAAATCATTCAACCTCAGACGCCCTTATTTTGCAGGGCCTGCAAATAACTTAGGTAACTGGCTGCACTTTGAAGATGCTGCTCAAGCCATAGTTCAAGCAGGAGAGCAGCAAACAGTAGGCGCTGTGTTTAACGTCGTCGATGGAACTCCGGTATCCTTTGCGGATTTCATTGATTACTTTGCTTTCGCTTTAGGTAGAAAACGACCTGCACACATTCCTATGTGGCTGACTCCTGTAGCACTTCTGGTGATAATTACACCTCAGCAGGTAGAGTTACTTAAATTGGAAACCACAGTTAAAAGCGACTCAATTCGTCAACAGCTTGGTTGGAAACCGCGTTATTTAAGTTACAAAGAGGGTTTGCAGCAAACGGTACAAACTTGGCGCAGCAACAACGAGGTTTAAGAAGAAAGGAGGCAGGAGTTAGGAGTTAGCTCACTTTTCACGTCATGTGGAAAAGCTAACACGAAACCTAACCCCCCAGCCCCCTTCCCTAGTAGGATACTGTTGGCGAATATCTGAGGGGTTAAACCCCCCAGCCCTAAAACCTCGCTGAGAGCGTTGCTTTCCCGCCCTGTAATAAATTGATTGCTCATAGCTTATACTGAAGCTGCTAGACAGATGGCATTAGCTTACGATCATTTTCTGTATCCACCCAAGCATCTTAATTGCATAGTTGCAGCTGAAAGACAACTTCAGATATGGGAAGGAGGAGATTTGCTCTAGGAAAATAAAAATCACCCTAGCATAGTATTGTGTTAGAGCGATCGCTACTCTCAACTCTATGACTAGTAAACGCTTTTATCGTAAATCAAAGGGTTTAAGACCCCAACAATACAGGTAGCGTTATTTTCAGTCGGGGTTTAAATCCCCGTCTGAAAATGTCTTTAATGCAAGAATTTTGTTAGCGCAGCGTAAAGCCTTCTCTTCTCCTTCGGAGACGCTAACGCGAACGAGAGGCAACGCCTTCGGCATAGCTTCGCTTAGAGCGAGTCTGCATCCTTTTGTGACAGTCGCTTTAGTTAAAGCCGCACGAGAATTAGAGGTTGAACATTACATAGGAATTACGGCATCAGTTGATACTTTTTACGAAGGGCAAGAACGCACTGATTCAGCGAATCCAAATTTAATGCGATCGCTGCATGGCATTACAGAAGAATATCGGCGCTTGAATATCTTGAGTTACGACATGGAATGCGGCACACTATTCAAAATGGCGGGAGTGTATAATTTTGCTGCTGCTGCTATTTGCGGTGTAGTTGCTTCGCATACTGTTGGTGAAAATATCATTTTAGAACAAAGAGATATTGCGATTAAAAATGCGATCGCAACTGCTGTAAATGCAGCAGCAAGCTTTGAGTAAGCTAACAACTTTCTCTTATCCAACTTCTTAGTATGCCAGATTTAATCTGCTCGCTCTAAGTGGTTTTATCATGTCTTTACCTAATCTTTAATTTATCAATCAGTAATTCTAGGTAAGATGTATTGTGTAAGATGCAATTTCATCTTTTAGAGATACATATATAAAAAACTTCATCAGTTAACTGGAGATTATAAAATTTGGGTGGACAAATCATCAAAAATATATAAATTTAAACAGAACATATTTGATTGTTTGTTATTTATTACTTAATAAATACTGCATTTCTATATTAATATTCTGTGCTTTTAACACTATATTTTACAGCCATTGTGATGAGTTTAGTTATTAAGATATGTAAGAAAAATTGGAGAGCAATATAACATGAAGAATGCTTGGAGGCGTTGGATTACAACCGTTAACCTAACTGCGATTGCACTAATACCGACGCTGATATTTTTAGCATTCTCTCATCGGGCAACAGCAGACGATCCAGGAGCGTGTTACATGATAACCTCCTCTGGTAAAACAGTTGGATTGGGAAGACTTTGTGGGAATATAATAGCCGCACCTTCAGATAACAGAGTTTTTCGAGTCTCAATCAAACGCCGTTTTGGTGGAACTCCTGTGATTGATGTCACTTTCAACGACAAAAAAACCTTTGAAATGATTGTAGATACAGGTGCTAGTGGAACCATTATCACTCAAGGTATGGCGAATACACTTAAACTCCAGGCTACAGGTACAATGCAAGCCCAAATTGCCGATGGTAGCGAAGTAGAATTCCCAACCAGTAAGGTAAAATCTATTGCAGTAGGTGGAGTGACAGCCAATAATCTTCAGGTAGCGATCGCACCAAAAGCAAGCATCGGCTTACTGGGCCACGATTTTTTTGGCAACTATGATATTAAGATTCTGGAGAAAGAGGTGGAATTTCATCACCGCTAATGCTTGCAGGTAAAAACATAGCATCCTACATTTGAAATTCCTGATTTTCTCTAGTCCGGCGCAGGTGTAGCGACTGTCTTAAAAGTCAAGCGATCGCCAGCCCTATTTCCGCCTCTAGACACCAACAGCAACGTTCTTAGGGACTTCCTGGCAAACTGGAATGCGGATTTGAAACTCCGCTCCCTCGCCGGGTTCTGAAGTGCAAGAGAGTGAACCACCATGTTTTTCGGTGACAATTTGGTAGCTAATCGACAAGCCCATACCCGTCCCTTTGCCCACAGGTTTTGTGGTGAAGAAAGGATCGAATAGTCGTCGCCGAACAGACTCTGGGATACTTAGACCATTGTCGGCAATCCGAATTTCGACTTGATCAGCATCAATTTGCTCAGTGTAAATAGTAATGGTTGGAGTTGTTATTTGTCCTTGATTGTCCGCTAATGACTCCTCCAAAGCATCGATCGCATTACTCAACACATTCATAAACACTTGATTTAGCTGCCCTGCATAACATTCGACTTGGGGCAGGTTGCCGTAGTGTTTAACAAGCTCAATACCGGGACGATCTGACTTTGCTTTGAAGCGATGTTGCAGAATCATTAGGGTACTGTCAATACCGTCATGAATATTAACGGCTTTAATCTCCGCTTCGTCCATGCGTGAGAAGTTTCGCAGCGAAGCGACAATTTGGCGAATCCGATCTGCCCCAACTCGCATGGAGGACAGTAGCTTAGGCAAGTCTTCCAGCACAAATTCTAGATCAATCGCCAGAGCTTCTTCCTGAATCTCTGCATGGGGAGATGGGTAATGTTTATGGTAAAGTTCCAGAAGTCCCAGCACATCTTGGCTGTAGTTGTTGGCATGAGTCAGGTTGCCAAAAATAAAATTGACTGGATTGTTGATTTCGTGGGCAACACCTGCTACCAATTGCCCTAAGCTGGACATTTTCTCGGTCTGTACAAGTTGAGCCTGGGTTTGTTGGAGTTTGTGCAGGGATTGTGCAAGTTGTTCAGCTTTTTCTCGCTCTCGCGTTTCGGATGCTTGGAAAGCTGCGTTTTTAGCTTCGAGTTCTTGTGATTTGGCTTCCAGTTGTTGCGAGTAGGTTTGCAGGTTGGTGTAGAGACGGGCGTTGTCGATCGCAATCGAAATTTGTGCTATCAATAAACTCAGCACTTTCACCCGTTCTGGAGTAAAAGCACCAGAAATGAGATTATTTTCCAGGTAAATAATCCCAGTAAACTTGCCAGAGTGAATCAAAGGTAGACACAAAATCGATTTAGATTTGTAAGTGGTGATATAAGCATCAGCCGCAAAGCGGGAGTCTTTAACACCATCGTCTAAAACCAGATTGTTTCTGGTTCTTTCGACATAATTGAATAAGGCAACCGGGAGTAAGGGTGAATTAGTTTTATCCTCTGCGTTAACAACAACACTAATCTCCTTACCTACAAGCATTCCCGTCGCTTCTAGCATCCATTGATTCTCGTGTTTGGCAATAAAGTAACCTTGTTGAGCGCCAGCATTTTCGATGACAATCTTCATCATTTTTTGAAGCAGGTGAGTTAGCACCATTTCTTCTGATAGCACCTGTGCAGCTTTCATCACTGTCATGAAGTCAAGAATATGAGCGCCTCCGGTGGTTGTAGAGTGTGTTTGAATAGTTTGCAGGTAATTCGTTTCTAACTTTTCTGTGTTTGATTGCACAATCAATTGCGGATAGCGTACTTCTAAATCTTTAACTTTAGCAACAGCACCCCAACGACTATAGGCGTAGTAAGCATTTGTCATGTAGGTTTTAGCAATCGTTTCTTTACCCCATGACAAATAGAATTTAGCAGCGAGTTCGTGGGCGATCGCTTCTTCATTGATGTACTCGTTTTCTTTAGCCAGAGCGATCGCTTGATCGTACATCTCGATCGCTGCGATTTTTTCGCCGAAAACACGATGCCGTTCTGCCTCTACTAGATAAAATTTGTGTAAATAATTCATTGGGGCATGATGCGCCCATTTTTGCATTTTTTCTTGATTAGCTTGGACGCGATCGCGAATTTCCTGTTGCTCTGACTCTGGGCGATCGCCATACACCGCTAGCCGTACTAAAGAATCGTAAAAATGGAATAGAGGAACAAGGGGCAATCCTACCACTGCGCCCAAATACTTCTCTGCGATCGCAATATTCTCAATCGCTTCTGAGTAATTGTCAAACCAGTAACTAAGTAAAAGTTTATTCCAATATATGTAGTAAAGTCCCGTTTTGTCGTTCGCTTGCAGGAGCAATGGCAACCTGATCTGCTCATCGTAGGCTTCACCCTTTACAACGCAGGGATTTTCACTCTTTCCGAGCATATTTAAGATAGCTTGCCAATACATTTCTATATAACTAACCGCTATTTCTTGCTTCATTTTATTAGCAACATCTCTGTAGGCTGCTATCTCTCTTTCAAGGACAGTCAGTTCTTTGCCGCTAAAGTAGGCGAAATAGGAGTAAAGCATTAAACCAAAGGCAGCCCATTGTAAATCTCCCGTCTCCATGCCGATAGAGTAAGCTGACACTAAAGGTTCTAAGGTTTCTCTGAGATGCTCTTTCCAATGTCGGGTAAATATATTTACTGTGACAACTGTCTTGGCTTTGATTTCTTGAGCATTTAACTTTGACAATAAATTTAAAGCTAATTGACCGAACTGATGACCTGAATCAATATCTCCCACAATGCCACAAAGCAGAAGACCATAATTTGCATAAGCAGAGGGAGACACGGAAGCATTGCCATATTGGACGGATAAATCTACTTGTTTGCACAACGTCAAGAGTAACAGTTGTGGGGCTGCAATATATACAGGAGCAAAGAGACTTGATAAAATTCTGATGGCTGCTAGTTTATAGCGATCGCTCATTTGAGGCAGATCAATTAAATCCTCAATTCGCAAGCCATTCAAAATGGCCGCAGTTCCTTCTAGTGCTTGCCCAATATCTGACGAGTTTGGCTCTTGGGGAAACTCTACCCCCAATAGCTTTAAAACTTCTAGCCCCGTATTAACCCCTTCTAGCAGCCTGTTCTGCCCGATGTAAGCTTGCATCTGGACTTCATACACTTTAATTTTGTCGAGCAGCGTTTTAGCGCAGTTTTGGACTATCTCAATGAATCTCTGCATTCCTTCAAAATCACCGCTCAAAAAAGCTGCCTCTGCTGCTTCTGAGTGCAGTGCTAATGTCAGTTCATATTGATTGTCCCAACTATCAGATGCTAACAGTCCCAAACCAACTTGCAAATATTTGATCGCGGAATCGTGGGCTGTGGCTGCTTTAGCTCTCTGACCGGCGATGAGATTGAGTTCTGCAAGTTGATATTTTTCTGTTTCAGATATTAGTAAATCAGTCCCGTAATTGAGTTGATTAACTAAAGCAAATACATTTTCTTTGCGTTCTTCTGGTGCAGTATTTTGCAGCAGTAATTGACCAATTTTCAGATGCGTTGCTTTCTTCTCTTCATCGGGAATCAGAGAATAGGCCGCTTGCTGTACTCGGTCATGTAAAAACTTATAATCAACCTTGATATCGGTTAAAGCAATTCCACCAGATTCCTCCTGACTAAACACTAAGGGAATTTTGTAATCATGAGTTAACGGCAAAATTAACCCAGCTTGCAGCGCTGACCACAATTGCGCCGCAGTTGTTAGAGAAGATGTTTCATTAACGATCGCTAATACATCTAAGTTAAAAGTATTACCAATACAAGCAGCCAGTTTTAGGACTTTTTGCGTTTCTAATGAGAGTTTGCGAATATTTCTCGCTGTCAGTTCAACCACATTCAGGTCGCTAATACCGATCGCTTGAATATGTTGAATATCCCACTGCCACACCCCAGACTCGAAGTTATATGTTAACAAGTCTTCTTGGTGTAGGGTTTTCAGCAGTTGTGTTAAGAAGAAAGGGTTCCCCCCGGTTTTGTGGAATAGTAATTCTGCCAGTGGCTGACCACATTCTATGTGATTCAACGTATCGCTAATTAACGCTTCCACATCCGTTAACTGCAATGGTGACAAGAGGATGTTATTCACCAATGCACCAGACGCTTGAATCTTAGACAAACTCATCATCAGTGGATGGGTGGACAACACTTCATTATCACGGTATGCCCCGATTAGCAATAAATATTTGCGAGCGCTATCCGTCATCAATAGCTCAATTAAGTTCAGCGACGCCGAATCTGCCCACTGTAAATCATCAAGAAACACAACTAAGGGATGGTCTTGGGTTGTGAATACCCCAATGAATTGCCCAAAGACGCGATTGAAGCGATTTTGAGATTCTGTCGCTCCCAATTGTGTTACAGGTGGCACAGTTCCAATAATTAGTTCGACTTCTGGAATGACATCGATAATAACTTGCCCATTTTCTCCCAACGCAGTTAACAGTTTCTCTTTCCACCCTTGGATTTGGGCAACGCTTTCGGTGAGTAATTGCTGAATCAAAGATTGGAACGCCTGAATCAACGACGTGTATGGAATATTGCGCTTGAACTGGTCAAACTTACCTGCAATGAAATAACCTCTTGCGCCCAGAATCGGTTTATGAACTTCATTGACGACACTCGTTTTACCAATCCCTGAATAACCAGAAACGAGCATGAGTTCTACCCCCCTTAGTGGGGATTCAGGGGGGTTAGCCACACGCTCAAATGCAGCCATCAATGTTGCTACTTCTGCTTCGCGTCCGTACAGCTTTTGCGGAATCAAAAAATGCCCAGATTTGTCTAGTCTTCCCGGTAGGAAGTTTTCAATCTTGCCAGTCACTTGAAGGTGAAATAAGCATTCCTCTAAATCCGCTTTCAGTCCCCAAGCGCTTTGATATCGCTCCTCTGCTGTTTTCGCTAACAGCTTCAAAATAATTGCACTAATCGCCTCTGGCACATCTTCCAGAACGCGACACACAGTTTCTTGACAGGGTGCGGCGGGCATTTTGGCGATGTGACAGTGAATCAACTCCATCGGGTCAACAGCATCAAAGGGTAGCGTACCCGTCAGCATTTCATACAAGGTGACACCCAACGAATAAAAGTCGGTGCGATAGTCGCACACCCGGTTCATTCTGCCTGTTTGCTCAGGTGACATATAGGCAAGGGTACCTTCAAGCAAATTAGGATTGCTCAAGGTGGCATTTTCTTGATTAAGGCGCGAGGAAATGCTGAAGTCAATCAGTTTGACTTCAAAAGATTCGGGATTAATTAGAATATTGTGCGGCTTAATATCTTTATGTATAATTTTTTGGGCGTGCAGTTCTCCTAAAATCTGTGCCAGATTAATCCCTACCTTGAGGAAAGCAATTAGGGTGGTTGTTTGATTTGCAATCAGTTCTTTGAGCAAGCAACCCGGAATATCTTCCAAAACCAAAGCTAGACTATGCTGATAATTCTTTAACTCGTAGGCTTTAACAATGCCAGGAATTCGCAGAGGTTCAATGATTTGATATTCGTGGCGCAGTCGAGCAATGTCTTCTAGGGGTGGATGTTCGCACAGGAGAGTTTTGACAATGACAGAGGCGTTATCGGTTTCTCGCCGTCCACGATAAATGACGGTTTTACTACCGGAGTGAAGGGTTTCGAGGAGTTGATAACCAGATAAAGTAGCTGTCATTATTTTTTCTTGCAATATAAGCATTCTTAATATGCCCATGCAAGTTTAGTTTGTAACATCTGAGGCAAAAATAATTATATTTTTCCGAGATGTTACGATTACTAATTCCCTCCAAATTGCATAAGTCCTCTACTAATGGTTACAGTTGCCTTGCTTTTGGTATTGTTGAGAACCGTGACCGTGATTAGAGCCACCTTGCGGATTCTGGTGTTTATGACCGTGACTGTGGGTACAAGCTTGCAAATCTTGCTTCATCAGATTTTCGCTGATTTCTTGTAAGGATTCGTCCACAGGCTTTAAGCCAATCCAAGCATCAATCTTTTGTACATCAAATCCTACCTCACGGCGATCGCCTATTTCTAACAAAGGACGGCGAATTAACAATGGCTCTCTCAGCATCAGCCCCAAAGCGGTTTCTGCATCAATTTTTTCAGGAACTACCTCACCAGATTTTACCTTTGGGGAGGAACGATTAAACCATTCGGCTACGGGGCGATCGCCAAAAAATGAACGCAACCGCTCAACTGTCCAAGGTTCTGTTAGCAGGTTGTATGCTATCACCTCATGACCGGCAGCTGTGAGCAAAACTTTTTGCTTGGTACCACCTTGACAGCCTGGTTTGCTATAAAAAATTACTCTTGCCATTTAACTATCTCCTAATTACTCAATTGTTTGTAGTTGTGCTTTAGCGCTAAAGCGCAACTACGAGCCGATGAAATTAATCCTGACGATTCCCAATTAAAAATTCCTAGCCTTATGGGTAACTGAGTCAAACTCAAATCTCTCATTTGGATCAGTTTCGCCGTAAACATTAAAAGTCACAGTTGGTTCATCACCCACAGCTTCTACACTGTGAATTGCATCGGGAGTAAAGCTAATAATATCCCCTGGAAATAGAGTTAGCTCTCCCGTCGGTTCAATTTTGTCCTGAAAATCTGGGCTATGGGTGCGTTGCCAAAAAGTATTTTTTTCCTGACCTTTTAACACCGCCACTATTCCCCACGTCCCATGATTATGAATGTTTGATCGGGTTCCCGGTGCAAATGTTACTGTTTGCACCGTCAACGGAAAACCCAATTCATCGTATAGGAGTAAAACAGAGGTTCCCGTTTTGGGCGAAGGCTCTAAATGTTGACTTCGTACCCAGTAGGAATTTACTATCAAACGCCTTACGAGCATCCGAATTTCTGGCAGACGACTGGCTTGATCATCCACACTATTGAGAACATCTTCCATCTCAGTTAAAAACCGATAAAGACGATAATTCTCTCTCAATAAATCCCATGCTCTTACAGATTTACAGGCTTGATACTGACCATCCCCTGTTAGCAGCCAATCCCTACCTTTCATAACTTTTAAATTGATAGCGGAGAAGATTGGATGACAATGATCGGAGAGACATTAGGAATACTGCCCAGATCAAGTTTAGTAGGTATGGTGACAGCAGGGAAGATAGAGTTACTATTAGTTGCAGATCCCAAGAGGGAGTAAGAGGAATATGACGTAGTAGATAACCAATTGTTCATGATTGTTCACCAAAAGGGCATTGGGCATTGGGCATTTGGAATGGGGCATTGGGCATGGGGCATGGGGCATGGGTTATTTATTCTCCTTGTCTCCCTTGTGTCCCTTGTCTCTCCCACTCCCCACTCTTTCTTGTAAAGAAGTGCATTGACTAATTAATCATCTTCTTCTGCCGGACGTGTCAAAATATCCAGGAGAATCCCGGCACCAAAATCATTCTTTTCGTCTATCTCTTTGACTCTGGTGCTGATTTCTTTTGCTTGCTCTATCGCTCCTAACTTTGCTAGTACTAATCCAGAAGCAGCATAAGCATTTAAGTACAATCGAATTTGTGGGTCTTCTTTGCGATTGACTAATATAGGCTTAAGTTGCTCCCAGTCATCAGGAAATTTTTCTGCTTCTTTAATTTTATCTAATAATTTGACTGTTGTTTGTAGTGCAAGAGAATAATTATTCTTATAATAAAAAAATCTATATGCTGCTACCAAGACATCTGTATTTTCACCAGTTTGGGCTAAAGCCTGTTGAATATATTTTTCCGATTCTGATGTATTTTCCCAGGTTTGTGCAGCTAAAATTAATAAACTTTTGATGTCCTCTGGAACCTGGAACCATGAGAATTTGTTTGCATCAACTTGCATAATATATTTATTGGGG
>NZ_JABXKM010000135.1 GCF_017115025.1 Nostoc sp. NOS(2021) | reverse complement strand
TCCCCACTCCCTGATTTAACAAATTCTTTAACACCATCAAGTTACCCATTACCGAAGTTCGTAAATCGTGGGCAACCGTATGCAAAACAACATCTTTGACGCGATGCAATTTTTCAACTTCTTGCATTTTCTGCTGCAACTGTGCTGTCCGTTCTTGTACTTGGTGTTCTAAATTAGTGTTAAGTTCTGCTAGTTTTTGGCATATCTGGCTTTGCTGAATGGCGATCGCTACCTGTTCTGACATCTGCTGTAACAAATCAATTTCTATTGGCTGCCAATGACGCGACCCTGAGCATTGATTGGCAATTAACGCCCCAAATAATTCGTCACCTAGCATAATTGGTACAGCCAAAGTCGCCCTTGTGTGGAATTTTCGATAGTGTGCTTTGACTTTGGGAGATACTGTCATTTGCGTTATGTCTTCAACGACACGCACAAGATTATCTTTTAGTAAATTTCGCAATTCTTGTAGATAAGCTTCATCATTAGTAGACCAACCTGAGACTGATGGATACTTGGGATCTACTGATTCGGCAATAGTTCTGACTCCTAAATTGGCATTATTTAGAGCAATAAAAACTCGATCTGCTTGCAGAAATTGCCTGACTTCCGTGACGGTGGTTTGGAGAATTTGCTCTAAGTTGAGCGAAGACCGAATTCGCACTAAAGTTTCTGCCAACAAGCGATCGCGTTGTGCTGATAGGCGTAATTGCGCTTCTACCTGTTTGCGTTCTGTAATGTCGTGATGGACTGCTAAAATGGAAGGTATACCATGCAAATCAATGACTTCGGCTGAAAGTAGCGTTGTAATTATCTCGCCAGACTTTTGCCGAAATTCAAGTTGCAAGTCGCGAACAACTCCTGTGGCTTGCAACTCCTGTAACAAATTCAGGCGATCGCGATCGTGAACCCAAAGATTTAACTCAAAAGAAGTTTTACCAATCACCTGATCTCGCTGATAACCTGAGAGTTTCACAAAACTGTCATTAACTTCGATAAATCGTCCTTCTTGCAGCGTACTAATAGTAATTGAATCGGGGCTGCAACTAAAAGCTTTGGCAAATTTTTGGGCAAGATTTTGTAAAGCGACTTCTGCTTGTTTGCGTTCTGTGATATCTCGGACAATTGCTAGTACCTCGTCTTGTCCACTCACTACCAACCGCGCCTCATAATCTCTCATTCCCAAAGGTGTTGGTAGTAGATATTCGCAAGTTTGCAAAGTTCCAGAATCTAAAGTTTTAGCGATCGCTACTTGGCTAATCGCCGCAACATCACTGGGCAATAACTCCTGCAAATGTTTTCCTACTATTTCTTCTCTCAAAAGAGTGACATTTGCTCCCTCACTTTTCAAATCTAAATACTCTCCATCGCGGCTGATGCGAAACATCAAATCGGGGATAGCATCCAAAATTGCTTTATACCGCGCCTCACTTTCTTGCAATTTTTCTTGGGCTAGTTTTCGGTCTGTAATATCCATGACCAAGCTATTCCAAAGAAAATCGCCTTCTGCTTGTAGTTCCGGTTGCGAAGTACCTTGAATCCACTTAAGTTTACCACTAGGCGTAATGATGCGACCTTCCCAATGCCAAGGTGTAAGAGTGGTGCGACAAACAGCAATAGATTCTGCAAAAGCTTTTATATCCTGTGGATGAATCAGTTTGTATAGCACCTGAAAGTCTGCCTGTAAAGCTTCTGGTTCTAATTCATACAAATATTCACAACCAGAACTGATATAAGGGATAAATACAGAACCATCCTGCCGTTGCAGAATTTGGAAAATCATCCCCGGTAAATTGGCAGCAATTGTTTCCAACAGAGTGATATTCTCTGGTTGAAAATCTGGTTTATGCGGTGATTTTACAATTTCATCCACTCTTTGACCCTTTGATATACAAGCAATTGGCATAATATTCAAGGTAATCATAGCCATTGTGAGAGTTTTTTCGCTGTCGGCGCGATCACTAACAGCAAAAAAAGTGGCTCTACTTTCAGAGTAGTTCTGGATGCTGCGATCGCATTCCCCCAATCGGGTGAACCATTTGCCAGAGAACGAATCAGTTCAGGAGTGCTGAGTCACCGATCCCCTTGGGAGAAGTTCAGAAAAGTGACGCTCCTGCGTCGCTAACAACTAGGCGTTGCCGCTCCGACTTCTGGCTGAGTCACCTTGAGGCATCTTCTGAACATTAAGCTTATCGTCATTCAAATTGCATCTCCGTGTCTTTGCGTAAGAGCGTCTTTCTAGCAACTTGAACTATGCAGCTTAAAAGCGCATTTTTGAGCATTTATTTACTACTAAACTTGTAGGCAAAGGTACAGGATTAGGATTAGCGATCGCTCGACAAATTATAGTTGAAAAACATGCAGGTACTTTGGTAGTAAATTCTACTTTTGGACAAGGCTCTGAGTTTGAGATAACACTACCAATCGGGAATTGACCAAATAATTACTAATTCACGCGATGTGCGACTTAATATTCTGACCTCTCTCCTAAAAGGAGAGAGGCTTTGATTTTGGCTCCCCAACGCTAGTAGGGAAGGGGTTGGGGGTTAGGTTTGAGATAAAGTCGCACATGGCGTTAATTCGTAATGACGCTCTCTACCAGACGCTTAGAGTTAGCTTGCTTCTTTGCAGGAGTACGCAAACTAACTCTAAGCGTTCGCGGTAGCGTCTCCCCTTGGGAGAAGAGAAGGCTTTACGCTACGCTATCAGCTGAGGGTACAGAGCAAGAACTGATTGCAACTACGAATTACTTTGACAGACTACTAGAATGTCTACAACGGGCTACGCCTACGCAACGATAACATCGCAGATAATATTGTTAAGCCGTAATTGCAGTAAACGCAGCCGACTTTGATCGCAACAATCAGATAGAAAGTAGTTTTTCAATAGACTAATCTAGTGTTAGATCAAGCTTAGTACGTAGCGATGTATCTGGAAAACCTCTCTCTAAATCTCTCTCCTAATAGGAGAGAGACTTTGAATTCTCCCCCTTCCCTACAAGGGAAGGGGGCTGGGGGGTTAGGTTTCGCCCCGTGATTTACCAGAAAGAGCAGAGGAGGCATCAATGCAATTACAACAAACACCAGTCTTGGAAGAAACTCTTTGGCAAGCAGTTCTCAATCGAGATCCCACTTTTGAAGGCAAGCTTTTCTATGGTGTTCGCTCTACAAGCGTTTATTGCCGACCTATTTGCCCTAGTCGCAGACCAAATCGTAATCAAGTTTGTTTCTTCCAGTCGGCACAAGAAGCTGAAATCGCAGGTTTTCGACCTTGTAAGCGCTGTCAGCCACAATCTGAAAAAGTTCCAAATCCGGCTAAGGCGAAAGTTTTAATAGCATGTCGATACATTGAAGCACAAGTTGATCGCATTCCAACCCTTGCGGAATTATGTTCTGAAGTTGGAATGAGTTCCAGTTATCTCCAAAGAATATTTAAGCAAATAATTGGCGTATCCCCCTTTCAATATGCAGATGCGCTGCGTAGTGAACGATTGAAACAGCGTCTTCAGGGAGGCGAGGAAATTGCTCATGCAGTTTACGACACGGGGTATGGTTCAAGTAGTCGAGTATATGAGAAAGCACCTAAACAACTGGGAATGACACCAAAGACTTACCAACAAGCAGGAAAGACAATCAACATTGTCTATGCGATCGCTCCATGTCCACTAGGATATTTGCTTGTGGCAACAACAGAGAAGGGTATCTGCGCCGTTAAACTAGGTGATGAAGCAGACAAACTTGAACACATTTTGAACCAGGAATTTCACCAAGCGGACATCGTGCGTGATGATCAGACACACAAGGAATGGATACAGGCAATCCTCGACTTTATTGCGGGAGATGAAACCCATCTCGATTTACCACTTGATGTCCGGGGGACAGCATTTGAGAAACAGGTTTGGGAAGCATTACAAAAAATTCCTTATAGCGAAACGCGCACCTATGCCGATATCGCCCGTAATCTTGCCAAGCCGCACGCAGTCCGCGCAGTGGGTAATGCTTGTGGAGCAAATCCGACGGCGCTAATTGTACCATGTCATCGTGTGCTGCGGAGTGATGGCAGTCTTGGTGGTTATCGCTGGGGAATTGAGCGCAAACAAAAACTGCTGGTACAAGAGTTGAAATTTAACAAAGATGACTCAAACACCTGAACTAGAATCGTTGACTGAAGAAAGTCTGACCCGTGGTTTAATGGTGCTTGCCAATCTTGACAGCGATTTGGCTCGGATTTTAGAAACACTAGGGTCTCCACCCATCTGGTCAAGAGAACCGGGTTTTGCAACGCTTCTGTGCATAATTCTGGAACAGCAAGTTTCCGTAGCGGCTGCAAGGGCTGTATTTAACCGACTTTCTGGGGTTGTTGTAACTCTGACACCAGAAAATTTTCTGATATTGGATGATGCTCAATTAAGAGGGATTGGATTCAGTCGGCAAAAAATTCTATACTGTCGCGGGTTGGCGAATGCGATAGCAAGTGGTCAGCTTGACCTAACCAAGCTGGAAAGCATGGACGAAATTACTATCAGAACTGAGTTAAAGTGTCTCAAAGGGATAGGAGACTGGACAGTTGATATTTACTTGCTGATGGCGCTGCAACGTCCTGATGTCTTTCCCAAAGGCGATTTAGCGATCGCGATCGCTTTCCAAAAACTCAAAAACTTGGCGACGCGTCCAACACCAATCCAACTGGAAGCAATGACACAGCACTGGCGACCCTGGCGAGCGATCGCTGCAAGACTTCTATGGCACTACTATCTGAGTAATCCCAATTCTCCCTAAACTTGCAATGATTGCTCCTTCTCCCTTTTCTACGAGACGCTGCGCGTCTGGTAGAAAAGGCGCACTTGGCGGTTCGTTTAATAAATATAAACTAAATGGTAGAAAATCAATTAAACCTAACAGAAGAGAAACCTGATAAAACTTCAAATATCCTGCCGATAATAATAGTAATAATCGCATTATTAGCTTTATCTTCAACAGCAATATTTATTAAAATTGCTGTTAGCGAAATGAGTGCTGTTGCTACATTATTTAATCGCTTATGGATAGCGACTATTATCTTTGGCTTATGGAGTGGAATTAACCAAGCACGTACTCAGGTTAAAGATGATCAACCTATCCTACCACAGCAGCCTTATCCAATCAAAGAGATCGCGTTTTTAATCGCAGTGGGTTTAGTTCATGTATTAGGTCGATTATCTTGGACTTGGTCGCTAACTCAGACTGGTGCTGCTAATGCTAATGCGTTAGGTAGTCTCAATCCGCTATTTACTACTTTAGGAGGATGGCTATTTTTTAATCAAGTTTTTGGACGCAAATTTATCATCGGTCTGATTTTAGCAATAATCGGCGCGATCGGTGTTGGATTTGAAGATTTATTGCGTTCTAATTATAATTTTACAGGTGATGCTGTTGCGGTCATATCATCGATATTTTATGCAGCAAACTTTTTACTGATCGAGCAGATCCGCAATAAGTTTTCAGTTCTCACCATACTCGTGTGGCGTTGTGTGATTGGAACTTCATTGATGATACCAATAGTGCTAATCTTTGAAAAACAAGTTTTCCCAGTTACTTTGTCGGGGTGGTTAGTAGTATTTGCTCTAGGTGCTATTTGCGAAGCCTTGGGTCATGGGCTAATTGTATACAGCCTCAAAAGTTTTTCTTCAGGATTAATCTCTTTACTATTACTACTCAATCCAGTGATTGTTGCTATTCTTGCTTGGATACTTTTCTCGGAAAACTTGAGTGTTTTTAACTTGCTAGGGTTAGCTCTAATTTTAGGGGGTATATATTTAGCAATTTCTAGTAAAGAATCTGTGCAATCTAGCGTTAATATCCCCATGCAATCTCCAGCAGAAAGTGAATCTTAAAAAGTTCGTAGTCATGACTTTAGTCCTGATTTTCTAAGAGGATGTTTTAAAAGTCCTATTGTAGGTATAAAAACGTTCTATATCCTCCTAAATCTCCATTAAAAAGGGGGACTTTGATTCCGGTTCCCCACTTAAAAAGGGGAGCCAACGCGGTCTTCTCCGATCGCCCTTGGCGTCTCGTAGAGAAGGGGAGACACTAAAAGCGATAGCGCAGCGTTAGCGAGTCAGACGCTCAAGGATTCGCTAACGCTACGCTATCGAGCGTCTGGGGCTTTCCCCCATGAGCGACTGGCGTGGGTTAGGGGGGATCAATAAGTGCCTAAGCTCACAGCCAAATACTTTTCAAACATTCTCTAAGGAACGTGGATTAAATAAAATGCAAAACTTCATCCTATCTCTAGCTTCCCTCTCTAATATATCGGAGAGGGATTGAGGGTGAGGTAAGCCAGGGACATAAATTGTATGTTATTTAATTCCTATTCCTAAGCACTAAAGTGCTTACTACAAACTCTCAAAACTAGCTTGACAGTGTTAATAGAGATGTTGCACGCCAAAGCACTGTCATAGAATATGACATTATGCCTGCCTTTTTACGCCTGTGGAGAACTTGTAAGCCCTGGAGTAATTCAGGCGGAGATCGTTGAAGCAGGAATCACGCGACTTCAAGTCGTGTGAGGTTCAAATCAGCTCTCATAAATTCCAACTAGCCGTGCTTGCTCGATGACATGATCAGCGATCGCATCGAGGAGTTGCTCTCGGTTCAAGCCTGGTTTCAGGTCGAGTTCCTTATTTAAGGCGTACAGCCAGAAATAGTAGTGATGAGGGCCATGCCCTGCTGGTGGAGCAGGGCCAGTATATCCTGGCTGATTGGAACTGTTTAGACCTTCAATGAATTTGCTGCCGTCTGCTTGGGCAAGCTGACTAACGGTTGGCCCAATGCCGTAGATTATCCAGTGAGTGAACCCGCGAGTTAGCGGCGCGTCTGGGTCATGGCAAATCAATACCAGTTGTTGAGTTCCAGACGGGACTCCGCTCCATTCTAGTGGAGGTGAAATATTTTCGCCTTCACTGGTATAGCGTTTGGGAATCCGTTCGAGGGTAGTAAATGCAGGGCTGACAATCCGCAAATTTTTGATGTTCAAGGCCATTAGCAATCTCCTTTCGATGCAACAAACTGAGTCAGCTTGCCCAAGCAACGGTGTCTCAGTGTTCATATCGATAGTGATTTCATTCGTTGTACAAAACAACATCCAATGGATATAAGTCGAGGGTGAATTTCACAAGGCAGAAGGGAACCCATGCCCAACTTTGTAAATTAACATCCCATCATACCTTTGGAGTTGTCATCTCAAATAGTTGCCCAATCTTTGTATACTCAACTGGCCCACCTAAGCGCGTAATTGGCTGCATCCCAACAGTATCAACTAACCCCAAATCTTGGCGGTACAAGTCTTCACGCACATGAAATCGTAAAACTCGACCCAATACCATTACATTATTGGTTCTTTCCACTGGAACTATTTGTGTGACTTTACATTCCATTGCCACAGGTGAGCTTTCAATCCGCAACGGTCGGACATCTGTAGCAGGAATAGCTTTTAAGTTTGCTTTTTCAAACTCGTTAACTCCATAGGCAAATTCCGTTCCTGTTTGAACCATTGCATGAGACAGTGTTTCATCCACCACATGACACACAAATTCATCAACTTCATGAATATTGCGTAACGTGTCTTTTTCTTTTGGCTCACGTCTATGGTATGCAACTGAGAACATAATGGTTGGTGGAAAACCTGAGACTGCATTGAAAAACGAATACGGGGCGAGATTGGGAATTCCAGAGGCACTAATTGTAGACACCCATGCAATTGGGCGAGGAGCAACGATGCTTGTCAATAGATGGTAAGGAGCAGGGTCTTTCATTTCCTGCGGCACAAATGATAACATAAAATTCTCTAATCTCGCGGGTGGTTGAGAGGATTCAGTGAATACCAAAAATTAAATTATTCAAGAGCTTATTAGAAAGTCCCTTATCTAAGTTCAATACTATTTGCCCATTTTTGGTATGGCTCTTTGGTCATAACAACCTAGATTTTGTGTTCAAGCCAAATTCAGCCTGTAGACGGATATTTTAACTGAATCGCACTTGAAAGTTTGTAGTCTATTGAATGTACTAAGAAGTACCTCTAATAATAGATGAGTTGGCCAGAGCTAGAGGGATAATGCTCAAAGGTCTGTTTTTTTCGTCGTCATTACTGATTAGGAGACTGTTAGATGAAAATTGTAAAGTTAGGCAAGCAGGGATTGGAAGTTTCTCAACTAGGACTTGGTTGCATGGGAATGTCTGAATTTTACAGTGGTCGTGATGAACCAGAAGCGATCGCTACTATCCATCGGGCATTAGAACTTGGGGTTAATTTCCTCGACACTGCTGATATGTATGGGCCGTTTACCAACGAGCAACTAGTAGGCAAAGCTATTATTGATCGTCGAGACCAAGTTGTACTAGCAACCAAGTTTGGTAATGTCCGCACTGAAGACGGCGGTTGGAAAGGCGTTAGTGGTAGACCGGAATATGTCCACACAGCTTGTGATGCCTCGCTTAAACGCTTGGGAGTTGAGACAATTGACCTATATTATCAACATCGAGTTGATCCCAATGTACCAATTGAAGATACTGTCGGGGCAATGGCAGAGTTAGTACAGCTTGGTAAAGTGCGCTATCTAGGACTCTCGGAAGCTTCCCCTGCTACAATTCGACGGGCGCAAGCTACTCATCCGATTACCGCACTCCAAACAGAGTATTCTTTGTGGAGCCGCGACCCAGAAGATGAAATTTTACCTACTGTACGAGAGCTAGGAATTGGTTTTGTGGCTTATAGTCCTCTTGGTCGTGGGTTTTTATCGGGAGCCATCAACCATCCTGAAGACCTTGCAGCAGATGATAATCGCAGAAATCACCCTCGTTTTCAAGGTGAGAATTTTTACAAGAATTTACAACTGGTAGAAAAAGTTAAGCAAATCGCTACTGAAAAGAAAGTTACGCCCAGCCAACTTGCCATAGCATGGTTGCTAGCCCAAGGCGAGGATATTGTTCCAATTCCTGGTACAAAACGCCGTCCCTATCTAGAGGAAAATATTGTAGCTAGTGAGATTACTCTGACTCCAGATGATTTAAGTCGAATTGAAGCAGTTGCACCAAAGGGTGTAACCGCAGGCGATCGCTACCCTGATATGAGTACAGTTAACCGTTAAGTTATTCTACTAGCAAGTTTTCAGTTCTTTCAGCAAAGCTGTACTAAGCACTCATTGATTCAGGCTCTCTGCCCAACATTTCCAAAACCCGATTTAAGTAATTAAGTAATCTTGTGTTTGTCCAGTAGCCTGAGTTTTTTCTGTCACGTCTGACAAGATTTTGTCGCACTTGAATAACCAGCATGTTAAAGCGCATTGCAAATCAGCTAACTCTACTGCTTGGTCAATATTCTCTACCTTTACTATGTCTGGGACAATTCACTCAATAAAATATCTACTTTTCTTAACACCGCACTGTTCTATCCTGGGCACTACTGGCAATAATTTGTGCATCAAAACTAATCACTACGGAATTAACTAATATAAGAACATTGTCCTGATCACCCATTCATACCACGAGACAGATGTTTTTTGGATCTATATATGCCTTGAAAGTTGCACATAACTATCTATAACATATCAATAAGTTAAAAACTACAGATAAAAGGTTTTTTGACTTACGTATAGATGCTTGTATGTTCAGGCAACGCTGCGAGAACAACTATGTCGAACGGGAACGCCTATCGGAGAATCTGCAATGTCTGATGGAATCTCAGAACAAACTAAAAAAGCGGCTTTTTATCAGTTAGTAGTACTCAGGGTATTTTCATAAATAACTTTATATCTTTTGGCATCTTATTTAATTTTACGTCCTGTAAATTTTATCAATAAGAATTTATGTACAGCGATTATTTAATACTGCCACTGTGATGCCCAATTACCTTACTTCAGCAAGATGTGCGCTCACTCTCTCAACCGCTATAATATTTATTAAATGGAAATTCTAGTTGACTTAATGAGGTAACTAATGGCAATTAAATTGAAAGTTCCGAATATTAAAGGTGATGACTGTGCCAAGAAAATAACTAAATCTATTCAGACTATGGAATCTGATGCCAAAGTAAATGTTGACGTTAATGCTAAAACCGTAACTGTGGAATCTGCGGCTTCTGAAGAGTCAATTAAACAGATAGTGCAATCTGCTGGTTATACTATAGAGGGTTATTAATTACTTCATCTAAATTTCTCAGGATATTTAGATGAGGTAGTTTAGCCGGCACAATTGCTTAATCATAATATTCGCCCGTTTTTCGGGCGGAATATTACCAAATTACTCTACTTGATAAAGAATATTTTCCTTCTCTAATACGCTTGAAATAGTTAACTTACTGTCCTTCTTATCAACTGCAACAAATATAGATAATTAAAAATTCTCTTTTGGCAGCCCATGAGAGTGATAATTCAAGTGACCTAGTTACCCCCTTGGAGCAGCACCTCTATTGGCAGGCTCAGAATTCATATCCTTCAGCGATCTGTCGATCTCTTTCAGGATCGGGATCGGAGACAACTCGACCATCAGGCAAAACGGTATTGTACGTATACCCATCCCAGATCATTCCGTTGTCTCTAGCATCTTGGAAGTTAGCCCTGATCATAGAACATTCCAAAGTCCTACAACTCGTGAGATTAGCCCCTCGGAAATCAGTTTCATTCAAAAGAGTCATGCTGAGATCGGCTCCTTCCAGGTTGGCATTTCTGAAAATAGCCCCCCGCAAGTTGCAACGGAAGAAAAGGGTTCCTTTAAGATCAGCCCCTTCGAGATTGATTTCTTCAAGACAAACCTCTTCCAAATTGACTCCACTCAAGTCAACTCCGTGAAAATCTCTCTCCCCAGCAGCATAGCGCCTGCACAACTCCTCAGCATCCATACCTTAACGCCCCAATCAATTACTATCTATAATCCAATACGCTTGAATTAGCGTCAAAAACCATAAACTGCGTAGGTTGGGTTGAACGAAGTGAAACCCAACAAACCACCGAAAATGTTGGGTTTCACTTCGTTCAACCCAACCTAGGATTCTCCTTAACCCAAGGTACCGCACAAACCCTCTGAAACGCCCTCCTCGCTGCAAGGCTTCTATGGCACTACTACTTGAGTAATGCCAATGGGAAATCGGTTACAGTTTACCAGTGAATACCTTTTCAGCTGGGCCTGTCATGTAAACCCGTTGGTCTACTTCTGACCATTCAATTTGCAAGGGGCCACCTGGTAATTCGATAGTGGCGGCGCGATCGCATTTCCCTGTTAATACTCCAGCTACCAAGGAAGCACAAGCACCAGTACCACAAGCTAATGTAATCCCAGCACCCCGTTCCCACACCCGCATTTTCAAATAGTCACGGCGTACCACTTGCATAAATTCGGTATTTATGCGTTGGGGAAAAGCTGGGTGATGCTCAAATTTTGGGCCGATGGTTTCCAGCTCAATTGCTGCGACATCTTCTACAAAGGTAATGCAGTGGGGATTTCCCATACTTACACAGGTGACTTCCCAAATTTGCCCAGCCACTTCCAACGGCTGAGAAATTACTTTTTCTTGGGCGGGTGTAAGGGTGGTGGGAATTTCGCCAGCGAGTAACCTGGGTAAACCCATGTCTACTTTAACTTGACCATCAGGTAAGATTTGGGGAATCATCACACCAGCTAGGGTATGAATGCGATATGTAATTGAAGATCGGGAAAATTCTTCCCC
>NZ_JABXKM010000200.1 GCF_017115025.1 Nostoc sp. NOS(2021) | reverse complement strand
GGGTTGGGGGTGGGGTTCTTTATATTATGGGTAATTTGGCGGACATGATATGAGTAACTTATCCTCGGATGTGAATATAAGTAATGCCGATGCTCGATCTGTACTTCGAGTTACCTTATGAAACAGAAGATATTTTAGCTGAATTGGGTTATAGCTTTTCACGTGCGCGTATGACCTTACCCTCTTCTCAACGTATACCACAACGTTTATCTGAATTACGTCAGCAAATCGAGGAGTTGTTACCACTAGTAACTTTATAGAGATTTTCCAGATACCATGAAAAGTTAGGGGGATCTGTGGGTTTCAAAGCCAATTACCGATCGCAATCATTGGTGCCCAATATACTGGGTTATCATACTTGATATTTATACCTTCAGATGGCGGTAATTTCTTAGCATTAATCATCCTAATTTGGGCTTTTTGCAGTGCTTCCGCAATACTCATGCCAGCGTTGCGGTAGTTGGTGTAAAATGTTTTGACTAGTTCGGCTGTCGATGCATCTGTGACACTCCACAAAGATGCGATCGCACTTTTAACGCCAACTTGTAATGCAACTCCAGCTAATCCTAGTGTAGATCGGTCGTCGCCAACTGCGGTTTCACACGCAGTAAGTACGAGAAGTTCGACGCTATCTAATTTGCTGTTGAGGTTTCGCAGTGAGTTTTCTAATTGACTGATGGTAAGTTTTTGGTTTTTGCCTGTGACAATGAAGGTGTCTTCGGGAATGATGCCAAATTGAGCGTGACTAGCTATATGGACAATGGGGTATGTTGTTTTCTCAAGTTTTTGTTTAAAAGTTTCGGGGACAAAGTTATCATCGATGAGGTCGGTATGATTGGGAAATAGACTTTCAACTGCACTGACTTCTTCGGGAACTGAAAAAAGCGCATCAAAAGACTTTCCGTCGATTGTGGCTTGTTGTGTCAAACCCAAAATTAACGCCTTTTGCGTACTGCGATCGCGTACTTTGGGTGTAGTAAGTCGTAAACTAGGGGTTGTGGCAACTGCGTAGGTTTCGACTAAGTATTTCTGTTGTTGGCGATCGTAAAGTGCTGCCATTGGTACACTACGCAAAAACCCATCCTGAATAAACACAAGGGTTTTGACTGTCTCAGGTTTAATATTTTCAGCAAAGGGGCGAATTATCCAATCATAAAGCTGTGCCGCAGTTGTTGTATCGTAGTTAACTTCTTCTTCTCCTCTAATTAATCCAGTACGAAACTCGGCAATTTTTTTCTGTAGCCTGTCGCTGCTAACTATCTTACTTGTACCTTCTTGATTGGGGTCTTCAATCCACTTAAATTTGGTTGTCTGATTGGGTAATTGCAATAATATCCCGGTTTTGCCATCTAAAATTATCGAACTCAAAAACCCAGTATTCTTAAACGCTGCACTATTATCTTCCAGGAGTTCGCCCACCTGTTTGGGATTCAACCCACTCAAAATGCAATCATTACCAAAATAATTCTGTAATTCTGCGAGTTTCAACGCATCAATAGTTTCGACTACTTGCGATAATTCCTTAGCACGTTGTTTGTTTGCAATTGCCCCAACTTCCAACAGATCAAGCCGCGATCGCGCCAATGTGCGGTACAATGGTTGAACGACATCGCGGAAGTCAAACTGCACATCACGTTCTGCGGTCAAAATATCCTGGCGGATATCTTCCAAGGTTTCAAATGCTCTTTGATAGGATGCGATCGCTTCTTCTTTATGATTTTCTTTATCTAAAATCCGTCCAGCTTGCCACTCCCACAAATACAAGCTATCTTTTGCACTCAAATTTTTGTCTGCGGCAATGATTGCCGTTTGGGTATATTTTAATGCTTTTTTAGTATCTCTGCGGCATTCCCAAAAATGTCCTAAAGCACCATTAGCATAAGATTGTAGGCGATTGTCTTGTAAGTTATTACTAGTTAATACTGAGCTTTGCAGCAAATTTAATGCTTCGTTATCCGATGAAAGTATCTGAGTTTGACAGTAAGTAAAGGGCGAAATTCCTTGAGAATGGCGCTGCAAGTATGCTAAATCAATTGCTGCATACACTTTTGTCGCTGAATCGGGTAAATCTTCGAGAAGCTTCAAAGCATCCTCATGGGCATTATTAAAGGTTTCATCGCCGATAACTTTCGTCTCATTTGTCTGGGAACCCAACTGAATTAAATTTAATAATCCCCGCATCTCTGCTAAAGGTTGTTTTTGGTTGTGGGCAAGTTTGATACTATTCTGAAAATATTCGCGGGCTTGGTTGTAATCTGCCGCAGACTTGTTGTTAAATTCCTTTTCTTTACTGAAAATACCAGCTTGGTTTGCAGAATTGGCTTCTAACTCATGCAATTGAGCGCGACTTCTATAAGCATTACCCAAACTATTTAACACCAAAAAGTCATATTCTGGAGAGACTTGTTGCGCCGCGTGTAAATATTTAATTGCTTGGTCATAATTTCCAATTAACCGATATGCCTCACCGAGAATTCCCAAAGCCGCAATCTTACCGCGTTTGTCGTTGTGTTTGGTGGCGATTTGTTCGGCACTTTCGGGCGTGCATTCTCTTTCCTGACTCCCTTGATTTTCTGAGATTTTCGACTTATCTACCAGTTGACCACATAAAAGTGCGATCGCTTTGCGAGGTTGTCCCAAATTGCTGTAAACTTGGGCGAGTTCTGATTGCATTCGTCCCACTTGCTGGATATTTGCCACCGCCGCATAGTCACGAATTGCCGCCGACAGCGATGCAATTGCTGCTTTATTTTCTCCTAGTTGTTGGTAGACACGCCCCAAATTTTCATTGACAACCGCCGCATCTGACGGATTGTTTTTATACTGATTTAATGCCTCTTGCCAGTGTTTTTCCGCATTGGCAAAATTTCCGGCATCATAGTCTTTAATTCCTTGTTCAACTAGTACACTAGGATTTTGAGTTTGTGCAGATACGACTTGTCCAAACAATAAACAGATTCCGAGTGTTGCTAAAAATAATACTTTAATAAATCGATGGCGATTTAGTTTTTGGTATTGCTGGGTGAAGAGATGAATTAGCCTTGCACAGAGAGTAATTCGAGCGACAGAATCCACCGCTCGAAACTTCTCCCAAGGGGAGACGCGTTCGCGGATAGTCTCGTAGAGAAGCGCGAACGGTGGTTGCAAAAGCTTAGAGAGTAATAGTTTGAGATATTTTTTTTGGAATTTCATATTTTAATTCAGCAACGCCTGGTTTTTTATGATATTCGGCTTTAATAAGTTATTTTTTATTTTTAACTTATCAGAAATACGCATTAAAAACTGAGCTTTTGCAAAGTGTGCAGTTTTATGCTATTTCTCTCGACAAAAAAACTCTTTTACTGTTAAAGGTTCTGGTGCTTTATGCAATAGTCCAGGGGATGTATTAATTTCCGCCTATACAACGGGTGATGCGCGTAGTGTGGAATCAACATCGCGTCCTTGGGACTTTCAAATAAAAAAATACTCAACTATTTCTTGTGGGGTGGGTATCTTGTCATTAGTGTCAACTTAAGGTTAAAACCCATTTGTCAACGATAGGTTTTGTGAGAAACGAAGTATAAAGGTGAACTTTTTTCTGCCTTTTATACACAAGCTGGGAGTGATGCTAATAAACAAAGCATTAATAGTCCCTGAAAAAGTTCGTTTTTTGTCCCTTTAAAACCGAATTTTTCAGCATAAATGCTTATTGACATAGTAAGTTTGAGCTTAACTTGACACCTATGGTATCTTGTCCGCCTTTGGCTACGGGCCCTTGTGTCGCCCACCCCACAAGATTGGATAATTTATTTGTTGTCAGTCCCTTAAAAGGCGACCCAATTAAATTGAACCACAAGGATTGTATCGATTACCCAATGGGCAATTAATCTGGAGTCGAAGTTGTTAAACAGCAATATTGCACATATTGGAAAAATCTTATATACAGTTTTCTGCAAAATGGGACACACAATCATGCGATCGCACCATACCATTTATGCAACTATATATACATAAATGGTGAATGCATTACTTTCTTATCTCCCTTAATCTGAGTATTAAAGAAACGGTTAATGAATCGAAAAACAACAAAAATCATCAATTTATCAACCGTTGCTGAGGAAATTATCGTTATTTTTTTTTAACTCAGATTAGAGGTTGATTATGTTTTTTAAACTAGTTTGTAACACATTTTTAGCAACATCTTTGGCATTACCTAATTTTAAACAAACCACTTCGATTGCAATTTTAGTGGCTGGGATTGGATTGTTTGGTATCAAGTCAGTAGATGCTAGAAATGCCTTAGTACAAACACCAGATGTTTCTCAATCTTCATCCTATGCGCTCGCGCAACTCTTAGAAGCAAATTCTCCAATTTATGGAAGTTGGAAGCTCAGATATAGCGTTGATGGAGTCGTTTATCAAAGCGTGCTTGTGATGGAGGGATATTCAGGAATGATGAGAACTAGATATTTTGATCCTGGGATAAATAAAAAGCAGGTTGTAGACCAGGAAATTAGCCTCAAGTCTTCTCCTCAAGGATTAGTTTTATTGGGATATAACCCTGTCTATGCTGGGACTTCCAGAAGACATCCTACTTATGCTGCTGATAGTTTTTTGTTTTCTGTTGAGCCTGATGGTTCAGTAACAGCGTATACTTGCGACAATTTACGACAATGCTCGGCTGTAGATGTGGAAAGAATAGTGTCCCAATCCTAAATAAACATAGCGTAAATTATCTGTCTTTCAAGTTCCCTGGTGATTAGCGAACTGAGAAGTCAGCGCTTGCGCTATCTGGCATTCTTTCTTTACTGCATTTATTGTCTTATTTCTCAATGCGTAAGTTCTAAATATTAGTATAGCCGATTCGGATCTTGATGATTGCATAAAGTTGCAATCATCAAGCAAACTATTATGGTATTTTAATTAAGTAATAATACTTGTTAAATCTCTAATTCTTAATGCGATCCCTAAGTCAGTTGGTGGGAATAAATAGAACTATATTACGAAGCGTAAATATATCTCAAACCCTTATCAATGACAAATGATGACCCTTACAAATCGTAGATAAACAATGGGTTCCTACCTTCGGTTTCAAAAACTTTTTTTCATATTACTTACCTGCATCAGCATCACTCCACTTGCAGTATTTGCACAATCGACACCCCCACCTGGAGTGACAATTCCCCCCAATATACCAGGGAAAGTCGAAGAAACTTTACCCCAACCATCACCATCGCCAACCCTTCCTCCCACACCACTGACACCAATTCCCATACTTCCATCACCCCCACAGGAAAATTTACCCGAAACAACCTTTCCTAGTGGTGAAAGTTTCTTTGTCAAAGAAATTCAAGTCAAAGGATACACTGTTTTAGAAAATGAAATCATCAAGTTAAAACAGCCCTTAGAAAATAAAAAAATCACATTTGAGCAGTTATTGCAACTGCGATCGCAAATCACTGAACTCTATGTTAAAAATGGCTATATCACCAGTGGTGCATTTATTTCCAATAATCAAAATGTTGCTAGCGGTGTCGTGCAAATCCAAGTTGTGGAAGGCGAACTCGAAGGAATTTCAATTTTAGGGTTAAAAAGATTGCAACCTGTATACGTGCGTTCCCGCATTGAACGGCTTGCAGGTAAGCCTTTAAACCAAAAAAGCCTTGAACAAGCGCTGCAATTATTACAACTTGACCCTGTTATTAAACGAGTCAATGCTGAGTTAACCGCAGGTAGCACCCCAGGTAACAATATTTTACAGGTGACAATTACCGAAGCGCCAGCATTTCACGCTGGGGTTATCTTTGCAAATAACCAATCAGCTAGCGTTGGTTCAGAACAAGGGAGTGTTTTTGTTGCTCACGATAATTTATTAGGGTTTGGAGATAAATTCAGTGCCGAATATGGCAGGACTGAAGGTTTAGACGTTTATAATATCAGTTATTCTGTTCCGTTTAACGCTCTAGATGGAACTATTGGTGTCCGCTACAGCAATAGCGGTAGCCGCATTATTCAAAGCGAATTTCGTGACTTGCATATCCGCAGCGAAGCCGAAACCCTTTCTTTTAACGTCCGTCAACCGCTAATCCACACGCCAAACAGCGAATTTGCTCTCTCGTTAGCATTCGATTTACGGCGCAGTCAAACCTTCATACTCAATGATATTCCCTTCTCCTTTACTGAAGGCCCCGAAGATGGGAAATCAAAAGTTACAGTAATTCGCTTTTCCCAAGATTGGTTACAACGTAATGCTACCAGCGTCCTAGCAGCGCGATCGCAATTTAGTTTTGGGATTGATGCAATTGATGCAACCGTCAACGATAGTGGTACTGATGGGCGTTTTTTTAGCTGGGTGGGACAATTTCAATGGGTACAACGGCTATCTCCCCGCATCTTGATGCTAGCCAAAGTTAACACTCAACTCAGTGGTGATTCCTTGCTTTCTCTGGAAAAAATTAGCATTGGGGGAGTTGATACAGTGCGCGGTTATGGTCAAAATCAACTTGTTGCTGACAATGGGGTAGTTGGCGGTGTGGAAGTTCGGATTCCTCTAGTATCAAATGTGGAAACATTACAGCTAATACCATTTTTTGACATCGGTACAGCTTGGAACAATCGCGGTATTAATGCTGACCCGCAAACCCTCGCTAGCTTAGGGTTGGGCTTGCACTGGCAACCTTTTAACGGTTTAGTATTGCGTGCAGACTACGGTGTACCATTGATCGGAACAAGCGATCGCGGTAGTTCACTGCAAGATAATGGCTTTAATTTTTCAGTGCTATATCAGCCGTTTTGATTTACGTCCGGTCAAAGATTTATAGTTAACGTAGGTTGGGTAATAACTGAAAGAGAATTATTAATATTACGAGAAATTTCTCTGTTCTGCCTTCCCTGTAGCAACTTCTGCCTTCCCTGTAGCAACTTCTGCCTTCCCTGTAGCGACTTCTGCCTTCCCTGTAGCGACTTCTGCCTTCCCTGTAGCAACTTCTATCTTTACGCTTCCGTGTTTTACGCAGTTTGTAGCGGCTTTTGCCTTGAACTTATCAGAACCAGACTCGTGTTCAATTACTTAAATTTTAGTTTTTTAAAAAAATCAACAATTTTACGTATGACAACCTCTTAAACAATTGTCCACTATAGAGTTAGAAGAGATTTAGAAAATGAGTATTAATTATGGCAAGGCAAAAACGCAACTCACGTATTCTTGGCAAAGCTGAGATCCGTCTAGCAAGCATTAAATCTATCAGTCCAACTCTAGATGTAGGAGAGAGTTTGACAGTCAAAGATTATACTGGAAAAATCGAAAGCCTCCGACAATCTCTGGAAGCATACAATACCACCCTCTCTACTATCGATGTCTTATTAACCCAGATCGTCGAAAATGAAGAAGATTTGGCAAACTATTCTGAGAAAATTTTGGTTGGTATTGCTTATAAGTTTGGTAATAATAGCCACGAGTATCAGATGGCTGGAGGTATTCGTAAAAGCGATCGCAAGCGTACTGTGCGTCAAAGCGTAGTTTTACCTACTAGCTAAGGCTAGGGTGTGTTTTCAAAGTCTTATATCCCCCCAACCCCCCTTAAAAAGTGGGGCTAAGAGTTTCTTCAAGTCCCCCTTTTTAAGGGGGATTTAGGGGGATCTAAAATTGTCTGGCATCTAAATTCATAACATTAATTAGAACATTCTCGACTCAATAGCAACTGCCCATTACTCAGCCGATATAAACCTTGCGGTTCGATAATCGGATCGCCTTTCTTCCAGGGACGGGATGCAGTTTCCACACCTCTAACCTCACCAGTTGTGTAGGTAGAAACCAAAACATTATCAGGACGATTAGTGGTCAAAGCACCAGAACCTGTAATGGTAAAAGAGTTTTCTTGTCGCTTTGTGCCGCGTGAAATGCAACTATTGGCAATAAGTGCATTAGTATCAATGACTGGGGATAATTCGGTGAAGCTGTTTTGGATGGAACTGGTATCGGGTGTCTTGATAGTAATCACACCTGAAACGCCTTTTTCCGAACTTGCAGTAATATCACTTTTTTCAGTTGGTTTTGGACGTGCTTCGATACCGAAGATACCTTGCGAGTTAATGTTGACCTTTCCACCTATTCCGGTGAAGGCGTTGGCGCTAATGTCGCTGTTTTCTTCGGGGATGGCGATGATAAATTTGGAAGCGATATTGATGTTACCACCATTGCCACCTGATTGCGCTGTACCTGCCGTGGTCGAAATTCCGCTACCGTGACGCAATAGTAAAAGATCATTGCCAGTTAAATAGATATTTCCACCATCACCAGAGTTAGTTATTGCTGCAATAAATCCTTTGTTATCAATTGTTGTGGAAGCAGAATTAATATTAATATCTCCGGCTTTTCCTTGTCCAAAGCTGCTTGAACTGATTCCCCCACGATTTAAAAATAAAGAATCTGTTCTCAGGTTAATATTACCTCCCTTACCTTCAGCTTCACCTTCTAAAGTAGTAAAAACACCGCTTGATCTTCCATTACTACCGACACCATCAACGCCAATCGCATCGCCAGCATTCACTATAATGTCACCTGCATTACCTTTACCGTAACTGCTAGCAACAAGTTGTCCGCCGTTGCTTAGTGTTAAGGAGTTGGTTGTTATTTGGATATCCCCACCTTTGCCAACACCTCCAGCAGACAAATAACTAAAAGCGCCACTAATACCATCGATAATAACAGCATCGCGGGTATCAATGTTTATATTTCCAGCATTCCGGTTTGCAGTGGTGCTAATTACACCGCCATTTGTTAACGTCAGCGTTCCTGTTTTAACCTGGATATCTCCACCATTCCCGCTTCCACTAGCAAAGGTATATGCCCCACTTGACAGTCCTTTACCATTGGTTCCGTCAAAGGTAACGGCATCGCGTGTATCGATAAAGATATTTCCACCATTACCTTGACCATCACTAAAAGTGGAAATCACAGCACCATTTTTGACAAATAATCCTCTAGAATTAATGCGGATATTCCCAGCGTTACCCGTGCCATTCTTTAGCGCAGCAGTGCTTACGGCAGTCAATAAACCATTTTCCCCACCATCAAAAGTTACTGTATCGCCTGCGTTGATGGTGATATCGCCTCCGTTTCCCTGTCCAAGCGTGTTTCCAGAAATGTTTCCGTTGGTGACGGAAACTGTATCGCCTGCGTTGATGGTTATATTACCTGCATTTCCCTGTCCATCTGTGTCTCCAGAAATGGATGCACCATTGCTGACGGAAAGTGACCCTGTTGTAATTTTGATGTCACCTCCTTTACCTTCACCACTCAACAACGAACTAGATAAACCACTTTTTACATCAATAATTTGACCATTACCAACAGTTACACCTTTGACGACACCATCAATTCTGACAGTATCAAGAGCATTG
Organism: Nostoc sp. NOS(2021); assembly: GCF_017115025.1. Classification (GTDB taxonomy): domain Bacteria; phylum Cyanobacteriota; class Cyanobacteriia; order Cyanobacteriales; family Nostocaceae; genus Nostoc. The sequence continues at coordinate 2,637 of NZ_JABXKM010000200.1, read as the reverse complement.
ATAATAATATTTCCACCATTACCTTTTCCTTGGCTATGTGTAGAAGATATCGTACCGCCATTTGTTAAAAACAGCGATCCTGTTTCAATTTGAATATTTCCGGCGTTACCATTGTATGCTAGCGTATTTGCAATACTAGGCAAACCATTACCGCCAATCCCATCAACAGTAATAGTATTGCCAACATCAAGAAAGATATTACCTCCATTTCCTTGTCCGCCGTTGCTAGCATTTAGTTGTCCGCCATCTTTCAGTAGTAAATTACTTGCACTGATGCGAATATCACCACCATTACCTATCGCGTTATTACTACCGAAACTTGATACTGTACTGCCAAATTTGATTCTGCCTCCAAAACCTGAAAATGTCACATTATCGCGGGCGTTAATAGTTATATTTCCGGCATTTCCGACTCCAGCAGTAGTGCTAGATATTTCGGCACCATTAGTAACAGAAAGTGATCCTGTTGTAACTTGAATGTTTCCTCCTTTCCCGACACCTCCAATGTTTAAATTGCTTTCCAAACCACTGTACACATCATAATCCAAGTTATTAAGGTCAAACTTACCCGCGTCGATGAAAACACCATCTAGCTTGACATTATCAGCGGCTTCGACGGTAATATTTCCGGCATTCCCTTGTCCTGACACACTTGTTGATACTTGACCACCGTTAGTTAACGAGAGTGAACCTGTTTTAAGGTAAATATTTCCTCCGTTACCTACCCCCTCTGTAAACACATTACTACTAACATCACTATTAGTATCGAAGGCTATATTATCAAGGGCATTAATGCTAATATTCCCAGCGTTTCCTTTGCCATTGGTGCTGCTACTAATAAAGGCTCCATTAGTAGCTTTTAGCGTACCTGTCGTGATTTCAATATTACCTGCGTTACCTTCAGCAGTGGATTGCACAGAATTAATAATACGACTAAAAATATTACCGTTATTACCATCTAACGAAATATTATTACGAGCATTAATGATGATATTACCAGAATTACCTTTTCCATAAGTGCTACCTTGAATTTCTGAACCATCGTTTATTTCCAAGGATTTGCTATTAATAGTAACGTTTCCACCATTACCTATTGCACCCTTAACTACCTGAGAAGTAATTCCTGGACTTTCGTCTGGTCTTGAGTTACGAAAACTGATATCACCTTGAGCATTGATATTTACATTTCCGGCATTGCCTTGTCCGTAGAGATTAGCATTGATGTATCCAGCATTGCTTAACGTCAATGTCCCAGTTGCAATATTAATATCGCCAGCTTGACCAAATGCTTTTTCTTGCACTACGTTAGCAATGAAGCTTTTATCTATTAATGTTGTGTCTGCTGTGGCATTAATAGTAATATCTCCACCTTGACTATTTGGAGTACCTAAACCTGTATCTATTCCCGCCCTTAGTTTACTTTGCCCTGCTAAATTTACATTTCGAGCTTGAATTGTGATATTCCCGCCACCCGCACCGCGAACATTAACTTCTGCACCATTACTCAACGAAACATCGGCGCGTTCCACATTCTCAGGTATAACTAAACCCAGATTATCACCCGCAATATTCAATCCCACATTTCCCGGTGCAGCCAAACCTGCTAACTCAACATTCCCCCCATAAGCGCGAATACTCCCACCATCTATATTGATATTTCCACCAACAAGTAGTAAACTTTTACCATCAGCAACTCGCAAACCCGTAACATTATCACCAATGGGATTCATCCCTGCGGCTGCTTGGGATTGATTGATAATTCCCCCATTTGCTTCGATTTGATTAAACAGCAATACCGAAGGATTAATAGTCAACAATGGCACTGCTTGGGGATTTGTGGCACTAAAAACACCTTGATTACCAAACTGAATCCCGTTTGCAGTCGTCCCCACAAATGAACCCTGCACATTTAAACTAGCATTTTTCCCAAACACAATCCCATTGGGATTTATCAAGAATAAATTCGGGCTAGAATTACCAAATGTACCAAGTCTCCCCAAAATCTCAGAAGGGTTATTACCTGTCACCCGTGCCAAAATATTCTGAATATTGGCATTAGGACTGAGAAAATAAGCGCCACGTCCTTCGCTGACATTAAATTCTCGAAAGCTGTGAAAAAGATTGATTTGGCGAGTTGCACCACCAGAAATTACTTCAATCGGTTGTCCCTGAAAGTTGCCTATAACTTGAGAGGACTCAGCGCCAAGTGTGTTGTCGGGTACGATATTACTTTGCTGCGCTTGGGTTTTACCAGTCAAAATACTGATACTTAACCAGCCCAGCAACCCTGCCAATCCAAACTGCAAACACTTGTGTAATCCGTATTTTGTCGTCATCTGGTGCGCTTTTATATAGATTTTTTCAGTATCTAATAAAACTGCACCTTTGGATGATAAACAAGGGAAGATTCGTTAATTATGCAGTTTTCTGCAATGGGGCGATGCCGAAGGCGGGCTACGCCTACGCATTTGTGCATTCTCCAGGTATGAAAACTGCACCCAAACAAGCAGAAAAGGTGGATGTGTGGCATGAATATAGCAATCCTAAATCATTCGTGAAAAGTTAGATCCCCGACTTCTTAGAGGATACTGCTGGCGAATTGAGGGTAAGACCCCTCAAGGTAACCAGTTTTAGAAT
>NZ_JABXKM010000304.1 GCF_017115025.1 Nostoc sp. NOS(2021) | reverse complement strand
TTTATTATGGGTAATTTGGCGGACATGATATCATACGGGACTCCAGTAGAGAACAGCAGTATTGTCTTAGAAGCAAGAGCATTGACTCGCCGCTTTGGTGGTCTAGTGGCGGTAAATAATGTATCTTTTAGTGTAAATAAACATGAGATTTTTGGACTGATTGGGCCTAATGGTGCTGGCAAAACAACACTGTTTAATTTGATTACTGCCTTCATTCCACCTTCTAGCGGTCAATTAATTTATCAAGGTGGAGAAATTTCCCAACTGCGTCCTCATCAAATTGCTGCTTTAGGTATCGCCCGTACCTTCCAAAACATCCGTTTGTTTGGGGAATTATCGGCGTTAGAAAATGTGATAATTGCCCGACATTTACACACTAAAAGTAATATGATTACAGGAGTTTTGGGATTACCACCAGCGCCTAGTGAAGAATTTAAAACTAAGCAAAAAGCTTTAGATTTATTGGATTTGGTGGGATTGAGCGATCGCGCTGACGAAAAAGCTAAAAACTTTGCCTATGGTGATCAACGTCGCTTAGAAATTGCCCGCGCTTTAGCATTAAAACCGCAAATCTTACTTCTCGATGAACCTGCGGCGGGGATGAATCCCAACGAAAAGCAGCAATTGAGTGCATTTATTCGCAGCCTTCGCGATCGCTTCAATTTGACGATCATCCTCATTGAACACCATGTACCATTGGTTATGGGTCTGTGCGATCGCATTGCTGTGTTAGATTTTGGTCAATTAATTGCTTTGGGTGAACCATCTATAGTTAGAAATGACCCAGCTGTAATTGAAGCTTATTTGGGAAATGAATGAATTTATTTAGAAAAAATACTCACAAATTCTTCTAAAGAATTGACAGCGATCGCGCTATCCATTAAATTTTCTAATTGTTCCACACTTTCACCCTCAAGCCTTGCTTCTACTTCATGGGGAATTTCACCAAAACGTCGTTGTAATATTCGGATTAAGTGCTGTCTTGCACCTTGCTGAAGACCTTGCTGAAGACCTTGCTGAAGACCTTGCTGAAGACCACGTTGCTCGCCTTCAGCAAGAATTTCCTGATACCAAGGCGATTCTCGTAATACTGCCATATCCCACCTCATGATTTGTTGTACTAAGGGCGTGTCTAACACAAAGCTAGCAAAAAATGCCAGCAATGATTCTAACTGGTTCAACTGTGCATCTGCTCGTAGCACCTGTAAAGCGCGTTGTACAACTGATGCTTCTCCTCCTCCTCGCAGGATTGGTACAAAGGGTAACAACGATGGTAATGGTTGTTGAAACACTATCTCAGCATCGATTTCCCACAAATTAATCACGCGATAATCTTGGATGGCACGTAATCCCAAAAATTCCTGCTCGTAACTATTGACAATAGTTAAGGTAGATGGGGGCGGTAAAATATTAACAAGTACTGGGTAAGTTGGCAGTCGGTAGCGCTCTTGTGCTAGTGCTGCATAAGCTCTCATGCGTAGAGGCATATGTGCCGTATAACGCAACTGTAACTCGTTAAGTACGAGAAAATCACCGTGGGTAGCACTGTATGCCTTCACTAACACATCTGTTTCGCGGCTAATCCACTGAAACTCCGAGCCGAGAATTTCCTTAGCCACCACTTCGGGACGCTGTGTTACCCATTGTACCCATGCATCGGGAGCTAAACTAATCAGTCTCTTACTACCTGTATCTGCTGCTTTTGCCACAGGATGCTTAATATGCTTATCAGAATTAATAATACACCACAAGAATTGCAGTATTTCGTTGCTACTTTCTTTTTTGTTGCGATGTCTACGACGAGCTGCGCCTACATTGATGTATGTTAAATTGTGAATCAACATTCAACATTTATGGATGTAAACCGCTGATGAACACCGATAGTAAACCAAACTATACAATTTTAGAACTTCAAGAACTTAATGTTAATTATGGCGGTATCCAAGCTCTGAAAAAGATTAATTTAATTATTCAAAAAGGCGAGGTAGTTACTCTCATTGGTGCCAATGGGGCTGGTAAAACTACTACACTCCGCGCCATATCTAAAATAGTTAATCCTTGGAGTGGCGTGATTATTTATAATGGACATCATATTACCCGCCGCCAAGCTCACGAGGTTGTAAAACTTGGTATCGCTCACTGTCCTGAAGGACGCAGAGTATTAGCGCGGCAAACAGTGTTTGATAATTTACTTTTGGGTGCTTATATTCGCTCCAATCAAGCCGAGGTAAAAGCAGATATTCAGCGCCAATTTGAGCTATTTCCCCGCTTGTCGCAAAGACGCAATCAACTAGCAGGAACCCTCAGCGGTGGTGAACAACAAATGTTAGCGATCGCTCGTGCTGTAATGAGTAAACCACAACTGTTGCTTTTAGATGAGCCTAGCTTAGGTTTAGCACCTGCGATCGTCCGAGAAATCTTCTCTATTATTGAAAATCTTCGTGCTACAGGCGTGACTATTCTGTTAGTTGAACAAAACGCCAATCTAGCGCTGCAAATTGCCGATCGCGGTTATGTTTTAGAAGCTGGTTCTATAACTTTAACAGGTGCAGCATCAGAATTAATTAGTGATGAGCGAGTTAAAAAAGCTTATTTAGGGTGATTAATTAAATTAAACCTTGGGAGGTACAAACACATGGTAAAATCACCAACGAAACCTCTGACTTTAGAAGAGTTTTTGAAACTACCAGAAACAAAGCCTAGTTCAGAATACATCAACGGTCAAATTATTGAAAAGCCAATGCCACAGGGAAAACATAGTAAATTACAAGGTAAGTTAGTCACAGGTATAAATGAGGTGGTTGAGAGTCGAAAAATTGCCCTGGCTTTCCCAGAATTGCGATGTACTTTTGGTGGGCGTTCAATTGTACCAGATGTAGCTGTGTTTGCTTGGGAGCGAATTCCCTTAGATGAAGGTGGAGATGTGGCAAATGTCTTTAAGGCGCATCCAGACTGGACAATTGAGATTCTTTCACCAGATCAAAGCCAGACTAAAGTAACCGGAAATATTCTACATTGTCTAAAGCATGGTAGTCGTTTAGGTTGGTTAATTGATCCAGGCGATCGTTCTGTTTTAGTTTATCCACCAAAACAGCAACCAGAACTTTTACAAGAATCACAAGAAATATTACCAGTCCCCGATTTAGTTAGCGGCTTTCAGTTAACTGTAGGGCAACTATTTGGATGGTTGAAGTTATAGCTTTTCCTAATCATAGCCCCCTCTCGAAGAGCGGGGAGAATGTATGAAGAATATAAGTTGCTGGAATTTGAATTTGATTTTGGTGGATATGAGCTTCTAAATGGATTTGTTGATGTAGCTTTAGAAAAATGGCTAAAAAGGCTATAAGTAAAGTATCACTATCGCAATCTTAAACATTTCAGCACATTACTATAGTCGATATAGCTTTAGAGACTTGGCTAAAAAGGCTTTAAGTAAAACTAAGTAGGTAGGCATAATTAAACATAAAATAAAATCGTAGTTCGTAGTGAGCGATTCATCGCTCAAAACAAGGATTATCAGGACTAAAGTCCTTACTACAAACTTTAATTTATTTACGCCTAGTTACTTACACTAACGCTACTGATAACTTTTCCAAATAATTTATATTATTAAAAATTATTACAATTTTGTCATAATATATTAATATTTGTAGCCCTCCTTGCAGATATCTATATTTGTTTAGCGGCGAATTCTATTCACCGGAATCATTAAACCCATGAGTCAAATAGTCTGGATAGCAAGACACGCTAACCGCATCGACTTCGTAAACCCTGATTGGTTTCTCACCGCCGAACGACGCTACGATCCACCGTTGTCTGATGATGGTATGGTGCAGGCACAACAGTTAGCAAAGCGCTTGAAACGAGAAAATATTGGCCATATTTTCGCTTCTCCTTTCCTGCGAACCGTACAAACGGCAAACGCAGTTGCAGAAATGCTCAAGTTACCAATCAAATTGGAAACAGGTTTGAGTGAATGGCTAAATCCAGCTTGGATGACAGAAGAACCCGAAAGACTCTCAACTCCAGCATTAGCGGAGTTATTCCCCAGAATTGACACCAGCTATACTTCGCGCATCGCCGCCAAATATCCTGAAACTCACGAAAAAGTGCGAGAACGTTCTGGGCAAACTGCTAGATGTTTAGCTACTGAGTTCTTCCCAGAGGATATCCTGCTAGTAGCACATGGCGCATCTGTGTTGGGGGGAGCAATGGGGCTAGTGGGGGAAATTGCCAAAACAGAAGTTAAAGCTTCTTTATGTTCCCTGGTAAAAGTGGTACGCCAAGACCCAGAATGGTTATTAGAACTAAAGGGAGATACTTCCCATTTAACCCACATAGAAGAAGTTATTCGATTTGCTTAAATCTCTAATAAGGATTTTGAATCATGGATTTCGCTATGTTGGGTATATCCTACAAAAAAAGTAATTAATTCACGAATAAGTTGTATGACTTTTTTACTAGCAGGAGACATCGGCGGTACGAAAACTATTCTGCGATTGGTTGAAACATCAGACTCACCAAGTTTACATACTATTTATCAGGAAAGTTTCCACAGTGGGGATTTTCCTGATTTAGTACCAATTGTGCAGGAGTTTTTGGTCAAAGCTAATACCCCAATACCACAAAAGGCTTGTTTTGCGATCGCCGGCCCCATTGTCCAAAATACTGCCAAACTGACCAATTTAGCCTGGTTCCTGGATACCGAACGTTTAGAAGAAGAATTGGGTATCCCACATATTTCTTTGATTAACGACTTCGCCGCCATTGGCTATGGCATTTCCGGTTTAGAAAAACAAGACTTGCACCCGTTACAAGCTGGCGAATTTCAACCGGAAGCCCCCGTTGCCATTATTGGTGCTGGTACTGGCTTAGGACAAGGATTTTTAATTAAGCAGGGAAACTACTATCAAGTCTTTCCCTCAGAAGGTGGACACACTGATTTTGCTCCCCGAAACGAGATCGAGTTTCAATTGTTGAAATACCTGCTGAATAAACATGATATCCAGCGCATTTCTGTGGAACGTGTGGTTTCTGGAATGGGAATTGTGGCAATTTACCAATTTTTGCGCGATCGCAAATTTGCCACCGAATCACCAGATATTGCCCAAATCGTCAGAACTTGGGAACAAGAAGCGGGACAGGAAGAGAAAAGCGTTGATCCCGGTGCTGTCATTGGTACAGCTGCACTACAAAAACGCGATCGCCTCTGTGAACAAACTTTGCAATTATTTATAGAGGCTTATGGTGCAGAAGCCGGCAATCTTGCCCTTAAACTCCTACCTTATGGTGGCTTATACATTGCTGGTGGAATTGCGCCCAAAATCCTGCCCTTAATCCAAAACAGCGGTTTCTTATTAAATTTCACCCAAAAAGGTAGGATGCGCCCCCTCCTTGAAGAGATCCCCGTGCATATTATCCTCAACTCCCAAGTGGGGCTAATTGGTGCTGCTTTATGTGCTGTTAGGTTATAACAGCTAGCATCATCAGTAATATCAGCATCTAAAAAGGTAAAAAACATGACATTTAAAAGTCTGTTGCCATTAATCGCCGCTACTTTTGTCTGTGGTGGATCTGTTCTGGTGGAAGCGCGTCAACCCAAACCTCTGGCGGCTGTTGTCAAACCAACCGTTTCTCAACCCGCACCACCACAATGGAAGTTATACACCGCTCCAGATGGGCGCTTTACGATTTTGATGCCGGGAAACCCAAACAGAAATACCGAATCCCAAAAAACTTATATGGGGGAAATTACCTTAGAAATATTTGTCGCTCAACCACCAAAACAGCAAGTAGCATACATCGTTGCTTACAATGATTTTCCTTATAGTTATGGTGAAATGGCTGATCCCCAAGCTGTACTTAATAATGCACGGGATATGGCTTTAAAGACTACGAAAAGTCATTTAATTAGTCAACGGAATATTCGTAGTTCCAATAATCATCCTGGTAAAGAAATTGAGTACATCAATTCTGGAGGGAAAATCACTAAAAATAGAATGTATGTTGCTGAAGGAAGATTGTATCAAGTCATGGCAATAACTACAAAAAAACAGCAGAAAACATTAGCTAAAACCATTACGGGGTATTTAAATTCTTTCCATGTAGTTTTGAAAAAGTGAAATAACTAAAACCTCTACCATATTAGCCTTGCAATCAATTGCAAGGCTAACAATTAGGTAGGCGCAAATGAATTAGAAGATAGTGTAGGGGAGCCAGTGCGCTCATTGGTGTCAACTTAAGCTAAAACTCCTTCAAAACCTCGTTTCTAGCCTCTGGCTGGAAATGCTCTTCAATTGCGGCTCTGCCGCGAGTAAGGGAGGCGGCAGCCCTCCTATTAGGCATTCCCAGTCTGAGACTGGGAACGAGACAAATGAAATAAATTATCCATCTTGTGGGGTGGGCATCCTGCCCGCCCTGAAAATGGGATGGATGAGGACACCTATCCCACAAGAAAATTTGGGATGTTTTTTTATTTGTCAGTCCCTAAGCTCAACCCAACCTATGAATATTCTTAACCGAGCAGTATTGGCTCTACTTGTGGGCGGAACAAATCCCAAATCCCAAATTTAAAATCCGAGACTCGATAGCGTCCCTTGCGTGTCTCCAAGAGTTGCGTTAGCGTCTGACTCAAAGAGGCTGCACTATCGGCAATCCAAAATCCAAAATTGATTGACTAACTTGTAATTGCTGCCGTATTTTAATAATTATTTACTTTCTTTAGCTCATATTATACAACTTATACGCTACTCAACCGCTTGCTAAAACATGATTTATAACACTAGGATGTCATACTAATAACAATTACCAGATTAAATCAAACAAAGTCAAATAAATGGCCGATATTCTTGATCCTGCCGTTACCGATGGTTCTTTTAGCGCCCTAGTTGATGCAATCAAGGCCGCCAATCTGATAGATACTCTCAAAGGTGTTGACTCGTTTATCGCCTCTGCATCCACAGACCAAGCTTTTGCAAAGCTTCCAGTCGGTACTGTAGAGACATTGCTTAAGAATATTAATCAGCTCCAGGAACTTCTGACGTATCATATCGTTTCTGGCAAAGTGATGCCTATAAAGCCGATTGAAAGTTCAAGTTTGAATGTTGACCCTTTCAATAGTGTCAATCTAGATTATGACTCACAGCCTCAATTCCCGATGCTGATGATAACGGTGTCATCCACATCATTGTTAGTTCCTCGCTCTCATCTAAATTCATTTAACAATTTAGGCTTTGAAAATGAAACATTTATTAACGAATCAAAATAATTTGATTCCTGGTTGCAGTCAAGATCATATATCTCCAGAAATCAGTCAATCTATGAAGCGAAAATATACTTGTCTTTGCTGTTCAAACGCTTTACTCCGTCACATCCGTTCGGGAGTAGTTTACTGGCGTTGTAGCTACTGCTATCAGGAAATGCCAGTTTAGAAAACGACACCACGAAAAATGAAGAATGTCTCTATATCGGACTGTACTTTAATCCGTGATCCAAAATTTATTTAATCAAGTTTAATTAATCATTGGTATCCCTCATGAATTTATTTGAATCTAATCAGTCAGAGTTTGCCTGGTGGGTAGAAATTAACACCGCTGTTCCGCGTTGTACTTATTACTTTGGCCCTTTTGATAGTGAAAAAGAGGCACAACTTTCTAGAAGTGGCTACGTCGAAGACTTATATCAGGAAGACGCCAGAGACATCATTGCATTAGTCAAGCAATGTCAGCCTGATATCCTAACGATTTTTCAGGATGAAGCAGAAGCTATATTACCAAAACTTTTTGAATACACATTGAATACACAATAGACATCTCCAGGAATTAATTAGGCGTTACCCGAAATCCTTGGTATGCACAATTCATGTAGACGCAAAGCGGCTTCCCGCAGAGTATTGTGCCTACGTCATTTTCACGCCGATGTCTAATATAACTTGTTGCATAATTTTGAGGTATAAGCTCTACTCTAATGCAACTATAATTTCTGACCAAGTAACTATTCATCAGTAAGCTCTCAATCTCTACTTAAGCATTACAGAGCAAAGTTTGAGTTAAAGCTTGATATGTATAAGATAAGTGTATAACGTTTGATTTCGTTACAAAACTTTAAAGAAATAAGAGTATACTCTAGGGTTTTGTATAAGATTAATCGACTAGAATGGTGTTATCACATAAAAAGCTATAAAATTTCAGGCATTATTGAAGAAAAATTCAGAATTCAGAATTTAGAAGTCAGAATCACTCTTCGTGGGGGATTAAGACCCACGACTGATAGCATAGCGAAAAGCCAACGGCATAGCAACTCTTAGAGACGCTACGCGAATGCTTAGAGCGAGTCCGTGAGCTTCTTGAAGACCACCAAATCTACGATTTTGTAGGGGTCTAAAAAGAGCTTATTCATCCGCAAGTCGTACATAATAACCTTCCTGTATTCTGACTGCTGACTCGTGAATTCTGTTCCGATAAAAAGTTAAAGTTCATGATTTGAGGAGCAGGGTTTTTGTCCTATGGTCAAGCGATCGCTCCAAGCATCACTCACTGGGATTCAAGAGGCTAAAAGAGCATTTGCTCACAAGGGCTGGACACAAGACAATTTGGCAGGGGAAGTTAACCTCAAGACTAGACAACCAATTTGGCGGTTTTTCAGTGGACGTCCGGTTGAGCGTCATACCTTTATTGAAATTTGTTCGGTCTTGTCACTGAATTGGCGAGAGATTGCTACCAATCCTCCGGCAGAATTCGGTGAACTACAAGAATACACCCCGCCCTCTGTGTTGGATATTGATACATTAGTGCAAAAAGTGCGATCGCAACGCTTCGACAAAATTCAAGACCAGTGCGGTATTTTGCAGTTATTGGATATCAACCGTCCAGTTGCGATCGATGACATATATATAGATGTGAATATTTTGGAGGAAATTGCCAGTCAACAGTACTTAGAAATCAGTGAGCTGCAAAACATTGATCCCAAAGAATTTGACCGTTTTGGCTTAGGTGATGCTGACCAGAACCAGATACCTGGCACACAGGCAGTTGAAAAATACTCCAAGCTGAGGATGTTAGGCAGACCAGGAGTAGGTAAAACCACCTTTTTGCAATATCTCGCCATTCAGTGTAACCAAGGCGCATTTGCGGCGAATCAAGTTCCGATCTTCATCACCCTAAGAAACTTTGCTGAAGAGTCTAAAGTCAACAACGAGTTCAGCCTATTAAAGTACATCCGCCAGGAGTTTCTCAGATCTAGAATTTCAGATCCCTCAGTCATCGAAACCTTGCTTAGTGCAGGCAGAGTGTTACTCTTGTTTGATGGCATGGATGAAGTTCTTAACCAACAAAGCAATGCTGTCTTAAGCGAAATTCGCCGATTTTCAGATAAGTATCACAAAAATCGGTTCGTAGCCACCTGTCGATCAGCAGTTCAAAAGCTCAGACTCCGAGGCTTTACCGATGTTGAGATTGCCCCATTTACCTCAGCACAAATCCTAGCCTTCGCTCAAAAATGGTTTGTGGCCTTTACCAAGACCAACAATCAAGATGGTCTGGAGCAGTCGGTTGAGTTTATTCAGAAGTTGGAGTTAGATGAAAACTGGGAATTTCGCCAACTCGTCGTCACACCCCTATTTCTGCATCTTGCCTGCTGGGTGTTTCACGGTAAAGAAAATTTTCCGACTAAGCGGACTGACTTTTATAAACAAGGTCTAGACCTTGTGTTAGGTAAATGGGATGAAGCCAGAGGCGTTGAACGGGATAACGTTTACCGAGGGTTTTTGTTACCACAAAAGCTGCAATTATTGAGTCAGATTGCAGCAGCGACATTTGAGCAAGGTCAGTACTTTTTTGAGCAACGCATCGTTGAGCAATACATTGGTGAGTATATTCGTAATCTGACCAGCGCACCAATGGATGTAAATGAACTACAAATAGAAAGCGAAGCGGCGCTGAAGGCAATCGAGGCTCAACATGGGCTACTGACAGAACGGGCGCGGGGAATTTTCTCCTTTTCCTATCTGGCGTTTCAAGAATATTTAACTGCGAGAAAAATCGTTGCCAGCCATAACCTACAGGCATTTAAGCAAGCGCTGGGAGGATTGGTCAGTCACATCACTGACCCGCACTGGCGCGAAATCTTTTTGTTAACGGCTACCATGCTTCGGAGTGCAGACGAGTTGGTACTGTTGATGAAGCAACAGATTGATACACTCGTTGCTCAAGACTCTTATTTACAAGAATTTTTGACCTGGGCCAGCCAAAAATCTCGCACTATTCCCACCAAACCAAAAGATGCGACAGTTCGAGCATTTTACCTTGCCTTGAGTCGGACTCCTCATATAGCTTCTCACTTTGCCCTAGCTAGCAGCCTCGACCAAGGGATGTTTCTGGATATCGCATTAGATGACCTGCTGGTGGAATGTGCAATTGATGGGAGCCAGGACTTTGCCCACATCCACGCCTGTGGAGATGCTTTGAGCAACATTCTGGGCATTGTTCTGGATGTTGGACTCTATAAATCCTTGCAACAACTCTCTGAACAATTGCCAAATTCTCGTCAAAGTCAAAAACGGTTTGAGCTATGGGGGCAGACAAACTATTCAGCTTGGGCTGAACAGTTAAAGAGAACAGTCAATAATTATCGCAATATTAACCACGAGTGGCAGTTTAGCCAACAGCAACAGCAAGTGCTACAAGGCTACTACGATGCTAATCAGCTACTACTCGATTGCCTGTCTAGCAATTCGGAAGTGACGCCTGCCATCAGACAGGAAATTGAAGCCACCTTATTGTTGCCTCAAAAGGAACTTGAGGACAGGGAATGGCAATAGTTATGTTGGTTAACCCTTTACAGCTATTTGAACCAGAGATTTTCGTAACTTGAAAAGTTTTATTAAGTTTTGTATCGTAATTAATCAACTCATTTAGGAAATCAAACAACACCCGTTCATAGTATGAGAACAGAACCTAGTACCGCAAGGCGGAATTCAAAATTCAAAATTCAAAATTCAAAATGAATACAGAGTAAGCGTTTCATTGATTTTGAATGGGTGGTTTATTTACGCCGTGCTGTACTAGTAATTTCAACCATTAAGTGGTTCTCTGCTACTTTTGATTTGACCTATACGGTTGTCTTATCTCCTTAAAACTACGGATTTTTCAGCTCACTTTGCACTTAAAGCCCTAATCGCAGGTCTTATTATGAATTTAATCAATGACTTTTGCTTGACAGTTGGGATACTCAAAGGTGTACAAGTACTCGTTGTAGACAACGATCGCGATAGTAGAGATTTGTACGCATTGTTACTCAAAGACCTGAGCGCAAATGTGATTACCGCTGGTTCCGTAAAAGAAGCTTTAGAAATCCTGAGTTGTTTCACGCCCAACATCCTGGTCTGTGAAATTAGGTTCTTAGGTGAAAGTATTTATACATTGCTAAATACATTGAGTGCTATAGAAGCAGAAAATGGTAAGCATATCCCAATTATTGTGACTTCAACATCTACTACAGGTACTCATGACCAAATTCCAGAGGTAGAGTTTGACGAATATCTACTTAAACCATTCGACCTTGACAAATTTGTTTCCCTGATTATGAATCAAGTACAGCAAGATGTGACGGAAAATTTTCGCCCCGAATTACTAGTTTTACACTAGTAGATAAATTTAAGCATCGCTGGTCAAATTGTGGTAGAAAAACATGCTGGAGCGATCGCACTTAACTCAAAATCAGGCCAGGGGACTGAGTTTATGATTACCCTGTCAGTCAAAGTTAATTAGCGAATAGCCTGTTATTTCCTTGTTTCCACCTATAGCACTTCTTTTCTACTTTGTCAATATGTAAATCCTAGCACTGTCAGTTTGATTGGCTGCGCTTTTGGCAGCATTTTGAAGATATCGGCACAAGTCCAGTGAACTTTTTTCGCTTCAGTTCAGCTAAAACTTTTTTGCAAGGGACTTCCAAGAAATAAATTATCCAAAGAAACGTAGACGCGGAGCGGCTTGCCGCAGGCTACCACTCCAGACGCAGAGAACACAGAGAGAAGAGAAATAGACAGGACTTACGCATTGAGAATAAATAGTAAATATGTGTAACGTGAATAACCACATCTTTCGTAGGGGTAAAGC
>NZ_JABXKM010000137.1 GCF_017115025.1 Nostoc sp. NOS(2021) | reverse complement strand
ACTTCACTTTACAGGTTAACAAAAGAGTCATTGGGCATTGGGCATTGGGCATTGGACATTGGACATTGAGTATTAGTCATTAATTCTGCTTCCCCTGCTTCCACAGCGATTGGATGTTTTTTTGATATCCCTTAGCAGCAATGGAAATAACAAAATTATTCCAGCGGAGGTTTTTTCAAGTGTAATTTTTAACCTGGTATTTTTCGAGCAACTCTTTAACTTGAGCAGCCACCAAAGGATGTGGATCTTTTTCTAACTGGGGTAGAATTTGCAGAAGAACGCGATGTGAAACCATATTCAAGTATGCGATCGCAGCTTCCCTAACAAAGCCAGTAGGATGACGCAAACTCACTAAAATCTCAGAACTTGTCAGTCCGATGCGAGTCACTTGAGCATAATGAAAACAGCAAGCTAGACACCAGTCAGAAAGGAAGTTACCCAACATCAGCAATCTGTGGAGGCGATCGCTAATTACCATATTCTCATATTCTACAATCTTGGCTTCTACAAGATATTGCAATTTTTCTGACTGCGGTCGGTTATCTAAAATATTCAGCAATAAAGACTTTGAAGACAAAGTTATGGTATGCTCTAGTATTTCTAACCCCCGCGCTAAGTTTACCACTGAGAGCGATCGCAGATTGAATGTTGCTGCCTGCATCTTTTCTGGCGAGTAAAGCAGTCTCAGTAGCAGTAGCAGCCGCTCTTTGACATCCAATTCCAATTCTAGAAGGGCGCGTTGCAGTAACTCAGAGACAATCACAATCCTCTCACTGGATTGATGATTTTCTTTTTGGTCTAGTGTTTGGAAGTCAATGTATGCGGCGTAAATCTCACCTAAAAACTTTAATTCCTGCTTGATTAAATTTTCTACCCGACTTTCATAAAATCGATCCACTAAACCTGTAATTCCTGGTTGTTTATGTATTTTTAGTAAGCTGCGAAGAATATGATCCCTAGTAGTACCCCAAGATGTCTCCAAGTTTTCCCATAAAATCTCCAATGCTTCTTGGGTGCCGACTTGAGCAATGGTGCGCCAAGCGTACATCCGCACTACTTCCGGTTTGTAAGTATTGGTAGCCAACCGCAACAGCATTTCTAAAGCTTCATTCTCCAATCGCACTAGGGCTGACATTGCTGTACTGCGGGTTGATTTGTAATAAAGTGCTGCAATCAGTGCCGAATAGTACTCTTCTAAATGCGTTGCTGCAATCATTTCCAATACAGCACAGCGCACTCGTAACGACTCATCTTGTAATAAATTTGGGATGTGAATCCGCAACGCCTGCAAATAAACTGCTTCTCTGAGCGCTCTAACTCCATTCACCCGTTCCCGTTCTTGCTTATGAGTCAACATCCGCCGCATAGTTTGCGTGGCTGCTACCTTTTGCATGGGCGTTCCTTGGCGTAAGACTAAAGCGGCGGCGGTGGCGCGGATGAGTGAGTTTTGCCGGGGGTTCAGGTATCCTTCTAGGAGGCTTAAATTGGGATTTGGTTCAGCCAGCCAAACGTAGCGCAGCGCTAAAGCAAAAACTTCGGGGTTAGTTTCTTGGGATTGTTCTAACAAAGGACGGATGGCGGCTAGATAAGCGGGATTTGCACCTGCCATCAGCATCACTTCCAAACTTTGGCGCTGCAAATCTGGGGTTAACTTGATTAGTAGAGGTGCTAAAACTTCCGCAGATCCTTGGGAGTCAATTTGGGCTAAAAGTTCAATACAAGAGCGTTTATCAGCCTCACTGCCTTTTTCTGCTAGAGCTTTGACTACCCCCTGCTTAAAGAATCGTAAACCCACATTGGTTGCACTCAAGTGACCCCGTGCCACACTCAAGACTAACAGTTCAACATAGCGCGATCGCAATTCCCAAACTACTGTTAAACAGGTGCCAGCTATCAGCATTGTTTCTGCTACCAACACCCACTTTTGCAGTGGTAGGGGTACAAACCGCCCACAAAACAATAGAGTTACAAAAATTAGCGCTCCTGTCAAACCTGTAGCGATCGCTTCGGCGGTTCCGCCAGATAAAGTCTGCATCCGGCTGCGAATTCCCTCTGGAATCGGTTGGTAGAGGATGGGGCCGCTACTCATGACAAAGGTGTAGCGCAGAAGTTCATCGCAGAATTTGACAATTATCAGACCCCAGAAAAAGCCTTGCGATTGTATGCCTGGAATTAAATGCAGCAATACCAGCACTCCTGGTAATGAAAAGCCGACGGTGATTGGTAAAAGCGTAGCAGTGAAAAATACTCCCATCCGTTCGATGAGTCGGCTGGAAACAAACCACTGCAACAACAACTCACACAGTCCCAACATCCCCCCAAAAAGACCCAAGAAACTGGCGAGTTCTCGGTCGCTCAAATTGGATTGGAGTTCGCGCAGATACTGAAAATCTATTAACAACCCAATGACTTGCAACAGACCCACAAAGGCAAACAACGAAAAGACATAGCGCTTAAGTGGACTTTTAATGAAACGCTGCCGTGAGGCTTGTTCTTCAGGAATTAGTCTTTGTGGGGTTTCAGGAAAAGCTGCTCGATAGTGATGAGTTAAATAGAATAGAATCCCCGATCCTAATAAAATCACTACACAGGCGATGAGGATGATCTTATTCAGCGTGGTGTATTGCACTAGCCAAGGCAAACTAAAGCCACTGATTACATCTGCTACCAAAAGACCACTACTCACCAGTGGGTAAGTCCGCTTAATCTCCCGAATGTTAAATAGTTGGTTGGCGACGATGGAGGTGTTGAGGTCATTGACCACATAAAGTGCATCTACCCACAGCCGCAGCAGAAATACCGAAATCACTGCCAGGTAGGAAAAATGCGATCCCCAACGTACTAAAATTAATAAAACTAATGGCATCAACATGCAAGGTGCGATCGCCACAATCACCTGACGTAAGGGAAAAATCTTTTGCAGCCAAGAGTATAAAAAAACCAGTCCTGCACTCATCGCGGCACTGGCAATATACATCCAGGGCAGTAGGTTAGTCCCATATTCATCCAAAAACAGCGCCACAGTACTGTCCTCTGCCCACCGCAATCCTACACATACAGTTGTGTAAAAAAGAAACATTATCTGAGTTCGTTCGCTCTCCTCTGGTCGGAGATTCACCCACTGTAGTAGTCGTGGTAAAGCAACTTTATTTGCAGCCAACCAGTGATTTTTCAGTTCCATGCAGTTTTATTTTCTGGTAGTATCACCGTGTAATGGGAGCGGGGGAGCAGGGGAAGCTGTTCTTAAGCAGGGAAAGAAAATACTTCCTTGTCCTCCTTGTCCTCTATCCCCTGGAAATAGCAAAAGTCCTGAGCAACTGAGTATTATGTTTCCCACTCAGCCTTCAGGACTATCGATTTTAGATAAATTTAAACGACCTTGGAGGTAAGGGGGCACAGATGTGCATGGGTGTCAACTTAAGATGAAAGCCTAGTCTGAATCAGAAGAGTGAAAATTTTTCGATGTACCACCTAGATTTTAGATCCCCCCTAACCCTCCTTAAAAAGCTACGGTATACACACAAGTCTAGAAATTCCACCTAACACTTGGTTTCGTCGCTAGAAATTGTAGCGATCGCACAAAGCTATAACCCTCTTCTGTCACTTTCCGAGTATTCTGAATAAAAGAATCAAAAGAGAAAACGCTAGAAGGCAAGTAGGGCAATGGATGTAGAATTACAAATTCTGAAACATTTGGCAAGAGATGCCCACCCAAAAGTTGCGATAGCGAACGCAGCAGCGCGTCCGCTCTGCGGAAGCGCTGCTGGAAGCGCAGATCGTAGATGGATATTGTGCAGAGTATAAAGACTTATTCAAAGAAGTAAGAAATTATGAGTGCTTCAAATATTTACACTTGGGAATAATTTCACCAATAAAAATAAAAAAGCCGTGAAGCATTATGTTTCACGGCTTTCAGTGTGGTGTGAGGAGTTTAACTAATTATCATCATAAAGTAACTGCCCAACAACAACGCACTTGTAACCATTTTGGTAACAGACTTTTTTTAGCGATGACACTCTCAGATATAAATCCGGTGAGTCAAAAATTCCCAATCGTTTGACCCGCTTTGAATGTGCAGGTTTGGTGGAAAGAAGTTAGTCTCAAGGATGAGTTCAAAATCTGACCGCTTCTAACTTTAATCCTTTAGCTAACTTTCAAGCAAAGCACCACCACAACTAGAACCACACCCACCAGTACAACCATAGCAATAAGCAGCAGTTTCTATCTCACTAATCAGGTCTAAACTACCAGCTTCTAACAGATTGCTAACTGTCAAGGTTTCACCATTGCAATTTTTCGCAGGCAAATTCATCATTTGGTTAAAGTCACAATCATATACATTGCCCAGATAGTCAATTGAAAGTTGATCACGACACATTAAATGTTCAACTGTGCTGGGATTAAAATGCGACTCTAAAAACTGCAAATAGCTGGTGTACAGTTTTCTCCGTTCTAAATGTATTTTGGTTCTACCAACTGGTAGGTTGGTAATGGTGAAGAGGTTGTTAAACACAATATTAAAATGTTCTTGTAAGAACATTTTGTAATCTCGTTCTAGGTTAGTCTGTTCGGGAGCTAAGGAAAATTTTTCATCGGTGGGTAACTGGGGATTAAATACCAAGTCCAAAGTTAAATTTGGCTCTTTACCATAGCCGAGTTGGTTAAGCCACTGCAAACCTTTGACTGAACTATCAAAAACACCAGCACCGCGCATTTTATCAACATTATCTGCTAGGTAGCAGGGTAGGGAAGCCACAATTCTTACCTGGTGTTGAGTAAAGTATTCTGGTAAATCAGCAAATCCATCTTCAAAATAAATGGTCAAATTAGACCGGACAATCACTTGTTTACCAGTTGCTCTTGCTGCTTCTACCAGTGGCTTAAATCCATAATTCATTTCTGGTGCGCCACCTGTCAAATCCACAATTTGAATTTCGGGGAATCTGTGAATTAGCGAAATCAATTGTTCACAAATTTCAGCAGAAAGTTCTTCTGTACGTTTTGGACTAGCTTCGACATGACAGTGTGTACAGGCAAGGTTACAACGCTTACCTAGATTAATTTGTAAAATAGTGATCCCCTTTTTTGTCAAAGGAAAATTGAGTTTATTTTTAAAGGTTGTGACTGCTGTATTTAGTAAAAGTTTTGGTTGAGTTTGCATTAGTTACTACTCCTTAAATATGACAAAAATATATTTAATTTTTCTAACCTTGCAATAATCTGTAGGTTATTCCACTAATAATTGCGGCAGTTGGGAAAGTTAAAATCCACGATAGTAGTATCTGAGAAAAAACACGCATATTGGATTTTTTGCCAATCAACCCCACGCCAAAAATAGAACCAACTGAAACATAAGTGGTGGAAACTGGAAGCCCAAACCGACTAGCTGCAATCACCAGAACTCCAGTTACTATATTTGCTGATAAGCCTTGAGTATGATTCATTGAGGTAATCTTTTCACTCATGGTTAGTGCAACTTTTTGGGAGTTGAGTAAACCGCCAAGTGCCATTGCGATCGCTATCGTGATCATTCCTCCCTGAATCGAGAAATACTCAATAATTAGAAGGAGTGAAACAATCTTAGGAGTATCATTTAATCCTCTAACAAAACTGACAATTGCAGCGCTGACAAAATGGCAAGTATCAATCATTTTCTGATTGACTGATAGATGAAATTTTGAATTTATATAGTTAGATAAGCTGTAAATTCCTGCTCCCAAGGGAATAGCAATGATTGGACTGAGTAATAGAGGCAAAATAAAGGAAGTTCCCAAAGCTGTAAAATTAACTTTGAGTCCGATCGCAACTAATCCAGCGCCAACAATAGCACCTGTTAAACTGTGAGTTGTGGAAATGGGAAACCCCATGAGGGTGGCTATGAGTACAGTTAAACCCGCTGCGATCGCTACTGCTAGATGAAACTCTGGAGCGTTAGCGATCGCATCAGGCACTAATCCTTTTGCAGAGAAGTTTTTAATTAGTGTACTTGCCAAAAAAGTCGCAGCTACTGCACCAGCCAAAGTTGTAAAAGTTGCCCATAAAATTGCTGTTTGATAGCTGCTAGTTCGGCTACCAAACAACGTTGCTACCCCTTTAAAGTTGTCATTTGCACCATTTGAATATGCTAAGAAAAGCGTAGCGATGAATAGACTAATTAACAACATTTTGGGGTTTATAAATAAGAAGTCAGAATCCCGAATCAGAATTCAATTAGTTAAATATTACAATCGTCCATTCATTCCCCAGTCGCACAGAATTATTCTGAATTCTGAACGATAGTTGCTCTACTTGGGGAGACCCCTTCTCTACGAGACGCTCCGCGTTTGCGGAGCGTTCCGAAGGAAAGGCGCTAGCCTCTCCCTCTGGGAGAAGACCGCACTACCTCCTCCTGACACCTGAATTCTTTCTTAAGAAATTAACAGCAACCACCACCGCTATAGTGCCAGGTTGAATTGCTAACAATTATTTCTGCTGGCTTGATAGCAGCAAGTTTAGCAGCGGTTTTATCACACACTGCTGCGGGAATACCTCGCTGAAGTAGATGACCTGCTGAATCGTCAAAGAAGGGTTCCAAGCCAGCATAAATTGCTGTTTTACCAGTGAAGATACAAGCACCATCTTCTGGAATAGCAACTTTAAAGGAGACAGAATCCAGGCTTTCTAAAAGTAGATGTTCTTCTAAATTATAAGTCTGGGAATCTAAAAGACGATAAGGACGACGGGCGCGAATTTCAACTTGACCAAAACCAGCATTTGTAATCCGTTCAGTATACTCTTGATATGTGAGTGCGCCTGATAAACACATGGCTCTCAGTCGTTCATCTTGTTGAAGATGTTCTGGAATTTGACGAGTAGCAATTGGATCGCTCATCTGCAAGCGTCCGCCTGGTTTTAATACTCGATATGCTTCTTTTAAAGCACGGGTTAAATCATCTGGCTCAAAGATGTTGAAAAGGCAATTTTGCGCCACGATATCGACGCTAGCATCAGCAACGCGCAAGTTAAAAGCATCGCCTTCGCGGATTTCTACAAAACTAGTGTCAAACCAGGAATTTTCTTGAGCAGCAATTTCCAGATTACGTGCGGCTGCTTCCCGCATGGCTGCAACTGGTTCAACGGCAATTACAGCACTTGCACGGCGAGAAAAATAAGCGAATTGCAACGCTTCTAAGCCGCCGCCAACACCGACATACAGCACAGTCGGTTGGTTTCCTAGTTCGGTGGGGTGAACGGTAGTGCCACAACCATAGTTCATTTCCTGCATTGGCAAAGGAATTTTCAATCCTGGTAATTGCAGGGGCGTACTTTGCACACAACAAAGTCCAACTTGCGGCGTTTGGGCAACTTCGCGGTAGAATTGCGCTGCTGTTTCTAGATAGGTCATGCCATTTTAGATTTTAGATTTTAGATGATCACAGCTTTGTGCATCCTAGTATAATTAAAACTCTGAGTTGAATGAGTTTTTGCTGATATTGCCAAAAACCCCAAATCTTCATAAAACAGAAAAATTTGGTGTTTTAGGGACTGACAAATAAAAAAATACTCAACTACTTCTTGTGGGGTGAGCGACACGAGGGCCCGTAGCCAAAGGCGCTCATGTTGCCCACCCCACAAGATTGGATAATTTATTTGTTGTCAGTCCCTTAGCCTTATTTGACACTGGAAGGGGGAGATGAGGGAGCAGGGAGCAGGGTCTTTCCCCAATGCCCAATGCCCAATGCCCAATGCCCCATCCCAAATTCAATCACGTAATGTGTAGCCAACACCACTTACAGTTTGAATGAGGCATTTTTCGTTATTGGCTTCAAGTTTCAGCCGCAGGTAGCGAATGTAAGCTTCGATGATGTTGGCATCACCCATGAAGTCGTAACCCCAGACTTCCTCTAAGATGCGATCGCAGGTAATTACCTGTCGCGGATGGGCTAGTAAATATTCTAGTAAATCAAATTCTTTAGCAGTTAACTCAATTAAACGCTGATCTCGGTACACTTGGCGCGTGCGACGATTTAAACTCAGGTCTTCAAATTCTAAAATATCTGCTTTGTCTGCTTGCTGGCTTCTTCGTAGGTGGGTGCGGACTCTGGCTAATAATTCATCAACGCTGAAGGGTTTAACGAGGTAATCATCAGCACCAGCATCTAAACCTACAATGCGATCGCTCGCTTCATCTTTGACGGTTAATAAGATTATCGGCACTTGATCACCAATACTTCGTAGGCGGCGGCAAATTTCCAACCCCGACAAACCTGGCAACATCCAGTCTAAAATTACTAAATCTAGATGTAACTCCCGCGCTGCGGTGAGTGCAGTTAATCCATCGTAGGCAATACTGACTTGATAGCCTTCATAATTCAATTCCAATTCGACAAATCGTGCCAGTTTGACTTCATCTTCAACCAGTAAGATGTGCGTCATGATGATGTTAATGATTTCAGCAGGGTATGGTAAGCAACAATACAGTCTGGAAACACTGTCTTCGAGGTGCCAGCTACTGAATAGCCAAACATCTAATTAGGTGTACGTTAGCTTAGTATAAACCTGAGTAAGTAACAACCGTAAGTCTGCAACTACCGATGGCTGCTTGATCAAAGAACGATCCAACTGGCTATTAGCAATAAGCTGTGACATCTTCACCGCATTCATCCGCAAGATAACAGAGCGCTTTAAAACGCAAACCAACCACTTCTTCGTATAGGGGATTTAATTTACACATCGGAGGAATGTGAAATAGCTTCCGACCAAACAGCGTGATATCTCGCTCAAAGGGACACTGAGCAGGAATAGCTTTGCACAGGAAATGAGCCAATTTGGAGTTATGAATTTCTATCGTTTGCAACCACTCGCGGACTGGGTGTAGTAGATCGTTGTGTAAGCAGACTTGAATAAAGCTTGTCATAATTGTTCACTTTGATAATTTCTAACTAGATTGAGTTTGTTATATTTGAACTTCTATGAATACATACAGTTAGGTTCTATAGTTTTATGCACTGATTGCTCTTTCTTTGGTTCTCTACAGAGATAGAACAAAGTTAAGGAAAGCGTGAGTTAATTTTTGCAAGTCGAAACAATAGCATTGTTAGTCGAAACAATGCTATTGCAGGAGGTTGCATTAGATAGCGTGGCGATGCAATTACTAAACCGCAGCTTTAGTGTTGTATGATCGTGTGAACTTCCTCTAGAGACAACACCAAGAAAGCATTACGCTGACATCAATTGTTGGATGCGCTGTGGCTCCTCTCCCAGCCAATCTGGATTTTGGGCAGTGCTGTCAAAAATTGATGAGGTTTTGAAAGGCTCAAACTCGCCGCGTGATGCCGCTTCTGCCGTTTTTGCTAAGAGCAATTGCACCTGCTCGTCGTTCATTGGCTGGAACGTCCGCGCTGCTTCAAAGGCTTGCTCTAGAATTTCCATGCTGTCAATTCCGGTAATCACAACTGATGTGGGCAGATTCAAAGCATAGTGTAAACACTCAATTGGCGTTACAGTCTTTGACCGTAAAAGAATACCGTTTGCCAAGCTTTTCATCCCCAGAACACCGATGTTTTGTTTAACCAGTTCTGGCACAACCAGCTTTGCAAAGCTCCGATAGTGGGCATCCATCACATTAAGCGGCATCTGCACTGTGTCAAATTTAAACCCGTGAGCGGCTGCAACTTCCAGCATGTGTAGATGAATATGGGGGTCTTTGTGCCCAGTGAAGCCGATGTATCGGAGTTTGCCAGCTTTTTGCGCCTCAACTAAGGCAGCATTCGCCCCTTCTTTGTCGAAAATTCGATGCGGGTCTTCGTACCGAATGATTTCGTGA
Source organism: Nostoc sp. NOS(2021) (assembly GCF_017115025.1). Classification (GTDB taxonomy): domain Bacteria; phylum Cyanobacteriota; class Cyanobacteriia; order Cyanobacteriales; family Nostocaceae; genus Nostoc. The sequence continues at coordinate 2,357 of NZ_JABXKM010000137.1, read as the reverse complement.
TACTGAACAAGATCGATGTAATCAACTTGCAGGCGTTGAAGTGATTCGTCTAGCTGTCTTGTTGCTTCTTTCTGAGAGCGACCGTCGATTTTCGTCATCAGAAATACTTTATCTCGGTAGCGATCGCGCAACGCTTTTCCCATGCGAATCTCGCTGAGTCCATCGTTGTAATCCCAACTGTTATCCATAAAGGTGATGCCGCGATCAATCGCTGTTCTCACAATTCGGATAGCTAGTTGCTCATCAACGTGCTTCAAGGCGATGTGCCAACCACCCAATCCAATGGCGGAAACTTTTTCTCCTGTACTGCCGAGAACTCGGTATAGCATTTCAGAATTTGACGTAGTTCCTGACATCTGTTCTCCTTATCTCTCAGCTATTACTTAAGTACATATAGCTGTGTGCCAATTCAAAGACAAGGGAAAGTTGACAATATCTTGCTGAAGATACACTTTTCAACCCGATTAGGAAAAGACTCAAGAAGCCAAAATAAAGATGCCAATTTCGGATCTTTGAGGTAAAGAATTGAGTTAATGGGTTAAAACGGCGGTTAGAAACCGCGTCTACACAAACAAAACTCACCTCCGTGGATTATAAAACATTCATTTGACCTTAGTCCGCGGAGGCAGACTTCATTTGTGTAGCCGCGACTTCCAGTCGCCCTGACTCTAAGTTGACTGTGCCCCTACAAAATATATGGTTCAAATAAATGAAAACTACTGTCAAACATCAACTATTTGCCAGTATAGAAAAAGGCAATTTCTTTTTCTTTTAACGGTGCGAAACCAGCATCTACAAGTAATTGGTCGAGTTCTGCTTGGGGAATGTGTTTTGCACCAATTCGCACAATGCGCGATCGCATAGTATTAGATACGCCACTGCGCTGTCTATTGCCTTCTAGCGCCATAACTTTACCATAAAGTTCTAGCTTGGCGGGCGGAATAGGAGAACCATCAAAATCGATTCCTTGTGCGATCGCTTCATCAATAGCATCAGCACCCGTGGTAGTTTGATTCCCTGAGTTAGTTTCGGTAGGCATGGTGATTTACTCTTCTTCGCTATGAGTAGATTTTACCAGCCTTGCTGACATGTCAGTTGAAACAATAGCATTGTTAGTCGAAACAAAGTTTTGGGAATCATTAAAACAACACAACGTTACACACATTTGGACTTTTGATGAATCCTCATAAGCTGTTACCTACTTTGCCTTCAATCACAACATCTGATGAGTGGTACACATACTACAAAGCCAACGCTGAGTTTCAATTAGAGATCCCTTGGAAGCGTGGTGCAGAAATTACAGAGGATGAACAGAATCTCATAGCAGATTCTTTAGCAGCTTGGCAGTTGGGTGAGACATCAGATGGATTGCACTTGCTGGCGGCTGCTAAAAACTATGCACAGCGCATCAAAGATCCCAGATATGTTGATGTAATTGAACTATTCATCAAGGAGGAACAACGTCACGGAGGGGACTTAGGACGGTTTCTTGACCTTGCCCAAATTCCTCGGTTGCAGCGGAACTGGGGTGACACGCTGTTTCGGAAAATACGCTATGCAATCCCAACGATGGAGATTTGGACAACTCCCGTCATTATGGTTGAGACTCTAGCACTGGTATATTATAAAGCAATTCAAAACGCAACAAAATCCCCAGTTCTCAAACAGTTGTGTCAACAAATATTGAGAGATGAAGTCAAGCATATTCGTTTTCAATACGAGCGTTTGGCAAATATACACAGAAACCGCCCTGCATGGTTACGGAAGCTCACTTATCTTATACAGCAATTTCTTTACTATGTACCAGTGATTCTGGTCTGGATTGGTCATCATCGCGCACTCAGAGCAGGAGGACATAGTTTCAAAAGTTACTGGCGGGATGCTTGGGTAAAAATGAATTTTGCCTGGGAGCGAATGAAACCAGAAAGATATCAATAAAATACCTCTAAGATGTTTTACTACGCAAAACCGTCCCTCTCCGACTCGGAGAGGGACAGACTTGAACTCTAGTTCAAGGCAGGGAGAGGTTCATCGAACTCACGTTAGACTAATCACGAGCTTGTCGCGTCACCAAACCACCAACAAACGCCCCTAAGATAGTGCCTGTCCATAGCCCAGTTGTGCTACCTTGCCATATTGCTCCAGGTGTCATCCAAGCGTTGCACATCTCCTTGAAACCCCAAGGTTGGTTTTGACACTTTTGGCTATGCAGCATTATGGTAATTTGCCCACTGGCATAAGCACCAAAAAAACCTGATGACAACGCCAAAAAAGTGCAAATTAAAATTCTATTTTTTGTCATTAGTCATTTGTCATTTGTCATTAGTCATTTGTCATTTTTCCCATGCCCCATGCCC
>NZ_JABXKM010000082.1 GCF_017115025.1 Nostoc sp. NOS(2021) | reverse complement strand
ACGAAGGGCTGGGCGGAGCAGGCGTCATGGTCGGAACCGATCATGGAGGAGCGCACCACCGGCGTGCCCGTCTCTTGCGCTACGCCGCCGATGACGTGCGTCAGGCGTGAGTAGATCGCCTGCATCCGCCGGAGGTCGGCCAGGCTGAGCGGAACGGCCGCGCAGCCTGGCACCCCCGAGACCGGCAGGACGGGCAGGTAGCCGATCATCACTAGGCGCGCCTTGGGCGCGCGCCGATGCACCTCGGCAACGACCCGGCGCAGCGAGCCGGGCAACGCTTGGAAGTGCTGATCCACCTCCGCATCGGATACGACCTTGCAGTTCGCCCCGCCCGTGTGGCGGCAGGTGTAGCCAAGGAGGTTGCCGACATAGTTGACGTCGTTGCCGCCGACCGTGACGGTGACCAGGCGGGTGTCGGCGTCCACCGCGTCGATCTGGGGGCGGAAGCCGTCCTGCGAGCGTTGCAGGATGTCGGCCGTGGTCGCGCCGGAACAGCCGACATCCACGAGGTTCAGGCCGCGTCGCGCCGCCAGCAGATGCGCGTAGTTGGAGAGCGATCGGTCGCACCCGCGGCTTTGCCCATCGCGTCTGCCGACGCCGGGTCCGGCGGCGTAGGAGCTACCCATCGACACGTACTTGAGCGGACCGGTGCCGCCGGACCCCGCTGCAAGACTAGGCGCGCGGAAGGGCTGCGCGGCGACGGTACCGACGGCCAGCGACAACGCAGCACCGATGCCGACCGCGGTTCTTCCTGGTGTACGCATGAGCTTCTGACGGGGCATTGGTGACAGGTTAAGGTTATGATGCATTTCTCAATCTACCCATAGCACGAAAATTTTATCAAGAACCGCGATAGAAAACATTGTTTTTGGGTTAGCGATCGCCTAATTTTTGTGTTCGCCATTTATTTTGGTGCGAAAACCTCAGTACAAAGCTTAGTTTGATACCTGATTTATTCCTAAATTTTCAGCGTAAATTCTAATTGACAAAAGCAATGTTATCTTAACCCGTCACGAATGGTTGGCGAGTAATATTTTTGTTTGCGGAATAACAGCGATCGCTCTAGGGGTGTTGGAGGTGCAAAAATTCCAGAACTAAATACACAGTTGCATAAATCCGTAGCATTTGTTTGGAAGAGATTAAGCGCTTTGTCTACACGTCCCAGTAGAAGCACGGCAAGAAAAGAACAGTCTTTACCGAAAAAATGGGTCTAAAGCCCCGTCCTAAAGGAGCGGCTTAAATATTTGTGCAGTCGACGCTCCAAGGGATTGCTGAGAAGAACGCTTACGTAGAGCAAGAGACGGCAAAATGGAGGACTCTGGCTGAATCTACCAATTACGAATGAGGTCGAAGGCGAATGGTTACGTTTAGATTCCGGTGAACTACTTGCTGATTCGCTGATCTGACCTGGAAAACGATCACTCCTTTTTGTCCAAAGTCCAATACTTAAACTTCGCTGAACTTGCGAGAGTAAAGTTCATCAGATACTTTTTTTCGTTCTGGTTCAACCACTGTCAAATGTTGCTCTAAAATTGCCAAATTGCGAATATTAGACTTATAAAAAGCATCAAATAAATCACCCACAAAAGGCACAGTACCCACAACTGTTTCTAAACCAACGTTGAAAATCATTTTGGCTAAATCTTGGCGTGGGATGCCGAAGCGGGTAGCTAAAAATATGATGTAAGCTGAAAACGCTGTGCTGATTAAATCACCAGCACCTGGAACTAAACCAATGATTGGGTCTATTCCAATATGAAAACCTGTTAGAGGGATACGTATTGATGTATCCATCAAGCGGCTGAGTTTGCGGATGCGATTTAGAGTAGCAAGGCGTTTGGCAGCGTCCATAATTTCTGATATTTGCACTACTCTTAAATTGCACTATTTCTAGTTCTTTGTCTTGTACCGTTAGAAATAAAACGTATGAATAAAAATCCTGACGACTGCCCAGAAATCAGATAGATGGATGATGCTGTTTATTACGATGCCTGCGGCGGTAAACTACGCTCAATTATTGTTGATGCCATCTGGCTTGTTGGTCGAATTGCCTACGCTTGGGGATATTATCAGGCGGACCAAAAGCGGACAACATAAATACCAGCAAGCTTTTCCTTGTGTTGTTTGAGGCTACGTCGTGGCTTTTGGTCTATCCCTCTTCTGTCACTTTCCCCAGATAAAAAGATGAAATCATTGCTACACAAGAGTTTCACGATAAAGCGATGATGATGTTTATAATACTAAAAAATAAAGCCACAAACCCAACCCTAGTCTAAGGTTTAAACATTGCTTTTAATTTTTGTGCTTTTAATTTTTGTTTTCGGAGCGTGACAGAAGAGGGCTATAGGTTACTTTGCAAGTGACTTTTTATTTGTCACTGTGTCAAATTAGTGTCATCAAGGATGTGAATCCTAGACTCTCTAGCGTTCAGCTTAGAATCCGGGCAACGCACTAGTACAGCACGGCGTAAATAAACCACCCATTCAAAATCAATGAAATGCTTACTCTGTATACCTGTTTGAATTTTGAATTCCGCCTTGCGGTACTAGCTACCCTAAAGTAATTTTATTTTTGCTTGACAAATTACCTCTAATACCTCCTATTTTAAAAATATTTTGTATTGCTAATAACAAACTTGCTATTTATTTAATATTAAAAATTTTAGATATTCTTATTTATACCGATTACCTCTGAGATTGCTCCCAAACAATTTGCTCAAACCCCAAGTCTGACCAAGCTTGATTTTGTGCAGCTTCACAAAGAATTGGTATTAATACAATCATCAATCAAGTATAGGACTTACGCAAAACTACACGCTGTAGGGGCAATTCATGAATTGCCCCTACCTAAAAATCATTCTTTTCAGCTATTGTTTGCGTAAGTCCTGAAGTAAATTCTGGAAATTGTATTTAATTTGCTAATCAGGATTTGCTTTTCTGATAAAGTTTAGTAAAGCCAAGTTTTACCTCTTCTTTGTACTACTACTAACGCATCGTAATAATACCTAAGTTTTTGATTAGCCATCAAGGAGAAGAAAATATCAAAAAGCTTGTGGTATTCAAAGATAACGTGTAATTCACTACACTTTTCTAGCCGCTATTTTGTGTTGTTGCCACAGTATTTCCCAAATCTTTTTCATGAGAACTGAGGCAGATAAAATAATATGTTTTTAGACATTTTAGCTAGCTTACAACGGTTATTTGTCGGTTACATTCCAGCCGCTGTCTTGGGTAGTTTCATCGGTTATTTTATAGGCATTAATAGCATGATCTATCAGCTATTTAGGCTGATATTTCAGATACCGAATAGTATCCCACCTATAGCTTTGCTACCTATTGCCCTAATCGCGTTTCAAGAGAGTGAATCGGCTGCTATTGTAGTAGTTTTTCTGGGAACTCTCTGGACGATGATCATTAATACAGCAATAGGTATGCGACATTTTCAGAGACAGAATAATAACTTTCGAGTAGCTATATTTCATATATTTCATGCCTTGAAAGTTAGTATTTGGGTAGCCTGGTTTATAGTTATTGCCACAGAAATGTTAACAGGGCCAAAAGGACTTGGCTTCACCCTCTGGGATGCTTATAAAGCTGGCAATACCGATTACATAATCCAGGTGGTACTTTACATCGGTATCATTGGCTTTTTGCTGGATCAGTTACTAGATTTCGCAGCCTATATTCTCTCACAAATGGTATCAGATGGGAAAAAATCTTCCTAAACTTTATCTAGACTTGCTGATTGCACCCTGCCAGCTAATAGTTTGCTTTGCAGAACGTATTCCCAAAGAACGAGTTGCTACGACTTCAATATCAACGTTGATACCAGGGCGTAAAGCTTCGTCAGGAATTTTGAGCTTACCCAAAGCGAGAGTAAAACGGTTGTAGTCACGAGTCACAAGTTCGTTAGGAATATCTCCTTCATATTCAGTTTTGTAGTCAGAAAAACCGTGCAAGCTATCCTGGGCGCGAAATTTCACGCGAAACTGAGTATTAATAGCATCAGACTTTGCTGCCAAATCGACTATTTTTAAGTTGAGGTTTTGTCCAGATAAATTCTTTAGTTTCTAGTTAATAACCTGGCAATTTTCGGACTCATGATTTGTGTCAACATAGCACCCACCTAGCTCAGGGTTATTTCGTTCTAGACAGAAACCGCCCAGAACTGAAGTTTAGCGGCTCATAGCTAAAGTCCGTTTTAACGGACTATAACCTTTTCTTAGTCGTCTTTATAGCGTTTCCTAATCACATGAGGTACATCTTAGCCCCCTCTCGAAGAGCGGGGAGGGGTTCTTATACCTCACTCAACCGCGAACCGCTATAGACGACTTTCGCCATTAGACTCAGAATTCATTCTGAGGCGGACTAGATGAGAATGAAATAGCCCTGCACCCAGCTTACTAACCGATTAAGCTGCTGTTGGGTCGTCATTGACCTTAACAATCAGCTTGCCAAAGTTCTCACCTCGAAGTAAACCGATGAATGCAGTAGGAGCGTTCTCTAAACCAATAACTACATCTTCTTTATACTTGAGTTTACCAGACTGCAACCATCCAGAAACATCATGCAAAAAATCATTAAATCGATGTTGGTAATCACTAACTAGAAAACCTTTGATTAAGGCCCGCTTGACTAGCAGTGGTCTTAAATTAGGCCCTGGTGGAGTAGATGTGGCGTTATACTCCGAAATCAAACCTACTAGTGGAATTCTTGCCCCAAGGTTGAGCTGCTGCAACACAGCTTCTAAAATTACACCTGCTGTATTGTCATAGTAAACATCAATGCCATTAGGAGCAGCTTCTTTGAGCGCTGAATCAAGTTCTTGAGTTTTGCGGTTAATGCCAACATCAAAACCTAATTCTTTAACTATATAGTCCCGCTTATCGTCACTCCCGACAATTCCCACTACTCGCGCACCTTTAATTTTGGCAATTTGACCTGCTACTGCACCGACAGCACCAGAAGCGGCTGAAACCACAACAGTTTCACCTTCTTTCGGTTGACCGACATCAAGCAGAGCAGCATAAGCAGTCAGACCAGGCATACCTAGTACACCTAAACTATAAGATAAAGGTGCCTGAGTGGGATCAAGTTTACGCAGTGTCTCACCCTTAGATACAGCATAAGTTTGCCAACCGTTACTGCTAAGAATAAAATCTCCTACTTGAAATTGAGGATGATTTGATTTAATTACTTGGCTGACTGTACCACCCACGATCGCAGAATTCAATTCTACTGGTGCAGCATAAGACTGACCTCCACTAATGCGACCACGCATGTAAGGGTCGAGAGATAGATAAATGGTGCGGCTAAGAATTTCGCCTTCACCTGGTTCGGGAGTTGGTGTTTCTACCAGAGCAAAATCACTCTCTTTTGGTTCGCCGACTGGACGACTTTTGAGGATGATTTGTTTGTTAATTAAATCAGACATAAGTTATTTTCCTTTAAATCAATCTGACCATTGGTGAGCGCACAGATGTGTGCGCCCATTCAGAAAATATTTCTACCTTTAGTGTGACACTTGCGAGAAAATATTATCAGTAAGTCAATTTAATTAAACATAAGATTTGCGTAGAGTGCGTTAACGTAGTTAAACGCACCCTACATTTGAATGTCACTTACTTAAGCTAGGTTTAGATCCCCGACTTCTTCAATAAGTCGGGGATCTGGGCAGCAACTTTTGCTTAAGTAAGTGGTATTCCACCCTACATTTAATGCTTTTTAAGTTTAACTATTTATTTGCATTCAAGATTTGATAATTTAACTTAGTTAATTATTAGACATCTCCAGAAATTAATTATACGTTACCCTAAATTATTGGTAGGCACAATTCATGAATTGTGCCTATGTCATTTTCACTTCTATGTCTATTAAATAATTTGCTAATTTCCCACTCACTCCGTAAGATGCTGTAAATGTAATCATCCCATAGTTTACGTGTAAGCCCTATTAGTTTTACTAAGCGCATTAGCAGAAAATCAAGCTTTCTTAGACGCTCGCCAGAAGGTTTAAAGCAGAGTAGCAACTGCCGTGCAATTTCCAGTCATCTTGGTATTAAGACACCGTTGCTGAATATCTTTCTAATAGCGACTCCTCTGTTTGTAGCTGGGCAAAAGTACTCTTGACGAACTCTGCTATCTCTATTCGATTCCCACCTGGATCGCGGAGGAAAAATCGCACGCATCCTGGGATTGGTCGCTGATCGGGAATAATTTCTACCCCATGCCCTTTTAGGTGTTCCTCAAAGGTGTTCAAGTTATCGACTTGGAAACAATAATGTCGTCTAGATGCTTGGTTATTGGTGTTTTTCTCTGTACTAATGTGCAATTCAATGTCTCCCAACTTGTACCACGCTCCTGAATCGTTTTTGATCACTTCAGGTCTGGGAATTTCTGTCAGTCCCAAAACTTTACTGTAGAAAAACAGCATTGCTTCCTCTACTTCAAAAGGATAGGTTACTTGAATATGATGAACTGCATCAAGCTTCATAAATTTTTCTCCTAGTTTTAGTTAAATTTGGCAACGGTACAATCACCTTTTGCTGTCATACTGGCGTCTTTCTAAAGTTTTTCTGTTCCAACTCACCAAAAACCTATGCGACAAGCTTTCCCATACTGATACGTTCTTCGACGAGATAGCCAAGTTTTCTATAAAACTCAACTGCTTCTGCGTTGGAGACACGAACTTGGAGATTGATTTTGAGGCATCCCATCGCGATCAATACCCTCTCTGCGTGCCGCACTAGCTTACTACCAATACCCTGCCGTTGATACTGAGGACTGACCGCAACTGTGTATAGCCAACCGCGATGCCCGTCATATCCTGCCATTATAGTGCCTATAATTACAGAGTTAATCTCGGTAACAAAAAACAACTCAGGCTGTACAGCAAGCTTCTGACTGATTACCAATTTTGGGCTGCTGTGCGACGGGTTATTAGGAAACACCTCATCCCACAAAGCACTGACTGATTCAGCATCAGATTCTTGGTATGGTCTTATATTCATCTACATCTCTAAATCAAAGGACTTGCCTTTGCCCATTGTTTGTGAAATACTACTCTTCAAACTACGGCAAATCGGTATAGTTTAAGTAGTACTGTACAAAACTTACCATAAAATATCGCGTCCTGAAAGCAATTACAGGCTAATCCCTAAGATGACAAACACAGAAATTCGCACCGCTCAAGTTAAAGTCCCTAACGGAGATTTACAAATTGATGCTTATTTAGCTGAACCAGCAAAAGAGGGAACATTCCCCGCCGTTATCGTGATTCAGGAAATTTTTGGCGTCAATATTCACATTCGGGAAGTTGCTGAGAAGTTCGCCAAAGAGGGGTATGTTGCGATCGCTCCGACTTTATTTCAACGCACTGCCCCTGGTTTTGAGGGTGGATACACTCCTGAAGATGTGCAGCAAGGAAGAGGGTATAAGGAGCAGACAACAGCAGATGAAATATTAAGTGATATTAAGGCTGCGATCGCCTATTTAAGAACCTTACCAAATGTCCAAGGAGATGCGATCGGCTCCATTGGTTTCTGCTTTGGTGGTCACGTCGTTTATCTAGCTGCTACTTTACCAGATATTAAAGTTACAGCTTCCTTCTATGGTGGCGGTATTCCCAACTCAACTCCCGGCGGTGGAGAACCAACCATCACCCGCACTGCTGATATTAAAGGCCCCATTTACGCCTTCTTTGGTCTTGATGATCAGGGAATCCCCTTGGAGCAAACAGAACAGATTGAGGCTGAATTGAAGAAAAATCAGATTCCCCATGCTATCTTCCGCTATCCTGGAGCAGGACATGGCTTTTTCTGCAACCATCGCGCCAGCTACAATGCCGAAGCATCTGCCGATGCTTGGAAAAACGTTCAAGAACTGTTCCAAAAGAACCTTCAGCTTCAAAAAGTCTAAATCTTTGGGTTAGGAGCAATACACCGCTAGGGGCGCATATCTGTGCGCCTCTACTGAACAATATGCATCTTCATCAAATCGGCAAATATTAGCCAAATAGTCAAAAGTAAATAATCAGGACTTACGCATTGACAATAAATAGTAAATATGTGTAACGTGAATAACCACATCTTTCGTAGGGGTAAAGCATTGCTAAACCCCTACAGCATGGTCTATTTACGATCAAAAAATAATTAATCAAAGCCTGAAACAACCTATTTTTGTTAATGCACATCATGATGATTTTGTATAGTGCGTAAATCCTAATAATAATAAAGTATCACATTGATGATTACCGCCTTCAAACAGCTACGAGTTAACATTTTCCAACGTTTTTCACTATTCCTATTACCTGGATTATTAACAATCTCAACAACCTTAATCAGTTGTTCAGTCGAAACCCCAAATTCAGACAATAAAACCACTGGTTTTAAAACCAAAGTTGTCCGTATGGGATATCAAAGCTCTGGGGATATTGTCAGACTTAAAGGAGTGATAGAAAAACGTCTACAACCTTTAGGTGTTTCCGTCGAATGGGCGCAATTTGCCGCCGGGCTACAACTGATGGAAGCGATGCTGACTAGCGAACAATATGCAGCCATCACACCGGAAACCATTAGTCAGAAATAGCGTCAGGAGATAGGAATATGGAAGTTTTTTGGTATTTGCCTACACAGGGAGACGAGCGTTATTTAGGTACTACAATTGGTAGGCGACCAGCCACTTATCCCTATATGCAGCAAATCGCCCAAGCTGTTGATAAATTGGGCTATGGTGGGATGTTGATTGGTACTGGACAAAAACAGGATACTTGGATTGTAGCTACTTCGTTAATTTCAGTTACAGAACGCTTGCGATTTCTTGTAGCCTTTCGTCCGGCAATTATGTCGCCTTCCTTGGCAGTCAGGATGGCTGCTACTTTTGACCAGATTTCTAACGGTCGAATTATTCTGAATGTGGTAACAGGTGGCGACACAACAGAACTTGTTAAAGATGGGATTTTCTTAGATCACGATCAGCGTTATGAACTTACAGATGAGTTTTTGACAATTTGGCGATCGCTCATGCAAGGTGAAGAAGTAACCTTTAATGGTCGTCATCTGAAAGTTAAAGGCGCAAAACTCCAATTTCCTCCTGTACAAAAGCCTTATCCCACTCTATATTTTGGTGGTTCTTCAGATGTTGCTCTCCAAGTGGCTGCCAAACACATTGATGTGTATTTAACTTGGGGTGAACCACCAGATCAAGTTGCCCAAAAGATTGCAAAGGTACGCCGATTAGCAGCAGAACAAGGTAGAACGGTACGTTTTGGGATTCGGATGCACGTTATAGTACGCGAAACTACGCAAAAAGCTTGGGATGCAGCCAACGAACTGATTCAGTATGTCGATGATGAAGCGATCGCTGATGCACATAGGCGGTTTGCTCAGTCTGAATCAGAAGGACAACGCCGCATGGCACAACTACACAATGGGGAGGTTGCCTCCGGCACGCTACGCGATCGCCAAAACTTAGAAATTAGACCCAACTTATGGGCAGGTGTTGGCTTAGTGCGTGGAGGTGCTGGTACTGCCTTAGTCGGAGATCCAGAGACAGTTGCAGCGCGAATGCTGGAATATGCCGATTTAGGAATTGATACCTTTGTTTTCTCAGGTTATCCCCATCTTGAAGAAGCCTATCGAGTCGCGGAATTACTGTTTCCTTTGTTACCAGTGCAAACGCCAGCGATCGCATTACCGCAGCAAGTTGCAAGTACATTCAGTGAATTTGTTACCAAAACAGATTTACTCAAACCACAGCCTGTGTGAGCAATTCAAAATTCAAAAAACTAGTGTGCATTCAAATCATGATAACTTAGTACAGCTTTGCGTAAAATCGTAGCGTTTTGAAACGCAAAGGTACGCAGAGTTTTGCCAAATTTAATTCGCTACAAATTAATAGGATGCTGTACTTAAGATTAGTTAAAACGTACAAAAATCATCTGCAATTGTGCATTAAACGGTCTTGCTTCCCACAATTGCTACGCATAAAGTTAAGGCTTGATTTCTGGTGGGGTCAAGGCAGTATATTCTTCAGGGGAAAGCGCTACATCCTTAACATTGATCTTCTTGGTGATGAACTTTTGCTCATAGAACAAGTCAGAAATCTTCTGCTGCCCTGACAGAATTTCATCACTAATGGGTCTTAAGGTATAACGCCGCCGCTTGACTACTTTTTCCAATGTTGGAATATCTAGCTTGGCATCACGCGCGATTATTTCGGCAACGTCTCGTGGGTGTGCCTCAGCCCATTTGCCGACGTTGTTGACTTCTTCGAGGATAATTTTTACTAGTTCCGGGTTCTCCTTCACGAAACTGCGTGCAGCTAACCAGTAACCACCTTGGGTCGTAATCCCCTTACCATCCCGGAGAATCCGAACTCCCTCAGTTCTCTGAAACTCGGCAAGTTGAGGATCACTAATTACACCTGCATCAATACTATTACGAATAAACGCTGCACGAGTTTCTGGTGATATGAGATTTAGATATTTGACATCACTCAACTTCAGCCCTACTTCCTCCAAAGCCTTCACCACAAAATATTGACTAGCAGTAGCTCTTTGAAAAGCGAGAGTCTTACCTTTTAAATCAGCTACAGTCTTGATTGGGGAGTCTTTATGTACTACGATTGCAGTTCCTTCACCAGTAGCAGGTTTAGTGCTAGCAATAAAAACAAAAGGAATACCAGTTGCTTGGGCAAAGATGGGTGGAGTTTCACCTACAGCACCGACATCCAAGCTGCCCACATTCATCGCTTCTAGAAGTTGCGGCCCGGCGGTAAATTTTGCCCATTGTACATTAATACCTAGTGGATTCAAGCGTTTCTCTAAAACTTGTCTATTTCTGGTTATATCCGCAGCCGTCATATACCCTATTCGTAACACTTTCGTCTTGATGCCACTAGAAGCGGCGACGGCGGCTTTCTCTGGTGTATTCGGTGTCTTGCAACTAACTAGAGTCGTGGATAGGGTAAATACTCCAGCCATTAATAACATTAGAAAGTTGCGTTTTTTAGCTACCATAATGTGCTACCAATTTTCTGATGTTTAAGGTTTACTGCAAATGCTCAAGGCTTAACTACCGAAGGAGTCAAAGCAGCATATTGTTCAGAGGAAAGTGTCGCTTCTTTAACATTGATTTTCTTAGTGATGAATTTCTGCTCATAGAATAAATCAGCAATCTTCTGCTGTCCTGACAAAACTTCTTCACTAAGAGGTCTTAATGTATAACGCCTGCGCTTTGATACTAGTTCTAGTGTTGAAACATCAATTTTTGATTCGGGCGAAATCAATTCAGCTACTTGATGTGGGTTAGCTTCAGCCCATTTGCCGACGTTGTTGACCTCTTCCAAAATGATTTTCACGACATCAGGATTATCTTTGACAAAATTGCGCGAGCCTAACCAGTAGGCTCCTTGGGTAGTAATCCCCTTACCATCTCGGATAATCCGAATACTGCCAGTTTTCTGAAATAGCGCCAGGTGGGGGTCGCCAATTACAGCTGCATCAACACTCTTACGTTCAAATGCTGCACGAGTTTCTAATGGCGTGAGGTTAATGTGTTTAATATCGCTAAGTTTTAGTCCTGCTTCTTCCAAAACCTTCAGAACGAAATACTGCTGTGCAGTAGCTCTTTGAAAGGCGAGTCCTTTGCCTTTGAGGTCAGCTATTGTCTTGATTGGAGAGTCTTTATCGACTACAACAGCAGTTTCCTGACCAGTCCCAGGTTTGCTGCTAGCAACATAAACGAAAGGAACGCCGGACGCTTGAGCAAAGATAGGCGGAGTTTCACCGACAAAGCCGAAATCTACACTTCCCACATTCATCGCTTCCAGAAGTTGCGGCCCAGCAGCAAATTTTGACCACTCGACAGAAATACCCAGTGGAGTTAAACGTTTTTCTAACAGTCCTTTAATTTTGAGTAAGTCTCCAGCCGTCATGTAGCCCATGTGTAAGACTTTTGTCTTGGTGCTATTAGAGGCGTTAGCAGCTTGCTCTGGTGTACTTGGTGCTTTACAACTGACTAAAGTCGTGGATAAAGTGAATACTCCACCTACTAAGAATAGTAGAAAGTAATTGAATAGCTTGAAGTGAGATTTGCTCGATATTTCTACCATAATGCAATAGTAATTCTTTAATTTTTTGGTTTATTCAATACTGAATGTGTGCCCTTTGCGCTACTGGCAATTAGCTGGAAAGTCAAATGAAAATTGTAGCTGAGAAATTTAATTAAGCAGCTTTGCAAATGGCACATAATTTCGGTCATATTTTAAACTACGGTAACTTGACCGAATTTAAGTATTTTGTTAATTTCATGGATATTATCATAGACTTCTGTAAGAATCAAGCAGCAAATGCAGCCACGCTTCTGATATCATGTCCGCTTGATATAGCAGGGGACTGGGGACTGGGTTGAAAGTCTGTTTGTATATAGGTTTTATCATCAGTTAATGTCCTAACCTTCTTGTCCGTTGCTATAC
>NZ_JABXKM010000305.1 GCF_017115025.1 Nostoc sp. NOS(2021) | reverse complement strand
ACTCCCCCTGCTCCCCTTACTCCCTTAATTTTTCGTCGCTGATGCGTAAGTCATAAATATTACTGAACTCACGGTGTTATTTTATGAAGTAAAATTTTGCCTAAGTATTATAAATTTTACTGATGATTTCCTTCTCCAAGTTTTTCAAGGAAAACCAATTGAGTCAAATAGCAGCACTTTTGTTATTGCTACTGCTGCTGGCAATCGGAGGGGTTCCCGGATACCTGACAGGACACTGGCAATGGAAACAGCCGCCACCTGTTACTACCCTCAACGAATTAAAACAGATCCGCAAGACTGGATTAACTCTTCCTGGTTGGCAAACCATTGAACAAGCAGAACAGCTAATTGGCGAACATAAATGGTCTTTGCAGCTAATTAAAAAAGAAGGTTCGCAATCCCAGGCAATCCTGCTTTTGCTGCCGCAAAATGGGCCTATGGATCAACCAGAGGTAGAGTGGACAGACGTTAACGGCTGGGGAAGGTCACGCTGGGGAAAGTGGGATGTCGCTCAATCTCGCTCTGCTGAATTTACTGTGAAACCGTCTGCAAAGTTGACATCTAATGTCGAAACGAAAGTAGAAGCTAGGTTCTTTCGCGCTTCCACACCACAGCAAACCTTCGCTGTCTTGCAATGGTACGCAATGCCAGACGGCGGAAATCCATCACCTTTACACTGGTTTTTAGCGGATCAATTGGCACAGTGGCGTAAGCAACGCATTCCTTGGGTGGGCGTGAGCATTCTGATTCCAATGGAACCTTTGGGGCAGGTAGAAACATCTTGGTCTTTAGCCCAGTCTATCGGTGAAACAGTTCAAGCTGTATTGATGGCAGGCCCTTTGTAGAGTCTGTTATAGATGCCTTTATGCAGAGATTCATCAATATCTCTATAAATTGTATTCAGGCTGAAACTCAGCTAAAAGATGTTAACAATATGAAGTTAGAACTTAAATTTAGCAAAGTTCTTCTCTTTTTCTTAGTAAATACTTGCAGATAAAAGAGACATCTAGGACATTCTTAGAGTAAAATAGCCACTCGGCGCGACTAATTCCTATATCAGTTTTCCTGCACCGATGTTCATAGATCCGAGTTCTTATATGCGTGGATTCAGCGCCCTGTGTTTTGTCAGTCTTCAAGTAGGAGTTTTCTTAACAACACCTATCCAACTTGTTCTTGCCCAGCCTTTTCCATCTCAAGGACAATCACGAGGGCAACCCCCCTCGCCTGTGCCAGGTACTGAGGTTGTGCCTCCAGGTGTAAATGACGAAATTTCCCCCCAAATCAGCCGCTACCTCTTGGGCCCAGGAGATACAATTGCCGTTGTGCTTCAGCGTCCTCCTGGACCATACCGCTTAGGAATAGGAGATGGAATTAGCGTTTCAGTTCAGCGCTTTCCAGATTTGAGCTTTCAAGCTTTAATCAACCCAGAAGGTAACATTGTGGTGCCGTTACTAGGAACAGTTTTCTTACAAGGTTTAACTTTGCAAGAAGCTCAACAAAAAATTCGCTTGGGTTTAAATCGTTATGTAGTTGATCCAGTAATAGTTTTAGCCTTAGCAACGCAGCGTCAAGACATTAGTTTTCAAGCTGGAATTAGTCCAGAAGGTAACATCATAGTGCCGCAAGTGGGAACGGTGTCATTGCAAGGTTTAACTTTGGAAGAAGCTCAAGAAAAAATTCGCTTGGGTTTGAGTCGCGTTTTACCAGATCCAATCGTGGTAGTATCCTTGGCAGGAACGCGACCAGTTCAAGTTACCATTAGCGGGGAAATATTTCGACCAGGAATTTATCCGATTAATTCATCAACACCCCGCGTTGCTGATGCCTTGCTAATATCTGGTGGTTCAACGTTGAATGCAGACCTGCGACAAGTGCAAGTACGCCGGAAGTTAATCGATGGTTCCGTGATTTCACAAACTATTGACTTATATGCAGCACTGCAAAATGGCGGTTCAATCCCTAATTTACGCTTACAAGACGGAGATGCGATACTTGTGCCCCGTCGTGAAGTCGGTAATGATGACAGTTATGACCGCAATTTGGTAGCACGTTCATCCTTGGCTGTACAACAGATTAGAGTCCGGATTTTAAACTACGCTGGGGGAGGTTTTTCCACTCAAGCGTTACCTAACGGCAGTACATTTGTAGATGCTTTGGGAGGAGTAAATCTCGACGCTGCTAACCTCCGGGATATCGCTCTGATTCGCTTTGATCCTGAACGAGGCCAAGCTGTTACCCAAAAACTTGATGCTAAAAAAGCTCTAGGCGGTGATGCATCTCAAAATGTGGCGCTTCAAGATAATGATGTTCTTATTGTTGGTCGGAACCTCATTGGTAAGATTACTAATGTACTGACTACCATTACCCAACCTTTCTTCAATGTCCAATCCTTTCTCCAATTTTTTAGAAACTTCGGTGGCGGTGGATCAAATTAGTAACTCTAAAAGAAGGATACAATCTAGAAATAGTTGGGAGTGGAGGAAGCCACATCTCCAACTTCTCTTTGAATTCATTAATGGAAAAATATTAAAGATATCAACCGAGATATACAGTAGGAAGTTGGTAGCGTCCTGATATCAAAGTCACTATCTTGAGTTTGGTGCTTCCTAATTTTTAATTTTTAATTTTTAATTTTTAATTGGAGCGAAGCGACCATGACCCCACCAATTGTTAAGCGCTATCTTATTGCTTTTGAGAAGTACAAGTGGATTGGACTAGCTAGTTTTGCTTTAGTTGTAGCAGGGTCAACTGTGGTGGCTATGCAACCAGAGCCACCTACTAGCTATATAGCATCTGCCGCACTTACCTATAGTGGCCCACCAGTTTCTTTCTCTACAACTGGTAGTCAAATCCAACAGCAAGGAAAGGAACTGAATGAGGAAGTTTTACTATCAAACCAGATAATTGCGGCAGTGGCAGAGAAAGTCGATGTCAAACCGAAAAAGCTCGCTGACAGTATTGCCCTGACTTTACCTAAAAAAAACGCCAGGAGTGGAGAATTGGAATCTAGTATCTTGGAATTGAAATATGTAGATAGTGACGCCAAACGAGCTATACAGGTCTTGGCGGAATTGATGCAATCAATGATCAAGTTGAGCAGTGATATCAATACTGGGCGATTACAGGCAATTATTCAAAAGATTAACGATCGCACACCACAAGTTAAACGAGAACTGCAAATTGCTGAAAAGAAGCTGGAACAGTACGATCGCATAGAGCGAACAGCAATATTAGCAGCAGAAAATGGCAGCTTGTTAACCGCCATTACTTCCAGTCAAAATCTACAACGGCAAATTCAATTAACTATTTCTGGGGTTGATGGTCAAGTTCGCAGTTTACAAAATAAGTTAGGCTTAACAGTCGGACAGGCTTATATTTCTTCTGCTTTGAGTGCCGATCCAATTATTGGTAACTTGCGAGGGCAAATTTATCAAAGTGAGTCGCAAATCGCCGTACTCAGAAAAGATTTGCGACCGGAACACCCAACTATGGTTCAGTTGCAGCGTCAGAAACAAGCTGCTGAGGAATTGCTGCAACAGCGTGCTGCGGAGGTGTTAGGCGGTGAAGGTACGGCGGCTCCACTTCGGGGTAACATTGCAGGTATTCGCACTCAAAGTAGCTTAGATCCAGCACGCCAGCAATTGGCAAACCAAATGGTGTCTTTGCAAACCCAACGAGAGACACTGCAACAACAACTAACTCAAGAAGTCCAACAAGAAGCGCGACTACGGCAAGAGTATTCTCTGATACCCAATAAGCAATTAGAACGATCGCGTTTAGAACAGGAGGTTGGACTTAAAAAAGCCATCTATGACCAAATGCAGGCGAAGTTGACTGATGCTAAAACCGCAGAGGCAGAAACTACCAGCAGTCTCAGCATTGCCAGACGCCCCACAGTCATTCTCAATGCCAAACCTCCTAAGAGTGTACCTATTACCCTTGCTGTGGGTGGTTTTTTAGGTGTGTTGATTGGTGGCGGGGTGATATTTTTGTTGGGAGCGATGGAAGGGACTTTCAAAACCAGAGAAGATATCCGCGAGAGCCTCAAGCAACGGGAAGTGGCACTGTTGGGAGAATTGCCTTTAATGCCAGTTGATGATTTGGATCAAGATGCGGTGCCTGTACTACTTTCCCAGGATTCTCCTTATTTAGAATTTTATGAAAAATTCCGTAGTAATCTGCGCCGGATTGGTGGTAAAAACTTAAAGGTGGTGTTGATTACTAGCACCAGTAGCCAAGAGGGCAAAACGGCGAGTGCATATAACTTGGGTATAGCTTCAGCCCGTGCTGGTAAAAGAACCTTGATTATCGAAACAGATTTGCGATCGCCTTCCCGTTGTACATTCCTGAAAGTAATTCCTGACCCCGACGCCACTATTGAACCCCTGCGTTATTACGCTAATTTGAGTGAATGTATTCGTTTAGTTCCTGATGTGGAAAATTTATACATTCTTCCTAGCCCTGGCCCTGTGCGGCAATCAGCTGCTATTCTTGAATCTAGCGAAATGCGGCGGCTGATCGAAGATGTCCGCGAACGTTTTGATTTAGTTATTTTAGACACTAGTCCCCTCAGCATATCCAATGATCCTTTGTTAATCCAACCCTACAGCGATGGGATCGTACTAGTGGCGCGGCCACACTATACAGAAGAGAATATGCTAGGTGAGGCTATTGATCAATTGGTTGAATCGGAACTGGGGTTATTGGGAGCAATTATCAATGGCGCTGATATCATTGTTTCTGTACCGGTGCAAATTGCACAATCATCAACATTTACATCTGAAGTAGAATCGAAAATTGTAGAAGAATCAGAAGAAGTTTCAGCGAGTGCCAGCAAAAACTAATAGTTTCCAAATAGTGAATTGCTAAGTTGGAATTGCTTGTATAGCTTTGGGTAAAACCTTGGCAAATTGACGGTGGAAATTTCAACGCAGAGTATCGCAAAGGAAGGTTTGATAGGTAGCAATTTTTTCGCTACGAGTTTTAGTAAATCTGTATTTAGTCGCGCCTAAACAACCCAAATAGGGGAGCGAGAATCACCCCAAAAACAAAACCACCGATGTGTGCCCAATAGGCAACTCCACCAGTTTCCACGCTCATGTTAGCGGCTGTTTGAAGGGTAGCAAGACCGGATATCACATTCTGCACAAAGAAAAGTCCAATTATCACTAGTGCTGGAATTCTGATTGTGGTGATGAAAATCCCCAAAAAAACTAAGGTCTTCACTCTAGCTTGCGGAAAGCGGATAATGTAGGCACCTAAAACCCCAGAAATTGCACCACTTGCCCCCAAAGAAGGAATCTCAGAATTCATCCCAATAAACCATTGGCACAAGGCAGCTAAAGCACCACACGCCAAATAAAAAATCAGATATTTGAAATGACCCAATCGATCTTCAATATTGTTACCAAAAACCCAGAGAAACAACATATTCGAGATTAAGTGCCACCAACCGCCGTGTAAGAATTGCGACGTAAATAACGTTATCCACTCTCCCCTCCAATT
Organism: Nostoc sp. NOS(2021); assembly: GCF_017115025.1. Classification (GTDB taxonomy): domain Bacteria; phylum Cyanobacteriota; class Cyanobacteriia; order Cyanobacteriales; family Nostocaceae; genus Nostoc. Next base: position 6,971 of record NZ_JABXKM010000305.1, on the reverse strand, counting down.
GGTGGTTAAGGAATGAGGTATTACTGCATACTGACTTAAAAACTGATTCAATTGTGCATGTGACAGGTTGACCTCGTGAATAAAAACTAAAATATTCATGCCAATTAACCCGTAGGTGAAATACGGGGTGATTCGCGTCCGATTTTCGTCGTAGAGGGGAAACACAGGTGTTTTTCCTAAATTATTGACTAACTGCAATATACCCTGTAAGACTGGCAGTTGCGAAGTTTAGGCAATTTCACCTATTAAATCAAACAGTATAATTGAGGGGCATTATGATACTATGAGGAATTACTTATACCAAGATTCTTCCTGGGATTTATCGCTAAATAAACCCAACAGTGGGCCGAGAATTGCCCCAAAGATAAACCCGCCTGCATGGGCCCAGTAGGCAATACCGCCGCTTTCCATACCGATATTAGTAGGTGTTTCGAGACTAGCAAACCCGTAGAAGGCTTGTTCGAGAAACCAGAATCCCAAAAAGAAATATGCGGGGACGCGAAAAGTTGGGAAGAAAAACCCTAAAGGTACAACGCCGAGAACTTCGGCGTTGGGAAACCGGAGAATGTATGCACCCATGACACCTGCGATCGCACCACTTGCACCCAAAGAAGGAATGCTAGAATCTTGAGCGAAGAACCACTGGGTTAAAGATGCCAAAACACCACAAGATAAATAAAACAGTAAATATTTGGCATGACCTAACTTATCTTCAACGTTGTTACCAAAAATCCAGAGAAACAGCATATTGCCAGCTAAATGCAAGAAACCACCGTGCAAAAATTGTGAGGTAATCAAAGTTGCCCACTCTGGCACTGGTTGATGTAGAGAGGTACCAGCAAAGCTTAAAGTCAGTTCTCGTGGAACTACAGCCGCAAGGTGTAAAAATCCATTTAATGCTTGTGGAGGAAGACTTGCTTCATAAAGAAAAGCGAGGACATTGGCAGCAATCAATCCATAAGTTACATAAGGCGTGATTTTTGTCGGATTATTATCTCTAATGGGAACCACGAGCGTTTTTTCCTGATTTTAAGACACCAATTTTACAATACTAAATTTTGCAAGTAGTTTCTTCTACCTCGTGGATAAATCTCGCTTTGAGACTTAAAAACCGAAAGCCAAAAATCCACCATCAACGGTGATACATTGTCCAGTGATGAAAGATGCCGCAGGCATACAAAGAAATGCCACTAAACCCGCTACTTCTTCTGGTTGACCAACTCTTCCCATAGGTGTTTGGGATAGAACTAATTTGAGAAAATCTTGGTTATCGAGTACAGACTCGGTTAGAGGCGTGCGAATAGCCCAAGGTGCTACAGTATTTACTCTAATATGATCGCAAGCCCATTCAACTGATAGCGATCGCGTCAGTTGATTTATAGCCGCTTTAGTCATACCATAAGGAGCGCCTGTACGATTCGAGACTAAACCAGCCACAGAACTTATATTCACAATGCTGCTGTTTTCCCCATTTTGAAGCAGAGGATAAAACAGACGGCACATCTCAAAAACTGATGTCTGGTTTGTCTGGATAATGAACTCATACTCAGATAACGTATATTCTACCAATTTTTTACTAATATTAGTTCCGACATTATTAACCAGGATGTCTAATTTATCCCAGATTTTGCTAACCTTCTCAAAGATGACTTGACGACCATCAGGGGTTGCAACATCTGCTGTAATCCCATAAGCAGGTAATCCTGCTTGTTGCCAGATAATTAGTTGTTGGTCAACATCCTGAGAATTCCGTGCCACAATTGTGACTTCTGCACCCAGAGATAAGAACTCATTGGCAACAGCTAGTCCAATACCTTTGGTGGCACCTGTAACCAGTGCTTTCTTTCCTGTAAGTGTCCAGCGGCAGCTACGCCCGCCGTAGGCATCGTTCATTTGTAATTAGCTATCAATAACCTAATAGTTTATCTTGCAGATGCTCAATGCGATCGCTTTTTGTCGTAATGTAAGCGATCGTAACCCCTAAACCATTCACTGCATCTGATTCCAATTCAACGATAAATTACCCATTCTTTGCAAATAATTTATTCTCAATTCCGACATTATTTACAGGTCGCTACTGGTATATAAGTGACTCTTGCACTCCCCAAATTTTAATTGTTCTATCAATGCTATAACTAGCAATGAAGTTGCGATCGCTACTCATGGCAACATAACCAATTGGCGCTGTGTGTCCCTGCAATATGCATAATTTTCTGTTCATTGCCAAATCCCAAACAACTATTTCGTAGTTGTCTGTACAGTAGATTAAAACTCTACCATCTGAACTCATAAGGCAAGGAGCAACACCCGCAGATGTATAGAGAATGCGATCGCTGATCAATTCCCATACACACACCTCGTCTTGCCGGATTCCGCAAGCCAAAATTTGCCCATCAAGGCGGTTTGCAAGTGAATTAATTGTCAGGGCAGGCAGATTATCTAATGTTTGAATAAGTTCTCCTGTTTCGGTATTCCAGAGTTGTAGCCTATTCTGCAATCTCTGCTTGAAATATGCAACCAACAATTTTCCATCAGGAGTGAAGAGAAGGGGTGATATGGGTGATATGTAGTTACCCAAAGGCAAATTACTAAAAGGTACTAAAGCCCAATCCTGAAATTGATGATGGAGGCGACGAGTATAGGTTTCATAATCCCAAATCTCTAACCTTCCTGTTTTACCCACAGTATAGCCAGTAGCAACTAATGGCTGTTTAGTTGGGCAGACAGTTAAGCAATGGGGATGGGTTTGAACAGGACGCATAAGGTAATCGGGATAAGTGCCAATCGGCTCTTGTGTTTCTGTATCTAATGGCCAGAGAAAGTCCTGAAAGCTAATGATACACACTTTGCCGCTTTTGCCTAAACGAAATTCGTGAGCCATCGCTAGATCAAAATCTTTCTTGCTTTGACCTGTTTCCAAATGCCAAATATTAACGAAAGATTGCTTATAATACAGATCCCAATAGCAAATAAGAGTGTTATTGTAGTCTGCGATCGCAAAATAATATGGATGATGTTGTTCAGGTTTGTAGCAATCGAGATTAAATTCCGTCAAGGTATGTAGGCATTGCATTTTTGCAAAGGGCAGATAATTCAATATGGCTTGTTCAGCAGTAGCTTCGCTGCTGTAGGACAATAAGAGCAAAGCTGATTCCCGCACTTCTCTAACATCATCGCCCAATGCCTGGATTACTAGATCAATTCCTTTGTGCCCATATTGAAATGCTTCTAAAAGAGCATCCACTTTTTGTTTTGTAGAACCACCGCGCAAACGATATCTAATGCCCTCTAATCCCTCTAGTGCTGGACTAGAAGAAGAAACTAGGTCGTGTTCTCTCATCACGTCACTGTTATCTGTGGGCTTTTCAGAATTCATTTCGCAAACACTACAAACTAAGTAATCTCTAGATTTTTCATAGCAAATAAACAAAAAACAATCAATCTACCACAATAGTATTTTATTAATTTATAACCTAGCATCCCACTATTTTATCTTGCAGATGCCCAATGCGATCGCCTCAGCTAGTCCAGCCTTATAGCAATGCAATAAATTCTTCTACGCTTGTGCTGCTTTTGGTTTATTCGCGGCTTGGTCTGATCAGCGCGATCGCACCGTTCAGTAGCTTCAACAGGATTGACAGAAGAGATAGAATACTGTTGATTTACCTGAGTCCACCGATTCTAGTTGCAGATTGCTAAGATTTTTATAACGTTGATCTGGAATCCTATTATGAACATCGCTGAACAGATTTACGCACTCGTTAAATCCCTTCCCCAAGAGCAAGCCACCGAGGTCTTGACTTTTGCTGAATTTATTCGTACTAAGCACCTAAATGCTAACCAACCCATCGATACAGTAGACTCAGTTTCTTGGGCGGAACTTGTTTATTCCCTTGCCGGAACTTGGAGAGAAGACTTTCCCAGCTTGGAAGACATTCGGGCTGAAATAGGACAAGACATCTTACGGGAAAGTCTCTAGATGTACGTTTTGGATACCAATACTCTGATTTACTACTTCAAGGGTCAAGGACAAGTTGCTTACAACCTTGCCAGTATCCCTGCTGAGGAAATTAGTATTCCGACAATCGTTGTGTTTGAATTGCAAGTCGGGATTAAAAAATCTACCTCCCCAGCAAAACGCACCCAGCAACTTCAGCAACTTTTGAGCCGAGTAAATCTGGTTCCGTTCGATTATGATGCTGCTCTTGCTGCTGCGACAATTCGCACCCAGTTAGACAAGCAAGGAACTCCAATTGGCCCGATGGATATTTTGATTGCAGGAATAGCGATCGCACTTCAATCGACTCTTGTTACTCACAATGTCAACGAATTTTCTAGAGTTGCGGGACTTGCGATCACTGACTGGTATTGACTATCTATCATCTCAATTTTCGATAGCTCTGACGCAATCTCTTCCTGAAATGCTCGGTACTTTACTCACACGAGTACCAGAAAAGTTTCAAAGTTATCTTCTGGAACAGGCAAGCCATCCTCCTCCAACGCGGCGGCATAACCTGCGATCGCCTCTTTGATATTAGAAAGGGCTTCGTGTTTAGTCTTACCCTGGCTAAGACAACCTTTTAGGCTAGGGCACTCTACAACCCAGTAGCCATCTTCATCTCGATACACGATTACCTGTCTCATATTCCACTTGATAACAAAAAATGTGTATAACTGCATTTTATCTTGTAGATGGTTTCTGACGATCGCCTTTTATCGTAATGTAGATGATCGCAACCCCTAAACCATTCACCGCATCTTATTCCAATTCAACAAACTCATGTTTTTTTCAAATTCCCTGGAAAATCAACTCCAGCGCTGGAACGAAACCATTCGCAATCAGCCGAAAAATCATAATGCTTACATTCGCCGAGGCATGGTTAACTTTCAACTGGCCAAGATTGATGCATCTATTCAAGATTTTGACATAGCAGAGCAATTGGATGCCCGTATTAAACCCTACCTCTGGCAACGTGGATTATCGTACTATTATGCAGAAAGATTTGCTGAGGGCGCTCAACAATTTGAAATAGATTTGACTGTGAATGCTCAAGATGTCGAAGAAACAGTATGGCGATATCTCTGCATAGCTCGTTCGTTAGGTGTTGAAGAGGCACGTAATTCTTTACTAACTGTGAAAAATGACCCTCGACGTGTTATGCAGCGCGTATATGATTTGTATGCGGGAGATTGTATACCAGATGATGTTTTAACTGTTGGTCAATCAGAAGGGATAAAGGGAAATTTTTACAGTCATCTTTACTTGGGATTATATTACGAAGCCCAGAATAATCTTGATTTAGCTCAGGATTACATAGTTAAAGCTGCTGATAATTACAAAATTGATGATTATATGTGGTATATGGCGCAGGTACACAAAACGCTGCGAGGATGGTCTTGATTTGCTCAATAGTCAATAAATTGTTGAAATCTTTGTCGTTCATATCGATTTACATGACTTCTTCTGCCAAAAGTTGCCCTTTGACCCGTTCATATTCATCCTCAAGCAGCCATTCTTGGGCTGCTTGATAATTTGAGTGAGCAACTACAAGTTTATAGTCAGATGTTGGGTTGAAAATACCACAAGTGCCATCTTGATCGCAAATCAACATCAGAATTTTGGGTGGGAAAAGAACTGGATCAACCCAAAGCTCCAAGAACTTCCAAGTTTTAGCAAGTTCTGCGAGGGCTGGTACGTGGGATAGCATGATATTCACCTGTGGTTTTGACAATTTTAATTTCACCGTAATAAAGCAGTGTTTGGCTGCCGTCTGTTCTAATTATGTAACCAATCGCCTCTGGAAAGTAGAGTCCATAACGTTCGTAGTCATCCTCTTCATCGTCTATCCCGGTTCGTTCTCCACTTTTGATGATCGCCTGCGTAACTCGTTCTAGGGTTTGGCGATCGCTGAACACATGCGCTCTACCTTCTCTTTGCAGCAACCGTTGAACTTGAGGGGTGTTGGGCAAATGGCGATCAACAAGGCTTGGTCGGCGATCTGGAGTGATGTTTCGGTCAATTCCGCTCATGGATTCGGCGATGTCTACGATGGGCGTAGCTGCGGCACACTGTATCAGAATCGCTATTTTAGGCGATTATGCTGGTTAGAAGTGGTATGTGCAATCAGATGTTAGCAAATTAGGCGATCGCCTCGAAAAGAAAACTTTGCGATCGCACCTCAACAGATAACCTCAGCCAGCTAACAGTTGCGTTCAGAAGCTGCCAGCATCTTTCACAATAGAATCGTTTATCTTTAAATTAAAATTAGGATAACTTAATTTTCTCCGGCAGAATCCAATGAGCGTTGTAATTCCTGATGACATTCTCCAATCAACCAAGATGACTGAGGATGAATTAAAGCTCGAAATCGCCATCATATTGTACAAACAGGAAAAAATTAGTAGTGGCAAAGCCCGTGCTTGGACTGGGTTGACAGTGATTGAGTTTCAACATGAATTAGCAAAACGGGGAGTTTGCATTAACTATGATGTCGAAGATTTGCAAGCAGATATTAAAACCTTGCAATCAATGGGCTTGCTGTGATTGTTGTCAGTGATACTTCCCCCATCACAAACCTCGCAGCTGATTACTGTGTAAACCTTTTCTATTTATTGCTCTTGAGTACTTAAACATCGTATTGAAGTACTCAAACATCGTATTGAAGTACTCAAACATCGTATTGGAGTACCCAAACATCGTATTGAAGTACTCAAATATCGTATTGGAGTACCCAAACATCCTATTGAAGTACCCAAATATCCTATTGAAGTACCCAAATATCCTATTGGAGTACCCAAATATCCTATTGGAGTACCCAAATATCCTATTGAAGTACCCAAATATCGTTATTGATCTCCCCAACCCCCCTTAAAAAAGGGGGGCTTTAATTCCGGTTCCCCCCTTTTTTAAGGCTAAGGTGTACACACAAGTCTGAAATAGCTGATTAACCAAGGTTTTACCCCACCCTAAC
>NZ_JABXKM010000013.1 GCF_017115025.1 Nostoc sp. NOS(2021) | reverse complement strand
CCTCTCCCTGACTTCTTTTCCGCAATGTTAAGAAAGATGTGACTAATGGATAGCCGATAGATTGGGGAGGGAACTAAATTTCCTGTTTCCCCCCTTTACAAGGGGGGATTAAGGGGGGTAACTTGACTTGTGTATACACCGTAGCCCTTTTTAAGGGGGGTTAGGGGGGATCTGAAAGTGCCTAAAGTCACAGTGAAACACTTTTCAAACAACCTCTTAGAGAAGAATGCAAAGAACACAAAGGAAGAAATGCTTAACTGAACTGTATTGATCTATAAAATACTCAAGATTAGGTGTCAGAGATTGCTTCATTGGAAAGGATTGTAATGATTTCATCCAACGGGCGATCGCGATCGCATTCTTCTGGTGTTTCCTGACCCAAGGAGGTTTCTTTCACCAAACGGTAAACGTCGGCTGCTCCATGAAAAATGCGCTCAGTCAGACCTAACTCTTTAAAGGTTTCTGCAATCTCTTCCATTTCTCCTATCCAACGGTGCGCTTTCGGTGTCATGGATGGAATCGAACGGGTTAATATGCTAGCAAGTTCCTGTTGGCTACTAGACACTTCATCCCATAGTTGTTTATCCAAGCCTAAACGATGGGCTGCTATTAGTAATTCTGTGCCGATTGCTGTCAGTCCTTTTGTCAGGGCTGCGTATGACATTTTCAACCCGGAAGCCTGACCAATTTCATCACCAATCACCCGCACATCCAAGCCATGATCTCGCAGTTGTTGGAGTTGACTGGCCTGTTTTCCCGAAGTATAAATGCGGGTGCGATTGGGAACTCGCGGTGGTGGGCCAATAATTGATGCATCTACGAATGTTCCCCCAACTGATTCAATAAGTTGAGCGATATTTATAACTTTTTGGGGTGCGATCGCATTACAGTCAACGTAGAGAATGGGTTTACCAACATTGCTGATCGCCTCAGCTACTTCCTTTGCTGCTTGGGTCGCTACTGCGGGGACTAGAACTGACAAGACTAGATCAGATTCAATTACCAGTTGTGTGAGGGAACCCACATCTTGGATGTTGGCTGCGGCTGCTAATTGTCGAGTTCGTTCACTGCGATCGTCTAGAGCCGCAATAGTTTTCAATCCATGTTGATTGAGAACAGCTGCGATCGCTTGTCCCATATCACCTGGACTTAAAATACCAATAGTTTGGATAGGCATGGAAAGTTTTATATTTACTTTGTGGCTGACAAGTTAATTCAGATAATTGAGTCGTCAACAAATTACGTTAAATTGATATAGATACCGTATTTAAATCAAACCACGGATCAGCTTAACAAGCAAGCTATAGCAATCCGATTTGATTTTTGAAAAAATCTAAGTATATGTAGGGTGTGTTACGCTTCGCTAACACACCAAAGCCTTCGGACGGTGCCGTACTCTCGTCTAACACACCCTACGTGTAAGCTGTTGCGCCTTTAATTTGCACTAATATTTTTTCAACATGGTTGTGGGGTGGGCATCTTGCCCGCCCTGATTGTGCAAGTTGTATACATAACAGCTTATTTCAAAAATCAAATATGATTCCTATAAGTAGGTGGTTGGGAAAATTTACAAGTATGTCATTGCGAGTGAAACGGAGTGCAACGAAGCAATCGCAAGGACTTTGATGGTTTTACATTTTGTTACATAGTTAGGTTAATTCGTGCCGACTTACTTATCTGCTGAGAGAGACAGCAGGAGTCTGGAGTTTGGAGTAAAACAGTCTTCATATCTATAGGACTCGTATTTGATTTTTGAAATAACTTAGTACACATCTATTCCCTTCTTTCCTGTTCCCTGTTAAGAGTTCCCTGTTAAGAGTTCCCTCCCTACGCAAGTAAGTTCAGGAATCAAATCGGATTCCTATAGCATAATCAATCTCGTCACATTGGCGTCATGAATTTGTCATAGATTTGTCAAACAGATGTGCAAATCTCAGCGTGAATATATTTATTCATTTGCATCAGGTGGAATTACCTGCCTTTTACTTATCTTTAAGTTCTCCTCATACGTCACCACGTATTCCAGAGGCTTTATTAATTTCCCGTGAATATCTCGTTTTAGCATCCTAACCCATGTATGACACTGAGTTTTTGAGGGCTTTATTTATCGAAATCAGCACGAGTAAAACGAAACTGTTGCCTCAATTAAGAGTCTGTGGGATAATCCAAAACTGATACTAATGAAATTACCGAAGCGAGTAAGTCATATTCAGGATTTTTTGGTTTTCTATAATACAAGCCAATGAATCAACCGCTTATTTGCTTCTAGAGAAACAACTAAATGAAGCCAAGGCATTTCAGAATCAGGAAACTGTAAATCTAGCACAATCGAGTTGAGTTTGTGAGTTTATTGAGTAAAGTATCATGGACATACAAAATAATCGCTTTAGGCCGATTGGTTTTGCTTTTATTCCCCTTGTAGTTTTAGTAATATTTGTGGGAATTGTTGTGGTGAGAAAGATCCAAATAAAACTACTTTGGAATACTGTCGAAGTTGCTCAAGAACAAAAAGACAGTACAGCAAGAATTGAAGCGCTGGAAAAACTGGTTAAGACTGATAACAGCCTGAATAAGATTCCATTGAATAATGTCGATTTCTCCAGTGTCAACCTTGAAGATGCCGACCTCAAAGAGGCTGACCTCAAGAGTGCTGACCTCGAACGTAGCAAGCTGGAACGTGCCGACCTTAAGAGTGCTGACCTCAAGAGTGCCGACCTCAGTAGTGCCGACCTAACCAGTGCCAACCTAACCAGTGCCGACCTAACCAGTGCCAACCTAATTAATGCCAACCTAACCAATGCCAACCTCAGCAGTGCCAATCTAACCAGTGTCAATCTCAGAGATGCCCACCTTCACGGTGCTAACCTCAGCAGTACCAATTTCAGTAGTGCTAACCTTCAAGGTGCTAACCTTCAAGGTGCTAACCTTCAAGGTGCTAATATCACGAGTGCAAAACTCAGCAGTGCCAACCTTCAAAGTGTCAACCTTCAAGGTGTCAACATCAAGAGTGCCAACCTTGAAGATGCCAACCTTGAAAATGCCAACCTGGAAAATGCCGACCTCAAAAGTACAAATCTTCAAGGTGCCAACCTTGAAAATGCCAACCTGGAAAATGCTAACCTTCAAGATGCCCAAAACCTAACTCTTCATAAGCTCAAAGCAGCTAAAAATTGGGAGAGAGCTTGCTACGACCCAGAATTTCGCAAACAACTAGGCTTACCTCCAGGAAATCCTAGCCAATGCTGACCAATTTTATTGTGCAGTCGAAGTTGTGTCTGAAGAAGGAAGCTTTCATCGCATTACGAATATCTTTATAATTCCAATGAATCAACGAATTATTTACTTCTAGGAAAACAGCTAAGTAAGTGGGCAAGAATAAATCAAACTATGTTACGCGTAAAATTAATTAAATAGGCTCGTAGTAAGCTGCCCCAGCCATATTTTAAGGGCTAAAGCCGCTGACTACAAACCTTTAATTATTCACGCCCACTTACTTAAATAAATTCAAGTGATTTCAGCAGCAGAAAGCTGCAAACCTAGTGCAATCGAGTTGAGTTTGTGAGTTTATTTAGCAAAGTATTATGGACATCAAAAACAATCGCTCTAGGTCAATTGGTTTTGCTTCTATTCTCTTCGTAGCTATAGTAATATTTGTGGGATCTGTTGTATATAGAAAGATAGAAATAAAACAACTTTTGGATACTGTCGAAGCTCTTCAAGGACAAAAAGATAGTACGGAAAGAATTGAAGCGCTGGAAAAACTGGTTAAGGGTGGTAACACCCTGAATAATATTTCATTGAATGATGCCAACCTTGAAGGTGCCAATCTTGAAGAAGCCAATTTCTCCAGTGCCAACCTTGAAGAAGCCAATTTCTCCAGTGCCAATCTCAAAGGTGCCGCCCTCAAAGGTGCCAAGCTCAAACGTGCCAACCTAAAACGTGCCAACCTCAATACTGCCGACCTAAGCAGTGCCGACCTCAATACTGCCGACCTCAAAAGTGCCAACCTTGAAGATGCCGACCTAAGCAGTGCCGACCTTAAGAGTGCCGACCTCAAGAGTGCCAACCTTGAAGATGCTGACCTCAAACACGCCAACTTTGAAGGTGCCGACCTCGAACGTGCCAACCTCAAGAGTGTTGACCTCAAACAAAGTACCCAAATCGAAGATGCCGACTTATTTGATGTCAACTTTGAAGGTGCCAATCTCTCCAGTGCCAATCTCAAAGGTGCCGACTTCTCCATCGCCGACCTCAAGAGTGCCGACCTCGAACATGCCAATTTTGAAGGTGCCAAGCTCTCGAACGCCAATTTTGAAGGTGCCAAACTCTCCAACGCCAACCTGGAAAATGCCAACCTTGAAGGTGCCAAACTCTCCAACGCCAACCTGGAAAATGCCAACCTGGAAAAAGCCAACCTTGAAGGTGCCAACCTGGAAAATGCCAACCTTGAAGGTACTAACTTTGAAGGTGCCAACCTCAAGAGTGCTAACCTGAAAACCGCTCGTCACCTAACTTTTCAAAAGTTAAAATCAGCCGAAAATTGGGATCAAGCCTGTTATAATCCAGAATTTCGCAGACAACTGCGTTTGCCTTTAGAAAATCCAAACCAATGCTGAGTAATCAATATACTCGGTCGTGGCGGCTAAAAACCCTCTTAACAATTCAAAATTCAAAATGACGCTCTCTACGAGACGCTAAAAGCGAACGCGGACTCGCTCTAAGCGTTCGCGTAGCGTCTCGTAGAGAAGAAACTTTCAGACGGGGATTTAAACCCTGACTGAAACTACATGTTGACGTTGCGGGTTTTGAAGCAATACGGTTCAGTTAAGGCTAGCACTCTTTGTCAAAGCCATTTTAGGCAAAATCTCGGAAGTTGTTTCAATCCCTAATAGGGATTTAGATGGATTGCAATGTCCTGTTTCTCATTGCCAAATTGTGTCGTAGTCGTTTCAATCCCTAATAGGGATTTAGATAAATTGCAATTCATAAGTTTCCTAAATATATGATGGCAACTGTTGCTAGTTTCAATCCCTAATAGGGATTTAGATAAATTGCAATATCAGCAAAATAAATGCCGTTTTTGTTACTTGTTTGTTTCAATCCCTAATAGGGATTTAGATAAATTGCAATTTTAATTAATGCCTCTTGCTCTGGAGTAGGTGTGGTTTCAATCCCTAATAGGGATTTAGATAAATTGCAATGCTTCTTTAATTGAATCATGCTCATGTTCACAAAGTTTCAATCCCTAATAGGGATTTAGATAAATTGCAATTGTAATGTGTCTTGGATTTTAAAATAAATATTGGTTTCAATCCCTAATAGGGATTTAGATAAATTGCAATTCTATTTGCGTCAGTAGCATTTGCACTACTTCCTGTTTCAATCCCTAATAGGGATTTAGATAAATTGCAATAAGAAAATGACTTGTCTTGCAAACTTAATGTGATGTTTCAATCCCTAATAGGGATTTAGATAAATTGCAATTTTGCGGTTAGCTGCGTATCTACTTCTTTGTTGCAAGTTTCAATCCCTAATAGGGATTTAGATAAATTGCAATTAAGGTGATGGCAGTTTTGTATACAACCAAGTAGTTTCAATCCCTAATAGGGATTTAGATAAATTGCAATCTCAGATGTTCGGTGCTAACGCTACACAGGACGCGTTTCAATCCCTAATAGGGATTTAGATAAATTGCAATTGATTAAAATATTTTATTGTTTGTCCAATATGAAGGTTTCAATCCCTAATAGGGATTTAGATAAATTGCAATATAACGATGGCTACAACGAAAGAATTCAGAGGACAGTTTCAATCCCTAATAGGGATTTAGATAAATTGCAATCATCGTATACAAGTGTCTACGCTGTATATAGTGCTGTTTCAATCCCTAATAGGGATTTAGATAAATTGCAATAAATTGTAGTACAATATCCATAATTACTTTCCATGTTTCAATCCCTAATAGGGATTTAGATAAATTGCAATCAAATGATCAACTAGGCGCTCGTGGAATGTCGGTCGTTTCAATCCCTAATAGGGATTTAGATAAATTGCAATGTGCTTGTGTAGTAAAGATGATTGTCGTAAGTGATGTTTCAATCCCTAATAGGGATTTAGATAAATTGCAATAGATTTGTTTTTATATCAAGGCAGTCTTGATTCAATGTTTCAATCCCTAATAGGGATTTAGATAAATTGCAATCGCGGGAGCCGGAAAGCCAAGCTATATTTAGTTTTCAAGGTGCGGTTGCGCGGTTCAAGAGCAATTATAGCATTAGAGAATTTGTTTGGGAAGAATGCCGGGAAAGGTTGAAAGCTGAAACCCACTTTTTGTAAGCATTTCAGAGATTGCGCGGATGAAAATTGGGGGATTATTGGGTGAAATGCTTGCTGGGATTGAGATAGAGGCACTTTTTTAGGGCTGTGGATTTTGTACACCTACCCTTCCGCGCATTTGACATATAGGAACCTAACCAGAATGGGGACTCATCAAGAAGAAATGGTTTAAAACCCTATAATAACGATCGCCGCAATTCTGGAAAAACCTTAGACACCTTACTTAACACATAATCACCATAGGTTCCGCGAAATTCATGAACGTTAGCTTTATCCCAGCGATCGCCTATATTATCATTCGCTAGTATATTATCTAATTCAATCGGCTTCACTTCTACATCGAAATTGGGATCGAAAAAGAAGGGGAACGAAAGGCGATGATTTTGGGACTGGTTCTGTACACGATGAGGTGTAGAACTATACAAACCTGCTGTCATCCTGTCTAGCATATCGCCAATGTTACAGACAAAGGAACCGGGAACGGGAGGCGCAGCAACCCAACCTGACTTGGATTTAACCTGTAATCCGCCTGAGTCGTCTTGCTTGAGAATGGTCAGAACGCCATAATCAGTATGTTCGCCAACGCCCCATATCGGTTGACCATCTGACGGTGATAAATTAGGAGGATAGTTGAAGATGCGAAACAGCACTAGGGGATTTGAGGTGTAACGGTCAGCAAAGTAGGATTCTTCCAATCCTAAACTCAGGGCTATACCAGTCATCAGAGTGTGTCCCAAGTTTGTCATTGCCTCCATATATTCAAGCACTGTTTCGCCAAATTCGGGGATGTTGGTGGGGAAGAGGTTAGAACCATGCATAGGAGTACCAGCTTGTACTAGTGGGTGTGACTCTCCCAGTTGTGCGCCAAAGTAAATACCTTCTTTCAAGTCGGGTTTACCGGATGTCAGTTCGCCACCAACGGGGAAATAACCTCGCCATGCAATACCTGCCAAAGCCATGCGGATTTTAAGTTTTGTTTCCAAATCTTGGGCGAAAAACTGGCGGCTGAGTTCTTCGAGTCGCTGCTGCAAACTTTCGTCTACGCCATGCCCGATAATATAGAAAAACCCCGATTCTCGGCACGCTTGTCTAATTTGAGATGCGACGGAATAGAGTTCGCCTTTTCCAGAAATCAAGGCGCTGATATCAATAATCGGGACGGATGAAAACCCTTTTTCCACAAATTGCAAGTTTTTCATGCTGAGGTTGGTAATATATATTCTTGGCTCCAGACTATTTGTCTCTTCACATCAGTAATCTTTAACAGATTTAGTTTGTCCACGATACAACAATAATCTAAATCTAACTGCCGCACTTCTTCTAAAGCCTGTGAGTATTGAACCCTATTTTTAGTAAATACTCCTAGCGTTAGATGTGGAACAAAGGCTGTATTTTCTCTGCAATATTCAGCTAATATACCCGTATATAGATCATTGTGTAATTTGATAACATTTTCCTTTCCTTCCTGAACCATCAGGAACAGATATTCATCCCATGATTTTTGAAATCCCTGTAGATGAATAGAAAATGGTTTCCAGGCACTCAAGACACTCTTAATATGAAGAGTGAGATTATCTTTCTCGATATATTCCAGTAGGGGAAACACTAGGGTGATATGCGGTTCAATTAAAGAAAATTGCGGGTCATATTTTTGCCTAAATTTATTAATACGCTGTGTGTTGATATTTAGATAATATACGAGTGCGTAAGACATACTTATGAATACTGTCAGCTTACAGATAGTTTCTCTCTCTATTTAGGTTGAGAATGACAACACCCGACACAACTTACTCAATAGTACCAAAATGCGCGATCGCTTCACTCTCATTTTGGAAGCATCTACTTCCACAAGCAATTAATCTAAAATGAGAACCCATAGATTAATTAACTCAGGCTTTAAAAGTGTTTGATTTCAGCACAGCACCGCTAATAGAAGACCCGCCCCATATTGAACTATTGCAATGGTTGGCGCGGGGTTCGTTGAAGCAAAACCTGCTACGGGCTATCCGGTTATGGGTTTGGCTGCACTCTCTCTATGGGGATGAACAAGACCGCCTATCTTTACCTGACCCTTTTACTTACAAGCACTGGCGAGATACTTTCTTTAGCGCAACTCATCCTAAAGGAGAATTCGCGCCTCATCTGCATGAGGGCAATTGTGCTTGTGCCAAAACCACCGCCCAGTGGCTATTTTATCCCAAAACCGGACTTTTAGAACCAGAGTGGAAGCGATCGCTTCAGCAACATGATGCAATTCCCGATGCAGATTTAGATGAATTGCTGCAACAGCGTTTATTTGCAGTCACTCGCCGTACTCTCTTCGCCGATTTGCAAATTCTGACTAACCTGGGCTGGTTGAAAGTTGCAGACAAACAATACTATCGAGTTGAGAATTTTCCATCTCGACCCAGCACTAGAGAATTAGAACCTGTGAGTAACCGTTTGGGAGTTTATGATTTGGGTTTTCTCAATCCTAACTTAGAAGCGATCGCTCAAAATCTCTCTCAACCCATCCAAAATGTGCAGCGATTCTACCTGGAAGTTGACTACATTATTTCCCAAACCCAAAATCAAGTTGAGAAATGGCTAGATGAATTCCGTAATCTTTGGGAACAGCCGACTATACCGCCAATCCGCCTGACCTACACTAGCGCTAAGTATGGTGCAGTGGAGTGTATTGTCTATCCTGTCTGTATATATTACGTGCAAAGAGCCGTATATCTCTGCGGCTTTGGCAAAACTCCCACAAATAAAGGTGAGTGGTACAACTATCGCTTGGATAAAATTCAAAAAATTACTCCCTTGGATTGGAACGATGCAAAATTGCCCAAAATGCTGCAACAACGGCGAACGACTTTACCGACACCAGACTATATTCGTTCCCAAATGCATCAAGCTTGGGGTTTTGACTTTTACCTACCATCCAAGTTGATGCTGCTGCGATTCGACCGCACATTTCATGAATCCTACCTCAAGGGAACCTCTCGTCATGCGACTTTTAAGCCGATAACCTATCAGTGGGGATTACAACTAATTCGAGAGCAAGTTATCCCAGCAAAACATCGAGAAATATTGCTAAAAATTTTACAAAATCGCCTCAGCGATGATGCTTACTATACTGTAATCTACCGTGATGGAGATCCAAATGTGGGTTTGCGTTTGCGGGCTTGGCGGCCAAAAGTTGAGGTGCTTTTACCTTGGGAACTGCGACAGGAAATCACCAAAGAAGTGGAAGCAGAATCGCACTTTTATCAAAATTAATTGTGAGGATAAAAATGGGTACAGCAAAATTAACAGAAAGATTTGAAGCGGCGTTAGTCTATGCTACCCGTCTTCATGCTCATCAAACCCGTAAAGTGAGCGGTATTCCTTATATTTCACACTTGTTGAGTGTAGCGGCGCTGGTATTGGAGATGGGTGGAAGTGAAGAGGAAGCGATCGCAGCTTTATTACACGATAGTATAGAAGACCAAGGTGGCAAACCCATCCGCGAGGACATCCGCCAACGTTTCGGCGAAACAGTTGTGGCAATTATCGACGGCTGTACGGAGTGGGATACACCGCCAAAACCACCTTGGCAAGAGCGTAAGAATAGATACATAGAAAAACTCCGTCATGCTTCGCCGTCAGTTCGACGAGTGTCGCTGGCTGATAAATTGCATAATGCTAGGTCTTTGCTTGCAGATTGGCGACAAATGGGAGATGTTATCTGGGCTGAATTCAGCAGTGGTAAGGAAAAAACTTTGTGGTTTTACCAATCATTGGTGCAGGTGTATCGGGAGACAGGTTCAGATGTGATGACAGAGGAGTTGGAACGAGTTATCAGCCAACTATTCTAAGGGACTGACAAGAAATAAATTATCCATCTTGTGGGGTGGGCAGGAAAGCCCGCCCTGAATATGGGACGGGTGTTCGCGTAGCGGCACGTAGTGCGGACACCCATCCCACAAGAAAATTTGCGATGTTTTTTTATTAGGACTTACGCAAAATATCTCTCAAACTCTGATTTCTCCGTGTCCTCTGCGCCTCTGCGGTTCGTTATTCCGTTAGGACTTACGCAAAAGTACACGCTGTAGGGGCAATTCATGAATTGCCCTACCTGAAAATAAGGGTTTCAGCTATTGTTTGCGTAAGTCCTGTCCCTAACTCATGCGTAAGTCCTATTTATAGCAACGGACAAGAAGGTTAGGACATTAACTGATGATAAAACCTATATACAAACAGACTTTCAACCAAGTCCCCAGTCCCCAGTCCCCTGCTATATTTGTCAATCCCTAAAAGAAGATTTAAACGCATAGGCGCTTCGCCTTCCCGTAAGGTAGGAACGCGGAGTAAAAACTAATTATCAATTACAGTTAGGATTAAAATCGCTGACCTGTAGTAACTTCAAATCTAACTTCTCCTTGGTCGCTAATTCCTAAGTCGCCTCGAATCAGCCCAAAGGATGACTTCACTCGCAATCCTAAGCCGCAACCAAAGCCACTTCCAGGTTTGTCTCGCAGCACTCCTGGTTCTCCTAGCACGGTGTCGCTAGACCCGAAATCTGAGGCGAAGTCAGTAAAGAAAACTCCTCCTATTGACTGAAAAATTGGGAAACGATATTCCACCGAAGCTAAACCATAACTCCGACCACTGGCAACTTTACCATAACCGTAACCTCTGACAGAATCTAGTCCGCCAATATTAAAGGCATCAGCTGGTGGAAAGTCTCCAATAATCGTGCCAATTTGTAAATTAATCGCCAACATTTCTGGATTGTCGGTTGGTCTACCCTTACCTATCCAACTGACTGGTAAATACTGAATATAATCTCCCCGTAGGCGGTTGCTGGAAATATTGCCCAGTCCAATGGGAATCGCTTGTTCTGTGCTGAGGGTGAGGATTGATCCTTGAGTCGGATTGTCTCGGCGATCGCGTTGATCTCTGGATACAGCAAATGATACTGTAAATAGGTCATCAATGCCAGTACCACTCACAGATAGGGGACTCCCTAAGCTATCGACCTGTGCAACGTTATATTCGCGATCGCGTAGGCTAATTCTGGTATAGTTGAGAGCCACTGATGTATCCCAGTCATCAAAAGCTCCTAAAACTGCCACAGAACCGCCAAATCTTCCCTCTCGCACTTTGTCGCCGTTAGATAATCTGATATCTTCGTTGAAGGTTCCCGATATATCTCGACGACGAAAAGCTCTAATGCTGTAGCCTAAGCGGTTTGGTTCTTCAGGACGATAAGGGCTAGTGAATTGACCATTAAACTGGACATCTTTAGTGCTTATCTGCACAATTGTATCTAATTTATCGTTAAGACCACTGACATTTGCATCTTTATAACCCACCCGACCGTATAGCCCAACATCATCGTTATTACCGCCTCCTAAGATTAGCAAAGGGAAGCCACGCTCTTTGATTTCATAGATGATATTAACGCTGGAGGTATCTTCTTGTCGATAAACATTGACTTGATTAAATGACTCTAATCTCCTCAATCGTTGCAAGTCTGCTTCAAGTAAATCTTCACGAAATACCTGACCAGGTTTGAGTTTCAGCAGACCCATGATAAAATTCTTCTGAGTACGCCCTTTGATCGGCTGACCTTTGTCATCGAACAACTTACCTTTTTGATTAATAAAACGAATCTGGATATCTTTGACAACTTTCTGAGAAAATTCCATCGCCTGGGTATCTACTGAAGTCGCTCTTATATAATCACCATATTTGGCATACCCTCCCTCTATCTGGATTGTAGCTTCCGGTGTCACAATAGCACCAGTCTCATCCTGAGTAGAAGATTGCAAGTCTGCAAGGGCCTCCCGATTTTCCATACCCACTAACATTACTGCGATCGCAACTACAGTTATTTGAACTAGCATATTGAAAATCCGTTAGTGATATTAAGCTTAACGTGAGTTCGACGAACCCTCTCTGCCTTGACCTAAAGTTCAAGTCAGTCCCTCTAACCACCGTTAACTTTCTTTTTCTTGGGTTTCTCTTTGGCGACGTTTTTCGCTATCCCTAGATTTTCTGCTTCTCTTGCCCAAACTTGTTGGTTGATGATTCCCAGTGGTACACCTTTAATTGTCGAATTTACACCTTATCAGCATTGATAATGTTTTTTGTTTATTAATAGGACTTACGCACTGTACAAAATCATCATGATGTGCATTAACAAAAATAGGTTGTTTCAGGCTTTGA
>NZ_JABXKM010000307.1 GCF_017115025.1 Nostoc sp. NOS(2021) | reverse complement strand
GGTTAAGTTCAATGGCGCGGTCAAAATCTTCTAGGGCTTCTGGGTAACGCTCCATAAAAAAGTAAGTTACACCGCGAAGTGCGATCACCGAGTTATATTTGGGGTTAAGTTCAATGGCGCGGTCAAAATCTTCTAGGGCTTCTGGGTAACGCTTCATAAAAAAGTAAGTATGACCCCGCCAACCTAGAGCAATTGGTTGCCATTTAACCTCAATCTTAGAATTCTCTAAGACTGCGGTAAACATTTCCAATGTAACTTGATAAAGTTTCTCCTCATAAGCTTTTAACCCATTTGCTATTTGCTCACCCCAACGCTGAACTTCAGAGGAATCCGCATCTTTACCAGCCTGAAGCATTATTTCTGCTAACTGTTGGGCAAATTTGCGTTGATTTTTGAGTGCAGCAAGAAATTCATTGAGAGCTAGAGATAAACTCTTTTGCGGTGACTGACATAACCTGTGGTACAACACATTTAAAGTGTGACTTTGCCAGCTAGGATCGCGCTGTTTTTCCTCTTCTGACAATTGCAGATCATTCCGCAGACCGTCATAATATTCTGCCAACTTATCATGTATCTCAGCCCAACCTTGCGGCGATAAAAGGCGCTTGTGGCGTAACATTTGGGTTTTGACAACATCATGATAAGCCCAGCCATCGGTACGTTCCTTGACAAAAGATGTTTCTTTAAGCCAAGTAAATAGCTCATCAGCTTCTTGTTCTCCTCTCAACTGAGCTAAAATATCCCGGTTCAAGCACCGAGGAATGGCAGCATCAAGCGCCACTTGTTGCCGTTTGGGATCGTCAATCCATTTTAAAAAGCGTTCTACAGCACTGCTGCTAGGCTCAATTACCTGGTTGGGGTGATTGGGATCAGCATCTGCTAGCATTCCTACTAGCAGAGGTAAGTTTCCAGAAAGGTGCAAAATCACTTCAATAATGCGATTGTCTGTAATGCCTTTGCGAATTAGATATTGTTGGGCTTCTTCTTCTGTAAACGGTTCCAGAGGGAAACGAACAATTAACCCCTCGTAAGGTGCCCAATGATTTTTATCTAACTCTTGCCGACCGGCGATCGTTATCAATATATTGAGAGATACATCACCGTGGCGACCCTCCAAAATTTCCCGTAGCCAGTTATCTAAGAATTCTCCGGTGCGTTCATAGGTATCAAAAAACAAAACAACACCAGTTTTCTCGGCAATTTTAAAAATATCTTGCAAAAATAGCGGGGTCAGAACTTCCACAGGTTCTTGAACTAATAGCACTTCATCTTTATTTGTTATTTTCTTTGCCACATAAGACGCCCATTCTCCGGCTTGGGTAGCAAAAGCATCCTCATCTACAAAGTCAAATACAGCACCAGCAACGGGAACTTGACGCGCCAAGCGCACGCCAGTTTTTACCATAGTTTTCCCCACAAATGCCGAAAAACCTTGAGGGGCTTCTGGATCAGTTTCTAATTCTTGGCGCTTTTGCCGGTAAACTTTATAGCGTTCTGTAAACTGGGATAGTTTGTGACCTTGCCGTTCTAACTCTTCAGCTAAACGACCCATGACTTCGGGGACAGTTTTCTCTGCTTCATCGATGTAAGCCGAGATAATTTTTGCTTCATCAGCAATTTTGCAAAACTGTCGCAGCAAAGTACTTTTACCAACTCCGCCTTGACCCCAAACGTTATACAGAAAACGACGGTGATCGTCTTCTGGGGATAATGCTAAATTTTGGCGAAATTGGTTTACTTGGTCTTCACGACCCACAAAACCTGATTGCTGGAGTTGCTTAAGCTTATCTTGTAAATTCTTGTACTTGTTTTGCGGGTTCATTACAAGATTTAATTTTAAGGTGCTAATAAGTAGTCAGACAGAATTAATTACACAATGTCATTGCGAATGCAGCGAAGCGAAATGAAGCAATCGCAAGGGCTGGGATTGCTTCGCTCCGCTCGCAATGACTGTAAATGTTTTTGTCCAGCTACTTACTTATAGAATAACTACTTAATGCCCACGCTGTATTTCGGAATTTACCAAATTTTTCTAGGTAATTTTTACGTGTAACTTTGATTTAAGCTCGATGTTGACCTTCTGAGGCTCAATGTTGACCTTCCGAGGCTCGATGTTGACCTTCTGAGGCTCAATGTTGACCTTCTGAGGCTCAATGTTGACCTTCTGAGGCTGGATGTTGACCTTCTGAGGCTGGATGTTGACCTTCTGAGGCTCGACGTTGACCTTCCGAGGCTCGACGTTGACCTTCCGAGGCTCGACGTTGACCTTCCGAGGCTTGACGTTGACCTTCTGAGGCTCAAAAATGCCCTGGCGATTAGAAATCACGGCTACACAAACAAAACCTGCCTTCGCAGGTTACAAAAATATTGGGATACAAAACACGAAAAGGGCATAACAATGTTATGCCCCTACAAATTGCGTGTATTTTACTAAATTTACAACTGCTGTAATTCCCTATTTCAGACTTTAGCTAACTGGGACTTCGGGTTGCTTTTTCTTAGAACGGCGGTTAAACCTGCGTCCCATCTCATCAATTACTGCATCTAAACCTGTGACATCACCGCTAGCTTTGGCATAGCTATAAATTGCTAATGCTGCGGCATAGGCTTCGCTAGCAGCAGCTATACAGGTATCATCTACCAGTTCTTGCAGTTGTGTTAGAGACAAAAGCACTGGATACAAGTCCTCAAATATCCCTAAATCCCGGCGCATCTCTTCTAAATCAAAAGAACGAGGCAAAAAGTTAGGGTTTTGTGTAGCCACTTCTAAAGCTTTGCTGACAAAAGCTCGACTTTTATCTCCCATTTTTAGCATTGTTCGCCGATCTTCAGGGGTCAAATCAATCAAAAATGGTAACTTTTCTCTAATTGTAGCGATCGCCTGCATGACTGCTTCTTTGTCTGCTGGGGCTAAGTTGGCACTGATGCGATTTTCTGCCATTTTTATTACTCCTTTAGGATACTTGTATTCAGTATTCCCAAAGTTATGGAAGCGATCGCTATTGTTGATAGATAATTAACGTAAGTTTGATAAACCTCTCCCTGCCTTAAACTAAAAACCAACTATCTCAACGATGAAGTGATAAAAGTGTTTAGTATAAACTAATGAAACTGAATGCAGAAATCAATGCGTAAACAAATCATCGAATATACATCTCCACTAGATGCGGTAATTGCCCTTACCAAACAGTTAAATACCTATGAAATAAAGTACCAAATGAATTCAGAAGATTTTTTTGCCAAATATAGTCAAGGCGAAACTTCTGACGATGAAGTGTTTGTTGAATGGGCAGGAAACTACCAACATTATCTAGCTCTACACCAAGATATAAAGAGCAAACTCAAAGATAGCGATCGCATTTATCAGAGGGGAACACTCAAAAATACTTGCAATTGCCAATTCCCAACTCTGCTGTTGAAGTTCTAATTTTCAAGTCATGATAACTCAAGCTTCTGTTTCCAGTAAAAGCGCCCGATAACCTGCTTGGACAAAGTGTTGATCGGCTGTTGCTGCAATGATTAAGCCCTGATATTGCATGACAATAAAGGAAATACAATCAGTTAGTCCCCAAGTTTTGTCTAGACGGGACTGATAGAGCTGTAAAGCACGGTTGAGGAGTTCTGTGTCTACACTCACAACACACATATTTGGTGTTTGATAACACTGCTGGATAAATCGGATCGCTGCTGTGCGATTAAAAGCACTCAAAGCATTACCAACTTCAATTAAAACAGCTTCAGTTAACTATACTTCCACGGCGCTTTGGACACGCGGTAGCAGGGTTATAGCCTTGATATGGTATTGATCGCGTGCATTTAGTAACGCTTGGATAAAAACAGTGTCTAAAAATATTCGCTCACCTGTCATGTGTTAATTTCAAGCTGATGTTTTGGTGTGCCATACAGGTAATGGTCATGTTGACTTGCCCAATCTTCGGGTGCATCAACTGTCCCCGTTAAATCTTCTAATACATCCCACACATCAGCCGCTTTAGTTTCAGATGAGTTGATATCCTCAGAAACGATAGTAATTACGTAGCGCTTGTTTGGCTCTAAATCAAGTGGTATATCTGGTCGCAAAACAGAACCATCAAATGTAACTGTTAAGATTTTGCTCATTGATACCTTCTTTCTAACCACTAATTACCGCGATCGCATCAATTTCTACTAACACATCTTTAGGTAAGCGCGATACCTGCACACAAGCCCGCGCTGGGGCTGTATCTTCCGCGAAATATTTTGCATATACGGCATTCACCGCCGCGAAATCATTCATATCAGCTAAAAATACAGTGGTCTTCACGACATCTTGGAAAGTTGCACCGGCTGCTATGAGGATGGCTTCAAGATTAGCTAATACCTGCTCAGTTTGCTTTTTAACATCATCAGTGTAGACGACATCACCAAGACGGGGATCGATGGCAATTTGTCCAGCTATAAATATAAATTGACCAGAAGCGGCGATCGCTTGATTATAAGGGCCGACTGGAGCCGGTGCGTTATCAGTACGAATTACTTTACGAGTCATAGATATTATTTTCTCTAACGATGTTTCCTGCTTACCGATTTCTGCTTCAGCTGCGATCGGTTTGTAAACTTCTCCATCTGGCATTATCGCACCAGTTAGGTCAGCATCTTGAAGATTGGCTCCGTAAATATTTGCTCCAGTTAAATCTACCTTCTTCAGGTTTGCCTCGTTCAGATTCGCGTTAATCAAATCTACTTTTTGCAGTTCTGCTTTCTCTAAGTTTGTCCCTTTTAGACAGGCTTTTCTGAAATTTACGCCTATGAGATTTGCTGCACCTAGATCAGCTTCAGCCAGATTCATACCTGACAAATCCTTTTGAGATAAATTAACACCCCGAATCTTGGCTCTCTGCAAATTAGCATCTTTGAGTATCACATGAGTTAGGTTTGCTTGACTCAAATCAGATCCAAACAAGTTAGCCCCACTTAAATTAGCACTAGTAAGGTTAGCTCTAACGACTTTTGCTTCATTCAAGGATGCGTCAGTTAAGTTTGCAGAATTGAGTGTAGCATCACTCAAGTTGGCGTTATCTAAGTTAGCGTTACTCAAATTAGTGCCACTCAAGTTTGCTCCACTCAAGTTAGCATTATCCAGGTTAGCGTTACCGAAATTAGCACCACTCAAGTTTGCTCCACTCAAGTTGACATCATTTAGGTCGGCGTTACTAAAGTTAGCGCTATCCAGGGTTGCTTTACTCAAGTCAGCACTACTTAGGTCTGCCCAACTGAAATTTAAACTAGAACTTTTCACCAAACTACTCAAATTTGCACCTCTTAAAGATGCCCTAGTGAGGTTAGTACTTTGAAGAGAAGCATTACTCAGGTTAGCATCGTTTAAATCCGCTCCCGTCAAATCTGCACCTTTTAGGTCTATTCCACTCAGATTTGCATATTTGAGGTCTACTCCTCTAAGATTCTCGTTGTGAAATTGTATTTGTCCTGCGGCGTATTTCTCTAAAAGTTCTTCAGCGTCCATAATGCACCTTTGAATACCATTGACACAGTATAATCACAAAAACTTTGTGTCACAGATATTCCTCTCCCCTCTTCCTTCGCGCCCTCTGCGCCTTGGCGGTTCGTTCCTCCTACCCCAACCTCGGACGTATCCCATAATGCCGTCAGGTCTGCATCGCGATCGCACTCGTATAATACTGTTACGACAGACGGCAAAACATCATTTATGAATAAACCAGAATGAATATTAAAGAGCTACTACTCCAAGAAATTGAATCGTCCTCAGATGTTCTACTAGCTCAAACGCTAGATTTTTTGCGTTTTCTCAAAACAAAACCAACAACCGAGGAAATATCTCTTAACCTGTCAACGGAAAAAAATGATCATACTTCCAATCATCAAACAAAACCGGAAATAGAAGAAGCAACACCAATTCTGAGAGGCTCCAAAGCAGAAGACTTGCTAAAATTTGCCGGAACCTGGCAAGGTGATGATTTTGAGGAGTGCTTGGAGCTTGTTTACCAAACCCGATCCCAGGCTGAATTTTAGTAATGTACCTCCTAAATACCAATCATTGTAGCCGGATCATTTTCGGAGAAACAAACATCATTCGTCGGTTACAAGAACACATCGGCTTAGGAGTTGCAACTAGCGTTATTGTGCAAGGTGAACTCCTTTACATGGTGCAAAAGTCTTCTCAACAAGAAGCAAATCTTCGCTTTGTCAGAACTTTTCTGCAAACCATTGACCTTTATCCCATTAGTGGAGGGGTTGCCGATGTTTACGGTAGCCTCAAAGGGGAAATTGTCGAACATTTTGGCCCCAAAGACAAAGCAAAGCGTAGAAAGTTTACAGTTCAAGATTTGGGTTTTAGCGATAACGACTTGTGGATAGCATCAACTGCTCTGCACTATAACCTCACAGTCGTCTCAGAAGACAGCGATTTTCAAAGGATACAACAGGTGCAAGCCTTAGCATTAGAATCTTGGCTTTGACATCCTCACAAAACCAACCGATTCCTACAGAACATTTATGCAAACTGCATGGTGGAGAATTCGAGATATTCCTCTCCCCTCTTCCTTTGCGCCCTTTGCGTCCTTCTCCCAAGGGGAGACGCTAACGCGAACGCGGTTCGTTCCTCTTACCCCAACCTCGGACGTATCCCATAATGCCGATATCGCCAATAATCCCGCAAAATGCGATCGTGGTCAAAACATAAATTACCAGGCACTCGCCAAGACTCAAAAACTCCTACACCCTTAGCATCATCCCCAGCCACAACTTCCCCCGTAGCTGTCGCCAAAAACACAATACTAATCGTATGCTGACGCGGATCGCGATCGGGGTCAGAATACACCAGTAATTGTTCAACTAACTCCACCTGCAAACCCGTTTCTTCCTCAGCTTCTCGCCGCGCCGCCACTTCCACCGCTTCCCCATAATCTACAAAACCACCAGGAATAGCCCAACCTAAAGGTAGATTATGTCTTTCAATTAACACTATTGGCCGATGAGGTCGATCTACTAATTCAATGATGATATCAACTGTTGGTGTAGGATTTCGGTAAATCATGCAATTTTGAATTTTGAATTTTGAATTTTGAATTGATTTCTCCCTACTATCGACAGCTTTCAAAGCTGAACGTAGCATGATAGATTGATGCGATCGCTTCTTCCCATAACTCAGGTTAAATATGCCTTTTCCTAGATCCAGTGGCATTTTGCTGCATCCTACCTCTTTTCCCAGTCGATTTGGTATTGGAGATTTAGGCTTAGAAGCCTATCGCTTCATTGATTTTCTCAAAGAGAGCCATCAACAATATTGGCAAGTTTTACCCTTGGGGCCCACTGCATACGGGAATTCCCCGTATATGTGCTACTCCGCAATGGCGGGAAATCCTCTGCTGATTAGCCCCGAAAAACTCCTAGAAGAGGGTTTGCTAGCTGAAGAAGACTTTGCTAATTTACCAGGATTTCCGGTAGAAAAGGTAGATTTCGAGCAGGTTGTGCCGATTAAGATTGGGCTACTCAAAAAAGCCTGTGAAAACTTTAAAGCGAATGCTACGCCTATCCAGCATAAAGAGTTTGAAGGTTTTTGCGACAGTAAAGCCTATTGGCTAAATAATTACGCCTTATTTATGGCGCTGAAAGATGCTCACGAGAATGCAAGCTGGCATACATGGGAGCGAGAACTTGTCAAGCGGGAACCGGAAGCATTAGCTCAGGTAGAGGATCGGCTCAACGGAGAGATTTTTTATTACAAGTTTGTCCAATTTGAGTTTTTCCGGCAGTGGTCAGACCTGAAAAGCTACGCCAACATGCGCGGTATTGACATTATCGGCGATATCCCCATCTACGTAGCTCATGATAGTGCCGACGTGTGGGCGCATCCCGACATCTTTTGCTTAGACGAAGAGACAGGAGTTGCTGCCCAAATGGCAGGAGTTCCACCAGATTACTTTAGCGCCACCGGTCAATTGTGGGGCAACCCGGTTTATAACTGGGAGGAATTGCAAAAACAAGACTTTAAATGGTGGGTACAGCGCTTTGAGGCAATGCTGGATTATGTAGATATAATTCGCATTGACCACTTCCGGGGCTTCGAGGCTTATTGGTCTGTGCCTCAAGGTGAAGAAACTGCCATGAATGGTAAATGGGTGGAAGCGCCTGGAGATGCTTTTTTTGAAGTGATTAGGCAGAAGTTGGGCAAGCTACCCGTCTTAGCGGAAGATTTGGGAGTAATTACACCAGAGGTAGATGCGCTGCGAGACAAGTATGAATTTCCTGGGATGAAAGTTTTGCAGTTTGCCTTTGGTTCTGATCCCGCTAATCCATTTTTACCATTCAATTACCCAAGAAATGCTGTAGTTTATACCGGCACTCACGATAATGACACAACTGTAGGCTGGTTCAACACGGCTAACGATAACGAAAAGCAAAACCTGTTACTTTATTTAGGTTCTATTAGTCCTGAAGGCGTTCACTGGGATTTAATTCGCCTAGCTTTGAGTTCCATAGCCAACCAAGCGATTATTCCCTTGCAAGATGTTTTGGGCTTAGGAAACGAAGCGCGGATGAATTTTCCCAGTGTTGCAGAGGGTAACTGGGAGTGGCGCTATCAAGCAGCAGCGTTGACAGAGGAATTAGGCGATCGCTTGAAAGTTCTTACCAGACTTAATGGACGCGCCCCACAAGCAATTTGAGGAGTGGGGAGTGATGAGTGAGGAGATGGGGAGATGAGGCAGCAAGGGAAAAAACACTCCCCCATCTTCCTCATCTCCCTCATCTCCCTCAGTCTTTTTCTTCTCTACGAGAAGCTGCGCGTAGCTTGCTTCCCTGTAAGGGTACAATTTTGAATTTTGTTAGCGTAGCGTTAGCGAGTCTGCGAGCGTCATTTTGAATTTTGAATTGATTTCTGCCTCATCTCAAAACTTAGGTTTAGCAGCAATCCTAATTTCTTCCTCCTTCCCAGGCTCTCCCATTTCTTTAGCTTTCTCTTGATTGACGCTCATCAACACACCACCAGCATTATCAGTTTTCACTGTCAGTTGCTGTTGGGCTTTCCAAGTTCGGTGAGTTCCCTCTGGCAGAATACCTTCAAACTCGGTTTTGCCATCGGCTACTACACGAATCCAAGATGACGCTTTCAAGGTGACACCAATCTGTACAGCCTGTCCCTGTTGAACGCCGTTAAGGGGATCGCTGATCGGTTGAGCCTTAACTGACTCTTTTCGTTGGGCTAGTTCTGGTTTAACAACGGATTTTTGTTTTTGATATGGCTGGTTTTGGCTATTACTTGCTTGTAGTACAGCGTTATTTAATAACTGAGATAAGCCATTTACAGAGCAGAAAATTAGCAATATGTAAAGAAAGTAAAGATGAATCGGACGTAGTTGACTAAGGGATGATCTATTCCCCATACCTTGGGAGTCCACTCGTGCAGAACTGATCGGAAAAGTGCCAGAAAATTCTACTCCATTCAAGCCTAGTGCTTCGGCAAATTGCCTGATCAAACCCTGAATATAGATTGGTTCTGGCAGTTCGTTTAAATTACCTTCTTCGATTGCCTGCAATAATCGCTGGGGAATCCTGGTCAATACAACCACTTGTTCTAGAGATAGACCCTGTTCTTGACGCAATGCCCAAAGTTGAGCGCCTAATTGTACCAACTTTTCAGATCGTTGTTGTTCTAATGAAAGTGATGGCTGGTGATTATTCTTCTTTCTTGGCCATTTCATGCCTACTGACGCTCCTTAATTCCACTGAATCAATAATTAGGTTGTATTATCTGCTCTTGCAAAAAGTGAATCTCATAATCTTTGAGAGAACGATATTCACCCTCATCTAAAAAGGGTTCTTTTGAAGTTTGTAATTGAATTAGACCGATAGCAGTCCGATGCAGCTTGATTACTGGGTATCCTAACTGTTGGGCTATACGGCGAATTTGGCGATTTCTTCCCTCCTGCAACACTATTTCTAAAAAGCTTTGCTCGGTACAACGTTCTATGAGGTGTACCTTAGCAGCCCTGGTTTTTCTACCCTCCAACATCACACCCTGACGCCACATTTGCAGTACCGCTTCTGGAGGATGTCCTTTGACCAAAACACGATATGTTTTGGAAATACTGTGACGTGGATGGGTTAGTCCAAATGTCAGTTCTCCGTCATTGGTCAGGATTAATGCTCCTGTAGAGTCTGCATCTAGACGTCCAACTGGGTGAATACCTGAACCCTCTCGTAATTCTTTCGGTAGTAAATCGAGGACTGTTGGTCTGCGGTGAGGATCGTGGCAAGTCGAAACCACTCCCGCTGGTTTGTGCAGCAATAGATATATTAAAGGCGGACGCTGCTTTTCGGATACCGGTTTACCATCGATTGCGATCGCATCTTTTTCGGGATCAACTTTTTGACCTAAATGTGCCAATATCCCATTGATCTGCACCCGTGAGTCCCTAATCATTTCTTCGGCTTCACGACGTGAGGCGATACCCCATTGAGCGAGAATTTTTTGTAACCGTGCCTCCATGTGTAAATTGCTTATTTACTGTTAACAATTAAATGATATTTGCATTTTGTCCCTAGTAGGCATAAATGTTACATTTAAAGCTTGTTTAATTAGATTGGTTAGATGCCAGAGCAAAATTCCCAAACAACAAGTGCAAAGAAAATCCGCATAATTACGCAGGTACTGACAACAGCACTAAAGCTCTGGTTGAGAGCGCAAGTGAGCCAAATATCAGAATTAGAAGTGGAGATTAAAGCGAGCGATCGCCAACTTTTCTCTGGACGCATCCCCTCGGTATCTATTTTTGCTACTCATGCAGTTTATCAAGGTCTCCTGATTACACAAATTCAATTAATAGCAGAAAATATTCGGATAAATATTGGCTCGGTACTCAAGGGACAGCCCCTGCGACTGTTAGAAACAGTACCAGTGGTTGGCGATTTGATCGTAGACGAGAAGGATCTCAATGCTTCTCTCTCATCTGACTTATTATCTACTGCTTTGAGCGATTTACTGGTTAAGGTTTTACCAACACATTACCCACAGTTAGAACCAATTAATTGGCAAGAAATTATCCTTGATAACAATCAAATTATACTGCGAGGCGTGAAAGTAACCAATAGTGAAACAACACCTCTAGAGATTTGTCTGGGCTTACAGTTACTCAGTGGGCATGAGTTGCAAGTGGCACATATCCAAATCAAGCCTGACCAGGGAGATATATTAGAAGACAATCATGAGTACAATCTGGATCTTGGCTCAGATGTCGATATTCAAGAACTAACGCTGATCCCAGGCAAGCTGGTGTGTCGTGGGCGGATTAACGTTAATCCTTGATGATTAGAAATAAAAAAATGCTAATACATTATTTTAAATAATACAGCGCCTATCGAAACAAGGGGAGTGGGGAGTGGGGAGTAAGAATTTTAGATTTTAGATTTTGGATTAAAGAATTGAAATTTAATCCAAAAGACGCTCTCTACGAGACCAAGGCGTAGCTTGCTTCCCTGTAAGGGTACGCAGACTCGCTCTAAGCGAACGCGAGTGCGTCTGGTAGAGTTGCTATGCCTTTATGCGTTGCCTCTCGTAGAGAAGGCTTTACGCTCCACTATCGTCAATCCAAAATCCAAAATTGAAATGCCCAATGCCATGCTCACTTATAGAAGCGGCAACAATAGCGTCACAAAATAATAAATTAAAGGAGCTGTAAAAATATAACTATCAGTACGGTCTAAAATACCACCGTGACCGGGGATTAACTGCCCAGAATCTTTGACTCCAGCATCCCGCTTGAGCATAGATTCGGTAAGATCCCCTAAAATGCTAGCAATGCCAATCAGCAAACCCAATGCTAAACCAGTGAAGGGGGATTTGGGCAAGTGGAGATAATAGGCTCCTGCTATGGCTACAGCAACACTGAAGATGATGCCAAAGACAGCACCTTCTACAGTTTTTTTGGGGCTAATCTCAGACAGACGAGTTTTCCCAAAGAATTTGCCAATGGTGTAAGCACCGATATCAGCTGCCCAAATACACAAAAAAGTCAGCAGTGTTGCTGTAAAACCTTGTGGTAAAGAAGCGGAATTTGCTTTTTCCCAGAAATCTGTCCAGGTTGTGGGCCAGTATCCTCCGAAAGGGAGATTGCTAAAAGCAGCACTATCAATTGCTCGTAAGCGCACCCAGTAACTCGGTAAATAACCTACGTAAAATAGCCCCATAATAGAAGCGGAAACATCAGCGATCGTGGCAAATTTGGGCTGAAACAGCAGGTAAAAACAAATAAGTGTACCAGCTATTGGCATCACAGCGTCAGCTAAACTGCCATCTAGCGTACAAATCACCAGCAAGACTTGGCTGACAGCCATAGTGGTTTTAGCGGCGGGAGCGATGCCTCTGGCTCGCACCAAATTAAAATATTCCTGTTGACCCAAAAAGACGATAACCGCAAACATGATGGTAAAGTACCAACCCCCCAAAAGGGTAACAGAAAGAGCAAGAGCGATCGCAACAATTCCACTAATAATTCGAGACCAAGGCATAGAAGTATTAAATATTGGGCATGGGGCATTGGGCATTGGGCATTGGGCATTAATTAATTAGTTATTTTTTCTTCCCCT
>NZ_JABXKM010000226.1 GCF_017115025.1 Nostoc sp. NOS(2021) | reverse complement strand
ACGTAAGTCAAAGGCGGGGTGGGGTTCTTTTTTTGATTTATGCAAGAAGTCTATTGTAATCAACATATCTTTTTATAACCGTTATATCTTATATTGGATTAATCACATATTAGCATAAACTTATAACAAGTACATAGTGTAGAACCGATCGAGAAAATGCCAATTATGGGAAAACAGTCTTCATGTCCCTAGCATATGTAATTTTAGGTCTTCTTCAGCAGCAAGAAATGACGGGCTACGACCTGAAAACGAGCTGCTTTGATCAATGCATTGCCCATTTGTGGCCAGCAGACCAGGCACAAATTTACAGAACTCTTGATAAGCTAGTTGAGCAAGGCTGGATTACCTGTAAGATTGAGATTGGGTGCGATCGCCCCAACCGCAAAGTCTACAGTGTGACGGAGCCAGGGAAAGCCGAATTCGCCCGATGGCTTGCGACTCATCAGCCCTTACCAACTATCCGAGAACCTTTGCTTCTCCAGTTGCATTTTGCAGATCAGTTGTCGAATGAAACCATTATTCACGTACTGGAGCAACAAATGGCGGCTCGAAGCAAAAAGCTTGCAGAATGTGAAACCATCGATTTGCCATCACTCGGTAATGAGTCTGCCAACCGTGAGCAGGTGATGCAAAGGCTCGTGCTGGAGTTAGTTCTCCGAAGAGAACAGACTTATATTGATTGGTTGAAAATAGCGATCAGTGTTATCAGTCACCAAAAGCCATCTGTATCACAAATTATTGTAAATTAAAGGGTTTAAGACCCCTCTGTTACAAAGTTCTGATGCCTGCGGCGGGCTGCGCCAACGGATAGCGCCAGGGAGAGCGAGTCCGCGAGCGTCGCAAACCTCCGCTCAGACTTTGCGCTACGTCTACACGTAACGCGGAGGCGGAGTGGCTCCGCCTCCGCTCAGTTACCCTGCGGGATCTTGCTACAGTCAGGGTTTAAATAAGAGTCTGAAAATGTCTTTAATGAAAGAATTTTGAATTGTTAATCTTCCCTATACCCGCCAGCATAGTCAATTACACAGATTGTTCTATATGATTTGTGAATTCCAAAAGCAACACCAGACACTTTAAAAGCACCATTAAAAATATTTTTTCTATGACCGCGATCGCGCACACCATCATCAATAATTAACTGCATGACGATATCTTGGGCAGTGTTTGGGCCATAACTGATATTTTCGCCTGCGGTTGTTTGCCATGTACCATAGCGGTTGATGCGAGTAAAGGGGTTGCTACCATCGCTACCATCATGACCTGTGACACCTTTTGGCCCTTGGTCTTTAACGTGGTCTTTTGCTCCTAAAGACATACCCTTAGATGCAGTCAACGCTCCCACAGGACGAGCAGATTTCAGAAATGCGATCGCCTCATCGACTGCTTTGACTCCTTCTTGAGTTCGCAAATAGGTATTATTAGAAATTTTGACTCGGTTCCCCTCAAAGCGCTTTTTATAGTTTTCCAGAATCGGGAGATATGCCTTGGGATTTGTTCGTACTTTATTTGTTTCAACAATTACCTGTTGTTCCAGGGGTGAAAGATAACTCGCCTTTGCTAATAAAGTTGGACTAGCTGGTTTAACTACTGCTGGGTTAGATTTTGTCACAGACGGGTTAGATTGAAACACTTGATTTGAGCAGCCAAATATCAGGGTAACTGGCAAAAATACCCAAAATCTAATGCGATGCATTCATTACCTCACAATTTTTTTTATGGATTAATTTAGTGAATTACAATAAGTAAGAATTTTCAACACACAGAGAAGTTTGTAGACGCTTCTTTATTCGGAATTTTAGAAGCGGCTTGTTGTCACACATCAGAACTTCGATCAGTTCCCTAAGAAGAACGGAAATGAGTTTATCAATAGTATAGATAACGCTGCGATAGTCTTTGTTCCTTGAGTGTTAAAAATTGATTACTTAATACCTGTTGTAACCTAGCTAACGCTCAACGTAAACAGGACTTACGCACTCAGATCCCCCAACCCCTTTAGGACTTACGCAAATAAAAACTTTGCATATTTGCGTTTGACAGAAAAACGCAGAGTTGATATCATGTCCGCCCAAATAACTGTCATTGCGATCGTTCGCTCTCAGCGTTCCCGCAGGGTAGGGAAACAAGCCCAAAAAAAACCTTGCGATTGCGTCGTTTCACTCGCAATTGACTAATTACGGATGATTTGCTGGATATCATATTACACTTTGAGAAACCAACGTTGTCGATACATCAGAACACCAACAGCCCACCACAACAACACGGTGACTATGGCAAACAACAGGGAACCATTCAGGACTCCCGCCCAAGATGCGAAAAAATTCTGGTAAATCCAATTGTAAGTACTGGGAGCATCTTTGCCTGTGCCAATAGTGGTTTTGACTAAGATTTTAATTAACAAAACGGATGGAACGAAAAGAGCGATCGCATTTAAGCCCATAATTTCAAAAGGTTTACTCCAGCGACGATTCAGCCGTACTTCGATGAGTTCATAACAAGCTGCTAGCAAAAGTAACGCCCAACCACTGGTGAAGACTACATAGGAACTTGTCCACAGCTTTTTGTTGATGGGGAATGTCCACCCCCACGCCCAACCGATAATTAAACAACCAACTCCAAATAATCCTAACCCTATACTTGTACGTGACTGTACAGGTTGGCTGCGTATCCATTCTCCAGTGAAGTAGCCAGCAAGAACGCTTACTATCGCCGGAATTGTACTGAACAGTCCCTCTGGATCTCCCATAAAGTTGAAACCATCACCTTTATATAGATGTGCTTTGGGAATAATCAGGCGGTCAATATAAGCGCCGAAATTACCTTCCCGCGTCAAAACTCCCGCACCATAATCCGGCACTGGTAGATACATTATTATTAGCCAGTAGCCAATGAGTAACACTGTTGCGAGTATCCATTGACCTTTACGCGGAAGGTTAAGAACTACCAAGGAAGCCAGCAGATAGGTAATGCTGATGCGTTGCAACACTCCCAGAATGCGGATACTACTTAAGTCAAAAGTCCAAACACCCTGATTCCAAAAGCCATTTAGTAGCAATCCCAAGGCAAAAAGAATGGCGGCGCGGCGTAAGATGCGCCAGTAAACAGCTGAGGTTGGTTTATTACCTTCGGTGTACTTTGACAGCGAGAAAGTCATCGCTACACCGACAATGAAGAGAAAGAAGGGAAATACCAAGTCAGTTGGTGTGCAGCCGTGCCAATCGGCGTGGGCTAAGGGAGGATATACATCATCTGCGACACCCGCCATATTGACGAGAATCATTCCAGCGATCGTAATGCCGCGAAAAACATCTAGTGAAGTCAGGCGCATAAACGGAATTTTATGTTAGATGAGTATCTAAGCTACCCCGCTTGATGCAGGTAATCAAGCAAAATTTATATACTTGGATACAAATTTCTTCAAACTTGGCTCATTTTAATACATCTGTATTATTTAATAAATATAATATAATCTAAATTAAGGGTAAAGTTTTTTAGCCTTATGGTTAAAATTTAACATATATTTAAAACGAGTTTTGATAATATTGACAAAAGATGAATTTGGAAAGTTTTCCTGTGTTTTTAAAAGACAAAAAAATTCCGGTAATATCAAATTCAGCACCAAGCAAAGGTGTAGAATTGACTAATGTTGATTTTTCAGTCTCAAATATAGTAAGGCTTAAAAGCATATTATCTTTTTTTTCGTATTTGAATATGAATGGAGAAATTAGTGATGAAGCATTTGAAGCTTTAGTTCGTTATGCTTGCTCTATTTTTATTGAAAATGAGATAGAAGGTAGAGTTAAAGATGCTTTTGAGCAGAAAATAAAAAATTTTTGGGAATCGAAACTTTCGTCTACTATAGATAAATATATTACGACAAAGTGAAGTCTATCTTCAAAGGCAACTAGCTCTCAATTTTTGAAGTTTATATCATTATGTCTAATCAAGAAAATGAATCTAATAAAGAATTTGATCAACAAAAAGATGAGCAAGAAAGTGAATATATAGAAAAACTCCCTGAAGAATTAAAAAATTTAAATCTTCCACCAGAAATCAAGAAGGAAATAAGAACATTTCTTTCTATGGGTCGCTTCTCTGGTTCGTCTATTTCACCAATTATAGATAAAATTAATCAACAACACATAACAAAAATACTTGAAAGCGTAGAAAAAGATAGTGAAAGAGCATTTGTAGACGCACAAGAAGCAAGAAAGTATAATTTAGT
Source organism: Nostoc sp. NOS(2021) (assembly GCF_017115025.1). GTDB lineage: Bacteria > Cyanobacteriota > Cyanobacteriia > Cyanobacteriales > Nostocaceae > Nostoc. Next base: position 8,433 of record NZ_JABXKM010000226.1, on the reverse strand, counting down.
CGCTATTTGTATTTTTGTGGCTGTTTTCGTGTTTTTAACGGTTTTTCTGGTCAATAAAGACGTGGCTGTTTATCAGGATATTCTGAAAATCCTGATCATATTTGGCGGCGGATTTGGCAGTGGATTGGGCTTCAAGATATACTTAGACCGTAAAAATAAATAAACTCTAAATATAGAATTAAGGGATCATAATTTGTTATTAAGTGATAAAAATTTGTGAATTATGATAATAGTTATTTAAAGCACACAAATTTTAGATTTTTGAATACCTATGCCCATCAAAGTTGGAGATACCGCTCCTAATTTCAGTCTACCCGCTCAAAACGGCTCAACAGTTAGCCTCCAAGATTTTCGCGGCAAAAAAGCTGTTGTCCTATATTTTTATCCCAAAGACGACACACCCGGATGTACGGCTGAATCTTGCGCCTTTCGCGATCAGTATGAAGTTTTTAAAACTGCTGGCGCTGAAGTTCTCGGCGTGAGTGCTGACTCCAGTGAATCTCACCAACGATTTGCTGCGAAACACAATCTACCTTTTACTTTGTTAACTGACAAAGGCGACCAAGTGCGGAAGCTATATGGCGCAACAGCAGCCTTTGGCTTATTCCCTGGTCGCGTTACTTACGTCATTGACCAACAGGGAGTTGTGCAATACGTGTTTGATTCAATGTTTAACTTTAAAGGTCATGTTGAGGAAGCGCTGAAAAGTTTGCAACAACTTGCAAAATAAGGGAATGGGGAGTGCGTAACGGGGAATGGGGAGTGCGGAATGAGCATTGATAAACTCTTCCCGACTCCCTACTCCCTACTCCCGACTCCCGACTCCCTACTCCCTACTCCCTATTTATTCGAGTGCGATTTTTCCGGCATGATAATATTAGCGTGGGTTGCCTTGCCATTATGGCCGTTGGTATGACCGTTACTATTGCGCGGATGGATCACACCATAGCCGCCGTGGTTGCGTTCGTAAATTACATTAATCTCTCCAGTTTCAGAATTGCGGAACATATAAAAGTCGTGTCCCACGAGTTGCAGTTGTTCCAGGGCTTCTGCAAGGGTCATCGGCGGCATGGAAAAATATTTGGTGCGAACGACTTCATTGGGCAATTCGGGAGTGCGATCGCCAATTAAATCTGTGACTACCGACTCTGTAACAACTACTTCTGTTGGTTGGGCATGAGTTTTCTGGTCTTGACGCCGTTCTTTGTATTTCCGCAGTTGACGGGCAATTTTATCTGCAACTAAGTCAATGCTGGCATAGAGGTTTTCGCTGCTTTCCTCGGCACGGATAACGCTACCATTAGCATAAATAGTTACTTCAGCTGCTTGTCTAGTATTAATTCGGGGATTACGGGCTACGCTAAGATGCACATCCACTTCATTTGTAATGCTCTGAAAGTGACTAACTGATTTTTCAATCTTTTGATGTACATACTCACGAATTGCATCGGTGATTTCAATATTTTTGCTGTGGATGACAAGCTTCATGTAAACTCTCCCGCTGAATATTTGAATGTGTGAATTTGCTTTGTATGAAAAGAAGTTGCGGTAAGGTCTATTACTCCCGCCAAAACAAATTGTGAACTATATTGTATGTACTGCTGTTAAGCTGTCTCTAAGCTTGCTGCATCTAAGTTGTTGTCAAGTATACCCTTGATTTCCCTCCTCATCTCTGCGCTGATATCCAATTGGAAGTCCCTAAAACTCTTGGGTGAGGAAATCTGAGTGGTAGCTCCCGTGACTACCTTCTCCAATAAAGCAACGCTTACAGAACTGTTGATAGTTGCTCCTTCTGTGTTCGATTGAGGTTTGCTTGCTGTTGTTCAATAATACAAATCTTTGTGGAAGTTTGATTCTGTTTGAAATGCCAACAATGTTATGAGACTCATCAGCCAGTACATTCGTCTTTATTGTCTTGGCATGATGCTTATTGCAGAAAATTCCTCCTAAAACCTATTGAGGTTATCTTTTCAAGCTAGCACTTTGTATTTTCTAATGCAGCTTCCCTTGACTTTCCTTTAAAATCCTTTGCAAAGCTTAACATTTGTTGACTGCAATCCTGTAACTTGAAATATATTTCGTTCCCAATCCCAATTGATTTTTGGCATGATCCATAGTATTGAACCACACAAAAACCGTTGTTTGCTGTATAACCAAGGATTAATGCCTTACTTAGAAGCTCATGGATGGCAGCGATCGCTCGTCACTAAGCGCATCCATGACCCCAGTCTAGATGATGTGTTAATTTTGCTAGAACATCCACCTGTCTACACTCTGGGGCAAGGAGCAAACTCAGATTTTCTCAAATTTGATATTGACAAAGGTGAATATGATGTGCATAGAGTTGAACGAGGCGGCGAGGTTACTTACCATTGTCCCGGTCAACTGGTGGGGTATCCAATTTTAAATCTGCAAAGTTATCGTAAAGACCTTCATTGGTACTTACGGCAACTCGAAGAAGTAATAATTCGCGTATTGGCAGTTTATGGGTTGCAGGGAGAAAGAATTCCAGCTTTTACTGGCGTTTGGTTACAAGGGCGAAAAGTTGCGGCTATTGGTATTAAAGTTAGCCGTTGGATTACCATGCACGGCTTTGCATTAAATGTTTGTCCAGACATGACAGGCTTTGAGCGCATTATACCCTGCGGTATTTCTGATAAACCTGTAGGCAGTTTAGCCGAATGGATTCCAGGCATTACCTGTCAAGAAATACGTTTTTATGTAGCGCAGTCCTTTGCGGAAGTCTTTGGCGTGGAATTAGTCGAGTCGCAGCCTCAAGGATTTTTCCAGTCTGAGTAAATTCAGCTTGTAATTATGTAATAAATACTATAGCAGTCCTATTTAAATTGTGAGACACTTATGAGAGTAGTCCATATTTAATAGTATCAAAATAACCATTTAACTTCCGTTGTCAAAGCTAGAATCTGATTTTTTACAAAAAAAAATACTAACTTTTTACGGCTGTAAAGCACAACTTTGCGTGTGAATTACTCAAATAATCTCCAGGTATATGCCCCATCGTTAACGTTTCTGAGAGAACGTGATTGGACAGCTTTGATAGAACTATTTGACAGAGATGATGGTGATGAAATTGAAGCCGACATCAGCTGTAGTTTGTTTTGGCTGATACCTGAACCTTGTTGGGAAGATGATCCCTTTGATTTCTTACGCGAGTACCTTTAAATAGTGGGGAGTGGGGAGTTTAAAATAAGTCTTTAATTACGAATTACGTTAGCGTAGCGGTAGCGAGTCCACGTTCGCTTTTAGCGTCTCGTAGAGAGCGTCATTACGAATTACGAATTATTTGAAGGCGACTGAGGAAAATACGTAGGCGATCGCTTTGGGGATTGGTGAGAACTTCATAAGCTGAACCTTGTTCTGTGACAATACCTTGATCTAAAAATATCACCTGATGGGCTACTTCCCGCGCAAATTGCATTTCATGGGTGACAACCACCATTGTCATGCCTTCTGCTGCCAATTGCTGCATCACTTGCAGAACTTCGCCGACGAGTTCGGGATCTAGGGCGCTGGTGGGTTCGTCAAATAGCATGATTTGGGGATTCATACATAAGCTACGCGCGATCGCTACTCGTTGCTTTTGTCCGCCAGAAAGTTGTTCGGGATAAGCAGAGGCTTTGTCAAATAAGCCGACTTTTTCGAGATATAACCCCGCTAGTTGGGCGCTTTCCTTCGGTGTTTTACCCAATACTTTCCGGGGGGCGAGTGTCATATTTTCCAGGACGCTGAGATGAGGAAACAGGTTGAACTGTTGGAAAACCATACCTACTTGTGTTCGTAGTTGCCGCAGTTGGCTATAGTTGACAGTGGGGCGGGATAAGTTGATACCGTTGATTATTAAACGCCCGTTGTCAATGGTTTCTAGGCGGTTAAAGCAGCGTAGTAGGGTACTTTTACCACAGCCGGAGGAACCGATAACTGCAACGACTTCTCCTCGGTTGATTTCGCCTGTGATTCCTTTGAGGACTTTTAGGGAACCAAAGTTTTTTTCGATATTGTCAAAAATAATGGCGGGGGTGGTATTGTTCATTACTTGTGTCAAGCTGCTCTACAGTTGATTGTAAGGTTTTTGACGAACCGCAGAGGCGCAGAGGGCGCAGAGAGGGAGAGAAAATAATAATATGGTTAAATTTGATTTTGGGCCTTGGCTGCGCTGGTGCGTGGTTGTAGGTTTTAGCTGTTTGTTACTGGCTGGCTGTGGGGTGAATCCTAGTGCGGGGAAAACTCTACGGGTTGCTACGGAACCGGCGTTTCCACCTTTTGAGTTTCAAGGAAAAGGTGGTGAGTTACAAGGTTTTTCGATTGATTTAATGAATGCGATCGCTTCCTCTGCTAACTTTAAAGTTGATTTTCAAAGTCTGCCTTTTGATGGCATTATCCCAGCTTTGCAAGCCAAAACGGTAGATGCGGCGATTAGTTCGATCACGATTACACAGGAGAGGGCGAAGACGATTGCTTTTTCCCGTCCTTATTTTAAGGCTGGGTTAGCGATCGCCATCCGCGCAGATAATCAAAATATTACTGGCTTTGACAGTCTCAAAAATAAAAAAATTGCGGTACAAATTGGTACAACTGGGGCTGCAAAAGCTAAGAGTATTCCTGGAGTGCAAATTCGCAGTTTTGATTCAGCACCTCTAGCCCTGCAAGAATTGTTCAATGGTAATGTGGATGCAGTAATCAATGATGCTCCAGTGACTTTATATGCCATTAATACGGGCAATCTTCAGGGAATTAAAATAGTACAGCAATTGCTGACGGAGGAGTTTTACGGGATTGCTACAGCTAAAAATTCGCCGAATTTGGCATTAATAAATGACGGTTTGGATAGGGTACTGAAAAATAGTACTTATGCCAAAATTTACCAAAAATGGTTTAAAACCGAGCCGCCATCATTACCAGTTAAATCACCATTTGAGAATCAAACTAACGCTGGCAAACCTAAAATATTAACTTCAATTGGCGTAATTTTGCAGGCTTTTCCGACTTTATTACAGGGAGCTTTAGTAACGTTGCAATTGACGATAATTTCTGTAGTGTTTGGTTTAATTGGGGGTTCCCTGATTGGAATTATACGCCTTTCTCATATTGCACCTGTGCGTTGGGTGGCGAGGGCGTATGTGGATTTTTTCCGGGGAACGCCTTTGTTGCTGCAAATTTTTATGATTTACTTTGGATTACCTGCAATTTTGCAAGAACTTGGTTTGACATTTAGTTTTGATCGCCTAACTGCTGGGGTAATTGCTTTAAGTTTGAATAGTGCCGCATACATTGCCGAAGTTGTCCGTGCTGGGATTCAATCGATTGAACCAGGACAAGCAGAAGCAGCACAATCATTAGGTTTGAGTTCTGTGCAAATAATGATTTATGTAATTTTTCCCCAAGCTTTCCGGCGGATGATTCCACCTTTAGGTAATGAGTTTATCAGTTTGTTGAAAGATACAAGCTTAGTTTCTGTGATTGGGTTTGAAGAATTGGTACGTAAAGGACAGTTAATTATCGCCGATAACTATCGCGCCTTTGAAATTTACGTGGGTGTAGCAGTAATTTATTTATGTTTGACGTTACTTTTTTCACAAGCGTTTAGTCGCTTAGAAGTGTGGATGAATCCGGTTAAACGGCGGAGGAAGTACGATAGCTAATAATTTTTCAGTGATTTTCCGACTTACTTTAAACTCCTAGCAGATCCTAACGAATTACAAGTTTGGCAAAAGGTTGACCGCTACGGTAATATCTATTGGCAAGCTTATGACCCTACAACTAGAAAATCTTTCTCTTCAGGTTGCCAAGCTGACTTTGCTCCAGTTGTCCTGCGGTTTGTAGCCTATGATGTGCAGTTAGATCCTGTCTCTAGAGATTATGTAGAGGCAGTTTTGGCGCTTCCAGCAATGCAAGAGTGGATAAAGGCAGCAAAGAGTAAAACAGATCACTTTATCTATTCAACTTTTTTAGCAAAACCTGGAATTTGGCTTGATGATTTATATGTCAAAGCTGAACATCGAAGCCACCGATTTGGTCAAGCGCTGATGCTACGCTTGCGCCAGATTGGGCAGGAAAAAGGCTGTGGCAGAATCGATTGGACTGTAGCTGTATCTAACGAGCGTGGAATCAAATTCTATGAAAGAATAGGTGCGAAGCTCATCAACCAAGTAAAATTATGTCGCCTAGATGGTCAGGCACTAAGTAAGTAAATATTAAGTAGGGGAAGCAGGAGTCATTTAGTGAGTAATAATTATATTTGGTGAGTATCAACACACCGAGGACTAATAGAGATAAACTAGATAAAATAGAAATTAAAAATTAGTAAGCACAACATAATAAGCATTGACAAAAATAATTTTTGATAACTGTGATCACAACTTAAACACTTTCTTATAGTCAACTTCAAGCAGAATACATGGATGCGGATAATTGGACATATCAACTACAAAAGGTACTACCCATGAGTTCCCGCGCACTGCTGTTAGTAAATCGTCATGCCCGCCAAGGGCAAAAGGGTCTGTCGGAAGCGATTCAATATCTGAAGACACTCGGCTTTGATTTAATTGAAGAGTCTACAGAAGACCCCAAACATCTTGCTGAAGTTATATTTCGCTATCAGCATCAAGTTGACTTGGTAATCATTGGTGGAGGAGATGGGACTCTCAATGCCGCAGTAGATGCTTTAGTTGATACTCAGTTGCCCTTGGGAATCTTGCCTCTGGGAACTGCCAACGATCTAGCGAGGACTTTGGAAATTCCGAATTCTCTCAGCGAAGCTTGCAAAATTATTGCCTATGGAAATTTACACCGCATTGACTTGGGTTGGGTGAACGGCAAGCACTTTTTTAATGTTGCCAGTCTGGGATTGAGTGTAAAAATTACCCAGCGACTTACCAAAGAAGTCAAACGCCGTTGGGGAATATTTGCTTATGCCGCCACTGCCTTGGAAGTGATTTGGGAAGCTAGACCTTTTACTGCGGAGATTGTGATCAATGGTGAATCAGTTCGCGTGAAAACAGTGCAAATTGCTGTGGGTAACGGCCGCTATTACGGCGGTGGTATGACAGTGGCTGACGATGCCACAATAGATGACCAAAGGCTAGACCTTTATAGCTTGGAGATTGAACACTGGTGGCAGATTATATTATTACTCCCTGCGATGCGACAAGGGCGACATATACATTGGCAGAGTGTACGCTCTCTTCAAGGTCAAGAAATAGAAGTGTCTACTCGCAAACCGCGCCCTATCAATACAGATGGTGAAATCACTACTTACACACCTGCTCATTTTCGGGTTATACCTAAAGCTATAGCTGTTTTAGTACCCCCAGAAATCAGGAGTTAGGAGTTATTCAATTTTAGATTTTAGATTTTCCTTCAATCCAAAATCCAAAATTCAAAATCTAAAATTGATTGATCGTAAATCAAAGGGTTTAAGACCCCTAGCGCGGAGTCGGAGCCACTCCGCCTCCGATCAGTTTCAGTCGGGGTTTAAATCCCCCTCTGAAAATGTCTAAAATGTTTGAATTTTGAATTTTGAATTTTGAATTGTTAATTCTCCCTCTGCTAAAAATGTGGGAACTCGCATCAACTCACACCAAATGCATCTGAGATTTTCTCAAGATATAAAGTCCCTATTGCAACGCCTAGCTGAACAACCGCTGACTCTAGGTGATATTCTGGCAGAAACCTCAGAACGAGGGTTCTGCCTGGTAATTACATTATTAGTTTTGCCCTTTTTATTTCCTATGCCACCGGGATTAACTGGCCCTTTTGGTGGTGCTTGTTTACTGTTGTCAGCGCAAATGCTTTTAGGGAGGCGATCGCCTTGGCTACCGAAAAGAATCGCTAACTACAAATTTCCTCGTCCCTTCGCCCAGCTACTTTTGCAAAATTTGGGGCGTCTTACCAAAGTTTTACAGAAAATCGCCCGTCCCCGATTGGCAAAAATAGCCCATAATCCTTTGATTTGGCGAATTAATGGGTTTTGTATCTCTTTATTAACAATATTACTAATATTACCAATTCCGTTTACAAATCCCATCCCCACTGTAGGTATTTTACTTTTGACTGTTGCCACCATCGAATCTGACGGTTTATTAATTTGCATCAGCTACGGCATTACTGTCCTGATTACTTTGCTGTTTGGATTTATTGGTTATGCAGTATGGTTAGCTCCCAGTTTGCTGCCATCTATATTTAAATAATAAAAGCCCTCAGCCAAAAGCTGAGGGCTGTAATTTATTAGGGTGCATCTACCATTTATTAATCCGCTTGATTGATTCCCATATCCGGGAAAACTAAACTTCTAAGCAAAATTATTTTATTCTCAAATTAAAAAATATCAGCAATAAAAAAGCCTTCAACTAAAAGCTGATGGCTCTGATTTAATTAAGGTGCATCTACCATTTATTAATCCGCTTGATTGATTGC
>NZ_JABXKM010000088.1 GCF_017115025.1 Nostoc sp. NOS(2021) | reverse complement strand
AAGGGGTGGGGTGCAATGACTGTGGGAATCATAACTAATTATGCGGACATGATATCAGTAATTGCGAAGGAAAAGCGTCACCCTAGAGTAGGGTGACGCTTCCAAAGTGGTTTATTTCTCAGACTCGCTCGAATAAATCAAGTCGATATTCTTCCTCGCGTTGACCTTTTAAATGCCGCAGTTTATTTGCGGGCAACTCCAAAAACGAGTCGTGAACTTCATCCCCACTTAAAGGATAATCACGGGCATAGAGTGTCCAATGAACTAAAAGTAAATGTCCTCCTAGTTCCAGGTGTTCTAAAATGCACTGTTGGGATTTTTTCAGGTCTTCCCAGCTCCAGTAATAGCCAACTTCCGAGACTAGAGTCAAATCAAACATTTCATCAGGATATTCCTCTGGGACACACATAATCTGGAAGTTGACATTGGAGAGATGCTGACAGCGCTCTTTTGCTTTATCCTGCGCCAGTTTTGATATATCAACCGAGAACAATCTGTCACAACGCGCTTGTAGCTTCTCAGTTAAAACGCCAATGGAACCACCGATTTCAAAGGCAGACCGATAGCGCTCTTTGGGTAAAGCTGCGATCGTGGCAGCATATTTGTTAGCTTCGTAAACACTTGTCTCAAACTTCCACGGGTCAGGATCTTCGCTGTAGAGTTGATCAAAGTAGCTGGGTGGTAGGGAATTGGATTGTAACGGGTTCATCGGTTTTCCTCTATATAAACTTCCCAAGGACGAGTGAAGTTCGCTAACATTTCGGGAGTCAGGCGAAAGCCTTCTGGATCATCATCAATTAAGTCTGTAATTTGGGAACCATAAGCAGCGATCGCTTGCTGTTTTAACTCCACCACCGTGCTAATATTTAACCGCCAGGTTGTCACCTCAACAGACGCGGGCAGACTCCCCCGTTGCTCTGAGTCCCAATCCCAAATAGGATACTCAATCAATCGGGGGGATAAGCGCAAATCATCCAGCACTGCATGAATTAACTTCCACGTCGCTCGGTGGTCGGCGTGAGGGTCATATCGCCACGGTAAAAAGATAATTTGTGGGGCAATTTCTGTGATGTAAGCACGACAACTAGCCACTGCACTTTGATACTGTGTTGGAATTGACCCATCCTGCATTCTCAAGAAGGTGACATCATTAACCTCTACACCCAGCAATTTTAATGCTGATAGCGTTTCCGCTTCCCGCAGAGATCGGAGTTTATCTGCGGGATATTTCAGGGAACGAGGGTGTGAAAGAGTACCATCACTGATGACTAAAACTTGCACATGACAATTTAAAGACCGTAACAGAGCGATCGCACCCCCACAACCTAACGTCTCATCATCAGGATGAGGTGCAACGATTAGCGCCGGACTACAAGCGATCTCGTTAACTGAACGCCAGGGCAAAACACTAGGATTGTTTAGTGGTAATCCAATCAAGCCGAACTTATTCATCATTCCAAAGCATTGAAGCCGGATTACTTTGCTGCAAGACATACTGCCCGACATTTGCCAAGGCCGCATCAAAAGCCGGTTGACGCAGATATAGAGTCAAATCTCGGATAATGCGTTCCATCGGATTTGGTGGTAGTAAGCCGCGAGTCCCAACAGAACGTTGACACAAATGCATCACATCAATGCAAATTTGTTCAATTGCTGTCCTCACCATGTTTGCATAGGCGACGAGTTGATCTGCTTGCGGATGAGTAACTGTGGGATCGCCACCAAATACTGGCGCATAGGCTGCTACTTGATCCGCAGCCCCCCGCAACCAGAGATTACCACTTTCAATGGCGATCGCCATTCTGCCAAGCCGTTCCTGTTGATATGGATCTTTTGTATATTCCAACTTTTGGAGATACTGACGAGTCAAGTTAAACAGTGCTTCTGCCCCACCTAGTTGCACAGCAGCAAACCGAATCACCCCAACAGACAACCAAGGTTGGCGAAAGTAATCTCCTGCCTGACCGATTAAATAGCTCTGCTCCAACTCTACACCGCTAAAATCCACTTTGTAACTAGCAGTAGCTCGCATCCCAGAAGGTTGCCACCAAGATGGATCACTAACTGTTGTCACTTCGTCCATTGGCACAATGCACATTTGCCAACCGCCTTCTGGCAATACTCCATTCACGAAAGGACGTTCAACATAGCCTGCACCAGTACAAAACGTTTTAGAACCTTCTAGGCGATAACGTCCATTCTCAAAAGGGATTACCTTGACACCATCAGCGGCTTCAGCATTCCAAACGCCAAATATTTTATGGCGATCGCGGGCATCACGGGCGCAGCTTGTGATTTGTTCTATAGAACCAAAGGTCTGAATCAGTTGCAGGGCGTTGATATGTCCTTCATAAATTCGGCCAACTGCCAGATTGCCATGCCCCATCTGCTTTAGTAGGATTAAAAGCTCGTAGGTAACATTAGCATCAATTCCTGCACCCCATCCACCTAATTCTTTCGCCAATGGTGCAGCCAACAACCCAGCCTTAGCAATCAGTTCAAACTCCTGCTTGGGAAAAGCACTATTGCAATCTATAGCCGTGGCATTGTTTGCACAATAATCAGCAATTTCCGTGGCACGTTTTAGATCCAGAGCAATGTTGGAATCATGCCATTTTGGGATGACGATATTATTTGATAATTGGATGCTAATAGCCGACTCCTTTCTGTAATATTTCTTTATATATTCTTAATAATAATCGAATTAAGTCGGTTAATACCTCTATCTTTTGTGTGATTCTATACTCAATAAAAAGGGAGAAAATTAAAATACCTCTAAGGGACTGACAAGAAATAAATTATCCATCTTGTGGGGTGGCAGCGTTTGACTGAGCGCTCACGCCGAAGTCCTGCCCGCCCTGAATATGGGACGGGTGTTCGCGTAGCGGCACGTAGTGCCGACACCCATCCCACAAGAAAATTTGGGATGTTTTTTTATTTGTCAGTCCCTAAGAGGATGTTTTAAAGAAGCAACAACATGAGTTTAGTTGCTGCCTAATCGCCGATTTCAGCAGCTAATGGTTAAGACTGCGGATTCTGCCGAAGCCCCAACAAGTTTCCGTCAATATCCTTGAAGACAGATAATTGCACTCCATGACCGACATCTGTAATTGGCCCAACTTCAACTCCTTTTTCAATCAGGCTTTGACGAGCAGTAACTATATCGTTTACAACAAAGGTACTAACAGTACTACCTGCTTCAACTGAGTTACTTAAGTTGAGTCCAATTGCAACGCGCCCAATATCAGGGAGGCTAAACTGTCTCCAGGTAGGAGTGTCATATTTTTCTTCAGGAACTAATCCGAGCTTGGACTTGTACCACTCAACACTAGCTTCCAGATTCGTAACGTCTACTTTAGTCACAAAACTATATTCACCAAAGGTGTTTTTCAATGTCATAATCTACTATGCTAATCCAAAACTTTTGCAATATAGATATTATCAACCTTTTTGATGATTAAAACAACTGTAATACAATCGGTAAACAGTAGTTTTTTATTTACCCTAACCAAACGGGATTCATAACAGGATTTTTTGCAGGTGCGATCGCAATGGAAACAACTTCTGCTTAAATGTGACAAATGCTCTATAGCTTCATACTTTAGAGGGTAGAAAAATTTAGATGGTTTGGTTGTCTCGATGGCTAGTGTTAGGAACTATATTTGTTAGCTTAACTTTTAGCACACCTTTATTTGCCAGTCAGTCTATGAACCAAGAAGATATCCAGATATTAATAGAAAAAGCTAAAGATGCATGGGTTGCTCAAGATGTCGATGCTCTTGCACAATTGTTTACGGTTGATGGGGAACTAATCGTGCCTGGTCAATGCTGGCGGGGGCAAGAAAAAATTCGAGAAGGAGTTAGCCATTTTAAACAACAGTATTCAGATGTCAAAATAGACATCCAGCGGATTATCGTTGGAGCAAATCAGGCGGCAGTAGAATGGTACTACGAAGATACGGAAAAGGCGACAGGTCGTCGTAATAAAGCTGATGACGTAATTGTGGTAGATTTTAGGGATGGTCAAATTAGTCGTTGGCGTGAATATTTTGACACACAAACGCCAGCTACAGATAGTTGCACTAGCCGTGACAGTCCAATCTCCTTAGTTCAAAATGAATTAAGGAGATTGGACTGTCATAACTAAGTTTATAATGTAAAAAACACTACACGTTTACCACCTTAGACCGCTCTGATGAAGAATTTAACCTTCCCTCAGTGATAATAAAGTGGAGGAAGCGACAAAAACTCCACACCGTCAAAGCCTTTGATTGATTTACACTGTTCAAACATCTGCGATCGCTCTCCTTCGATGTCCGATAATGGGTCACAGCGGTATAACACCCATACAGTATTCTTTATCTTCATTCACTAGAATAGATAAAAGTTGAGTCAAAAACCCTCACTCTAGGGTAGGAATACTAGCTAGCCAAGAGAGAGGGGTATATTTGTTAGACAAGCCTATCTAAAGTAAGATTTTAATTCTTTATAACTTTAGCTGCTCATTTGACGCCGTTGGGACTGTGCTTGGTTAAACTGCTTTTGTTGTGGTGTTAATTGGTTGTAATCACTTGAAGATTGCATATCCCACTGTAATTCTGCTAGTAACAGTAAACTAACGGTCATAATTAGCCCCGTTGAGAGAAACTGCATCACACCGCAGTAGGGTAAAACTAAGATTCCCAGCAAATGAATAAACCCCATCAAAACAAATGTGCGTGAACGCATTCCTACCCCAGTGCAAAGGTAGCCGATAGCACTTAATCCTAACCACAGTGGACACAGACGCATCAACACCTCTCCCCATCCCAAAAAAATGCTCAGATCAGTCAGGATTAAACCCGCTAAGATTAAAATCGCCCAGCAATAAACAACCCAGCGTAGCTGTTCTACAGTTGCCCAAAACCAAGTTAAACTTACCATGCCGACTGCACCGAATAAGGTAAGCACTGACCACAAAATCGCTTGGTCACTCCAGCTAATGGGTAGAAACTGGGCGGTTACGAAAATCCCAGATGAAATTAGTCCCCAGAGAATAAATGCTTGATCTACCTGAGTATAAAACTTTGAAAAGAGGGTGAAATTTCCAATTTGGTAGTTTAGACACACTAGACCTTGAATATCTTGAAAATCTAGCTCTGGCTGTTTTTCACGAAGGAGCGGCTCAGAGGAATTGAAAAAAGTCATTGATAATCTCTTACTATCGGTAGATGGAAAAAATTGTTACTCTATCTAAAGAGATATTGTTATTTAAATATTAACAACTAAATAAGACTTTAGAACTTACGCACTTTACAGATTGACCATCATGTGAATAGTAGGCTTTTTAAGCTAAAAGTCTTGCCCTGCCTCGTTCCTGGGCTGCCGCCTGGGAATGCGATCAACTAGGCTCTGCCTCCCGTCAAACCAGGAGGCAGAGCCGGACACAAGAGCATTACAAGGCTAGAGCCTTGTAACGAGACGTAATTCACAGTTAGTTGTCTCTGTCAATGCGTAAGTCCTAGACTTATGCATTGACAGAAAAGCCTAAATGACAGATATGCTTTTCAAGGCTTTTAGCTAGATTTTTCAACTACCTTTTGGCGATCGCAGCACGAAGATATCAAATAAGCGTGGTAGAGTGGCGATGCCTACGACGGGCGTAGCTGCGGCTCCTTCACTCATCCACGCTTAAGCAGCGACTAATCTAGCCCTCTATTTACGTGCTAGGTTGAGCAGTTCTTTAGGAGAAGCGAGCAAGTCAATCGCTACAAAGAAGATTTTGCCTTGGGGATCTAGCAAAAACCGCCATGCAATATTCATCCCCACGCTGGCACCGAACCAAGGGCTTTGAACTTTACCTGTGACTTTAACTTGTGTATACCCATCTTCCACTGGCTCAGATACACCGCGCTCTGGGATCATCTTCAATCCCTGGCACTCTTCACGCATATAAGCGCGGATTGCCTCTTGACTAACAATCGGTCTTTCAAAGGGAGGTTGCAAAGCACCTTCAGAGGTAAACAGAGCAACAGCTGCATCAAAGTCATTGGCATTCATGTTGTTGATATAGCCCAGCACCGTAGGATTGTTGATGCCCTCGATAGTGACTTTAGTCCGAAATGCTTGTGCAGTGGGAGGAGACACCGGCTCTGAGACTTTTTTGTAACTACCGGGAGCGTTCGGGTCAAATCCCATGCTAATTACAGTATTGCGTAGGATGGTAATTTGTTGACCGGAATCTGCATTGCGGATGGCTTGCAACACATCGGCAGCTTTCGGAGAAAGCTTGTAACCTTCTGGGATCGGAGCAACGATTCCCTGAGCCATCCATTCTCCTAACTGATACCAGAAGCCCAACTTGATGTTCACGGTAAAGGATGCATAAGAACGGCACAGAGGAGTGTCAGCACGGTTGGCCAAATCGTACATGACTTGCGTTTGAGCCTCAAAAGGCATCTGCTTAATTTGTTCGAGTAAGCCTTGCGCCAGGATCATGTTGGCTGCCCCAGGAGCAGCAACCGTAATACTTCTACCCATCTCGGTATAGGCAAACCAGAGTAATGCTAGTTGATCTTCGGCATTGAGCTGAGAGAATGATTCGACAACAGTTGGAACAACGTCAGCAATTAGGGTGCCGGGAAAAATACTTTGAGCCGACTGGATGGTAAAAGACATAGCAGAAATTCCCAAAAGAAAATTACAGTTCTATCGAATGTGAAAAATCAAATGTGCAAAGACGGAGGAGAAATGCGTTTAGCTGTTAATAAAGGCACTCAGCAGTTTTTACGATTGCTTTACCAAAGGGCATAGCGATTCTGTTGCCGTTGAGTTTGGATACTTGGCAAAGCACATTGCAGGCTTAACTGCATAGTTATTTAGAAAGCCTTAATCAACAGTGGTTTAACGCATTTATCTGGTTCTGTATCTTTATGTAAAGAAACATAACAAGTTCGTTACAAATAAGCAATACCCTCTCAGTTATACCCTGATAATTTCTGTTTATAGAACTTATAAGTTTTTCTGAAGTCACATTAAACGCAATTGATGCCTTTGTGCGTATTCACTTCTAAAAGCATAGATATAGCACATCTCTACACGCATCAAATTTCCGTAAACAATCCTTAATTGAACCTATAGCGGTTCTCAGTTGGGTGCAATACTCCCGCTTATTGGGGAGTCAGAAGCCAGAATTCAGGTAAGAATCGCTATATTGCGATGCCTACTTTCTCGCACAAATCCAAAATACCCTACTTGTTTAGTACGGATTCTACTACCTTTACCTTTATGTCAAGCACTTGTAAAAAATCTTAATAATAGTTAATATTCATTTACAGATAACAAAAACAGGGAGTAAAAGATCACAAATAGAGGCTTTACCATTAACGAACGCGGTCAACTCAATAGATTTGCGATTGAACCCAAGGTTTATGTTGATGAAACCCTACGGACAGGCTTCACCGAATATGCCGAAAAACTCAATGGCCGTTTGGCAATGATTGGTTTTGTCTGATTTATAGTTTTGGAAGTTCTCACCGGACACGGTTTGATTAGATGGCTAACCAGCTTTTAGAGAAGACACTTTGAGATTTACGAATTTTCCTTACTTGACAAATAATTAGAGGCAAACTATGAAAACTGATTTTGATTACCCTAAAAAAGATTTAATTGGGCCCGTTGTTTTTAGACCTGATTTCAACAACTTTGAGATTATCAATGCAAATCAAGCCTGGTCATTGTTTTTCACAGTCGGTCAAGAGGACAAGGGACTGGGACAAGAAATTGAAATCGGCAGATTTTTCACTAACCTTTTAATTGCTATTGGAGTAACTGGAATTCTTTGGGCGATTTACTTCAGCCAATTGGGATGAGCAAGTTTGTTCATTTCTAGTGTGTAGTAACTTCAATGGAGGTCTTGGATTTGGATACCAGGACTTCTTTTCAGTTTTCACTCTTGTCTAAAAAACTCTGTTTAGGTTTGGAAAAAGTTTGATGTTGATTGGATTTATAAAGCTTCCCAATTTGTCACGGTATTGTGGATACGTGGGCTTAGAAGTAGCACAAATTGTTTCTAAACATCTTGCAATTCAAAGTAAAACCTATGTAATTCAAAATAGAAGGTTATTAATACATCAACTTTTAATATCTGGTCTGGATTCTCATACAGCAAATCGAACTGTTACTATGCTTATATCAAGCCCGGTTTTAGAATTAACCAACAAAAACCAGTGTGCAATTAATTATAGGTGAAAGTAACTATACAGGCATTAAAAGGGATTGGGTATTGGGGATTAGGGACTGGGGATTGGGTAAAGAGCGGAAAAATTATAAAATTTGCTCTGACTCATCCCAAATTTTGGAACAAATTTCCCAGTACCCAGTACCCAGTACCCAGTCCCCAGTTCAACGCAAACAACGAATCGCCTCTAATAAACCTCTAGCTTTATTCAGCGTCTCTTCGTATTCTTTCTCTGGCTCAGAATCAGCCACCAAACCTGCGCCGGCTTGTACGCTCACGGTATTATCATGCACTACCATTGTGCGAATAGCGATCGCAGTATTTAATTGTCCTTCAAAATCGTAATATCCATACACACCGGAATAAACTCCCCGACGACTAGACTCTAACTCGTGGATAATCTCCATCGCCTTAATCTTGGGTGCGCCGCTTACCGTACCTGCTGGGAAACAAGCTTTCAATAAATCCCATGCTGTTTTACCAACTGCTAATTTACCCACAACATTGCTGACAATGTGCATTACATGGGAGTAGCGCTCAACTACCATTAATTCATCAACTTTGACGCTACCACTTTGACAAACACGCCCCAAATCATTCCGCCCTAAATCCACAAGCATTACATGTTCGGCAATTTCTTTAGGGTCTTGCAGTAAATCCTGAGCTAAGGCTGCATCTTCCTGGGTGGTTTTACCCCGTGGACGCGTCCCGGCAATTGGGCGTACTGTTGCGATCACTCCACCATCTGGATCTGTTTCGGCTTTCACCATCACTTCGGGACTGGAACCGATGATTTGCCAATCTTGGAAGTTAAAGTAAGCCATGTAAGGCGAGGGATTTATCTGGCGTAGGGAGCGGTAAAGGGCAAAGGGGTCGCCTGTGTATGCTGTTGATAGTCGCTGAGAAATTACTACTTGAAAAATATCCCCTGCTTTGATACGAGCTTTTGCTTTTTGGACGCTGGCACAAAAATCAGGGCGAGTAAAGTTACTGGTGTATTCCTCTGCTTCTCCAGATCCCCTACTTGCAGGCGGTTTCCATTCCAATCTGGTTTTTTGCGGCGATACAGGTAGAGATAGCTTTTCGAGCATTTGGGTGACGCGATCGCACGCTTGTTGATAGGCTGCTTTCAAATCTACTTTCTCTTCACGTAAATCAGCATAAGCGATCGCCCAAATTTTCCGCTTTACCTGGTCAAAAATCAATAGATGGTCTACCTGCATCCACAACCCATCAGGGATATTTCGCTCATCTGGTGGATGAATTGGCACACGCGGCTCAATCCAGCGAATTAATTCATAGCCCCAAAACCCAAATAAACCACCAATTCCTGGTGGTAACTGTGGTAACTTGACTGGGTGATAAGGTGCTAAACATTCGGCTAAAGCTGTAAAAGGGTCGCCTGCAAAAATGACCTGCGAACCATCGCGGTTTAACTGGGTCGTGCGATCGCCCCTTGCTTCCAAAACCCACAGAGGATCGCAGCCCACTAAACTATAACGTCCCAGTTTTTCCCCGCCTTCTATCGATTCCAACAAAAAGCTATAGGGCTGACCTGCACAGACTTTATACCAAGCAGACACGGGCGTATCTAAGTCCGCTACCCATTCTTGATATACCGGGACGAAGTTGCCTTGTAGAGCTAGCTGAGAAAATTCGGAGAAATCGGGGAATACCATAAATTGCTTAGGGATAGGGCATGGGGCATTGGGCATGGGGCATGGGGCATGGGGCAATTGAATTTTGGATTTTGGATTGACGATAGCGGAGCGTAAAGCCTTCTCTTCTCCCAAAGGGAGACGCACTTGCGTTCGAGAGGCAACGCCTTCGGCATAGCAACTCTACCAGACGCACTCGCGTTCGCTTAGAGCGAGTCCGCGTACTCCTGCCCAGAAGCAAGCTACGCCTTGGTCGCGTAGAGAGCGTCTTTTGGATTAAACTTCAATCTAAAATTCAAAATCTAAAATTCTTACTCCCCAGTCCCCAGCCCCTAGTCCCTATGGCTCGTAGGTAGCTTTACCACTGAACTTGAGTTGTGATGGATTGGGGTTTTGCCCAATGCCGCGTGGGACATAGCCCACTTTTCCACGACCTTCATTCACCTTCTCAGGGAAGACACCATCAGCTGGGTGAAGTAAAGTAGTTTCTCCGTTGGGTAAAATCCGGTAAACTTTGTAATCTGTAATTTTTAGTTTCCGGAGTTGCTGACCGCCCAAAAAGATGCCATATTCTTTACGAGCTATATACAGCAGGTTTTCACCTTTCCGCATAGTAGCAGCACCACCTGTAGGCAATTCAAATACTTGCTCTTTCGGGCTAGTCCAAGTGATAGCGTACTTTTCTTCCACTTGTGCTTTGTTTAGCAAGCCACCGGTGCTGCCACCGAATAGCGGAGTTTGTCCAGAGAGTGTTTCTGCCATAAGTTATTTCTCTCAACGTTTTTAGGGAATCCTAACACCGCAACCAGGATTATATTGCGATCGCGTCATAGACTGTAACAGTTTTTAGTCATTAGTCATTAGTCATTAGTCAAAAACCAATGCCCCATGCCTATTTACTCTTGACTTTTGTCCGCTTTTCCTCATAGCTACTCTGAACAATTGGGATGGTGAAGTGAAACTGACTACCCTGGTCTTTGCCAGTTGACTCTGCCCAAATTTCCCCACCCCAGCCATTAACAATTTGACGGCAAATTGCTAAACCAAGTCCAGTCCCGCCAGTGGTGCGGCGTAGCGCTCCCTCTTCTTGATAGAACCGGTCAAAAACTACTTCTAAACGATTCGGTTCAATACCACGTCCAGTGTCAGCCACAGTCACCTCGACCATTTGACGGCTGTTCTGAATCGCTTTAATGGTGATTTCTCCTTCCGGTGGCGTAAATTTATAAGCATTGTCCATAAGTTTTGCCAGTACCTCTACTAGCCAATCACCATCAGCTCTTACCAAAGGTAGGTTTTGGGCAATTTCAGTTTTGATTTGGGGCGGCTTTTCCGTTGAGGAGCGCGTGCGATTTCGGCTGAGTGCTAAATCCACACACTCTTGGAAGGTGAGGGATTCTGGATGCCATTGCACCCGACCGCTTTCCAAGTTGGAAAGTGTGAGGAAATCTTGTACCAGTTTTCGCATCCGCTCTGAGTCAGAAAGAGCAGTGTTGAGCATGATCTGCTGCAACTCCAAGGGCATATCCGGCTCACTAGCGAGACTTTCCAGGCACACTTGAATTGTAGATAGGGGGGTACGCAGTTCATGTCCGGTAATGGCTATGAGGTTGCTGCGGGTGCGGTCTAGGGCTTCTAGTTGCTGGTTAAGTTCTTCTAGGTTAGCGTAAGCTTCCGCTTGGATCAGAGCTGCTCCTACTTGGGTGGCGATCGCTTCTACCAGATCCAATTCCCCAGGTTGGCACTCGTGCGGTGGCATCCGGCAATAGTGCAACTCCACAATGCCCAATAATCGCCCCTGATAGAACACTGGTTCCATCAGCCAAGAACGAATGGCAAACTTTTTGGCGATCAATGAAAGTCCTGGCGAATTGGTAACGCGAGGGTCACTCAGCGTATCGCTTACACAAACCCCTTCGCCTTGTTCCACTATGTCCCGAAATAGAGAATTGTTCTCTAACTCCCAGGTTTGCCCAGAAACAGATAAAATACCGGGAGTCAAAAACTCGTGTTCAATTATGGCTTGGCTATCTGAGGCTTGAGCGCGGTAAATTAAACAGCGACAAGCTTGTAGGTGTTGTCCTAATTCTTGCGCCGCCACCTGGAGAACTTCGTGAGGATCGAGCGATCGCCGAATGGCAGTGCTAATGGAGTTGACTAATCGCTCTTTTCGTGCTTGGGCAGCAATTGAACGGTAGGCTTTGTGCAATTTGTACTGGCTAGCTTGTAAATAAGTTACTAAGCGCTGCACAAAGGGATCTGTATCGATGTCACAAGCATATTCGTTGCCGTGTTCGGCTCCAGAGTGGTTTCGCGGCTGTCCGATGCCAAACCTCTGATGTGCCTCCTCAATTTTACTTGCCAGTTCTGGTCTGTAAACTAAAATCCTGTCTAACAGCAATTCGGCTGCTTTCAGGCTAACTCCCCTTTCCGATGTCCAAATTCCCTCAAATCTTCGCGCTGTGTCTATATCCAGATTAGGGCTTAGTTCTGGTAGTTGCTTGTTTTTGGCAATAGAACCAAGGCTTTCCCGGCAAACCAGACAAGTTGCATAATTGTCAGCAATCACTACTAAATGCCACTCTTGACTTAAGCCATCCTTTGGATCAAAAGCGATCTTTTCGTAGTGTTCCGAACTGTTGGTGAAATCCGTTTCTGGAGCAGATAATACGTATATTTGATTACTTCGCAAGGCAAGTCGCTGGTAGCGATGAGCTTCTTGGCGGTAGAATCGCTCTCGCTGGAAACTAGCAATGACAAGGGGTTGGGCTAAAGTCGCAGCCAAAACTTGATCTTCCATCGCGTGGGAGAGTGCCGTTAGTGAAGCCTTAAAATATAGCTGGGGCCGCAAGTAGGGTAGGGACTTTAGCAGATCACTCAGCACAGAAGTCGAAATGCTCATGAATTATTGTTAAACGCTCAACCTCGACAAGATCCACGTCACAGCTGCATTGTACAAATTCCAAGGGACTCTCAAGTTAAACAGACAGTTGCAATATGTAAAGAACACTAAAAAGCGCTTTTCGCCAAAGCAGGCGCAACACTTTGTTACTAACTAGGAGGAGTGCGTACAACTTGATTTGTTGATTGACAACCTACTACGCCCAATATACATTCTCGACCAACTTATGCTTTTGCTTGCATAGGTAAAATCTTTCAGCACTAAGTACTAAAACACTAATTATTGTATTGTTTAAACTATTCTGTTCCCTAATAACCACTGATCATTGATTGATAGTCCACCCATTGGCGTAGCCCGTCGTAGATATCGCCTACTTTGCCTACGTTGATTTATGCCCACTAAAGAAATTTTCTTACCCAAAAATCATTACTGCTACATTCACATAATTTAATCCATAATTAGTGATTAAATTTAATCAATTAATTAATTATCATAAATTTGTCTAATCAAATACCAAAGATATTTAAGACAAAATTGTATAATAGGAGAAAACAAATGCTCTCTATACCCAACAAAAACTGGTATTCTGGCATTTTTGCTGAGTATACTATAATCTTGTCTCTCTGAAAGTTGAATGACTAATGAATTATCTCAAAATCCTTAGTTTTCAGTCTTGACTTTAGCCTTATAAAATACAAATTTATCAAGATTTGCTTATATGGATTTGAGTGCTGCTATTTTGTCAGCAATATGTAAGGATTACTTTGGCTCGAATGGCTCAAACGAGTTTTAGAGAGCCTCTTTTTTCCGAATGTTGTGAGGGTCAGCGACCTCTACTCGGAAGACCACAAAAATATAGACCTGTACACGGAACTTTGACTAATGACACCGGATACGCTAATGACCCCGGAAAAAATTTTCCTGGATGGAAAAACTTTTATTCCTGCCGAACAATTACCGATCCCGGAGTGGCCTTGCGTTGTGAGTGAAAGACCACAACCGACACTGACGGTTAAAGATGATGATTTATTTTTTGTGACAGATACTATCGGGAATATTTCTGGCTGTTCCCTCAACGATGGCAATCCCAGCATGGGACTGTTTTGTTGTGATACGAGATTTCTGAATCGTTTGGAGTTGCAAATTGAAGGGCGATCGCCTGTACTGCTCAGTAGTACTGCCCAGAAAGGGTTTTCACTCTCAGCTTTGTGTACCAACCCCAGAATTGACGAACGGCTGAAAGCTGATACTATCGGAATTCGCCGGGAAATCGTGCTGAATGGGGCATTATTTGAAGAAATAGAAATATCTAACTACAGCACAACAACCGTCAGTTTTGAACTAAGCATCAGCTTTGATGCAGATTTTGTTGATTTATTTGAAGTCCGGGGCTATGACAGAGAAAAGCGAGGTCGGCTTTTACGCCTAGTAGAACTGACGGCTGAGGAAGGAACATTTTCTCTCGTCGATGGCGTTACGGCTGTACCTAAAGAGCCATCCGCATCTAGGGAAGAATCCTTAACACTCGCCTATCAAGGTCTGGATGGTTCGGTGATGGAATCCCGGATTCTATTTCAACATCGGCAACCAGACTCTTTCAAGGGTTACACTGCGGTTTGGCAGCTAGAGTTGGCTTCTCACGAAACTCAAAAGCTGGGCTACCGAGTGAATATGTTGAGAAACAACCAATCCAGTTCAACTGTGAGCGCCGCTTTCACTTTAGGACAGGCGAAAGCTGCTGAGTTGATGGAGGAGCAAAACTGGGTACAACAAATTACACGCATTAGCTCAGATAAGAATACCTTCAATCGAGTGATTGAGCGGGCTGAACAAGATATGTATTTGTTGCGCCAATCTTTTGGGAAGCATAAAACTGTTTCCGCCGGAGTGCCGTGGTTTTCGACACTATTTGGCCGAGATTCGCTGGTTACAGCTTCTCAAACCCTGATGTTAAACTCGCAAATCGCCAAAGAAACTCTGATATTACTGGCGACATACCAAGGTAAAATCGACGACGAATGGCGCGAAGAAGAACCGGGTAAGATTTTGCACGAGTTACGTTTGGGAGAAATGGCTCGTTGTCAAGAAATTCCCCATACACCTTACTACGGTACAGTTGATGCGACTCCCCTGTGGCTGATGCTCTATGCCGAACATTATGCTTGGACTCACGATCAAGAACTCCTAGAGCAACTTTGGCCGAATGCTTTAGCAGCAATGGAGTGGATCGATCGCAATAGCAAACAAACCAGCTACCTGAGTTACTTCCGTAAATCGAAACGCGGTCTTGTTAACCAAGGTTGGAAAGATTCTGGTGACTGTATCGTAGACCACAAGGGAGAATTAGCCAACGGCCCAATTGCCCTCTGTGAGGTGCAAGCTTACGTCTATGCTGCAAAAATGCGCCTAGCAGAAATAGCTAGGATGAAGAAGCGGCTTGATTTGGCAGATCGTTGGCAAGAAGAGGCCAGAAGTCTTAAGGTTCGTTTTAATCGAGATTTTTGGGTAGAAGACCAGGATTTCTGCGCTTTAGCTTTGAATGGAGATGGCAAGCCAGTAGACAGTATTACCTCAAATCCCGGTCATTGTCTGAATTTGGGCCTCTTCACACCCGAAAAAGCCTATAGTGTGGCAGAACGGTTGCGGGCACCAGATATGTTTAATGGTTGGGGCGTTCGGACTCTGAGTAGTTTGTCACCCGCTTACAATCCAATGGGCTATCACACTGGTTCGGTTTGGCCCCATGATAACGCTCTGATTGCGATGGGATTGCGATCGCTCGGTCTGATCGATCAAGCCCTGGAAATATTCCAAGGTTTATTCGATATGACTGAACAGCAACCCTATCAACGTCCTCCAGAACTTTTCTGCGGCTACGAACGGAACGGTGATAATGCCCCTGTGCAGTATCCAGTTGCCTGCACTCCCCAAGCTTGGGCTACTGGTAGTATCTTCCAACTACTGCAAATGATGGTCAACTTGGTGCCTGACGCTCAAAATAACTGCTTGCGAATAATCGACCCCGCTTTGCCAGAATCGATTAATCGCCTGTCATTTCATAATTTGCGAGTCGGCCCCACCATCCTCGATTTGGAATTCGAGCGTTCTGGGACTACGACTGCTTGTCGCGTTGCGAAAAAACGGGGTAATTTGCGGGTAGTTATTGAAGCATAGGAAGGGAGTAGGGAGTTTAGCACTCCCTATTTTATGCTTAGTGCGATCGGCGCAGTAGAACAGTGCAGTGAACGGTAGCAGAGAGCTTTGTGTCCCCACCAACTGCTCTCACTACTCCAACTAAGTGTTAGTCTGCAACTCACAATCACCTTTCAACTGTGATCGCCTCTACTGACAACCTTGTAAGTGAAGGAACTCTGACCGATAACCCCAAAACGATTGCGACAACTAATAAGCGTCTGAGCGATCGCATCTCTCACCAATAACCTCGAAATAGCGAAGCTTCAACGGACAAGCTTCTGAGTAACTGAACTCTGCTAGATGCCTCAAAACATCAATGCCTCAACTGAGAGGTTATTAACCTGTGACAATAAACCCATAGCTAGGGAATAGTGATGGGATATTTTACTTTATTAAGTCATATTAAGTGATGTTAGTTCCATCATGATTGTGTGAATCATAGACCTAGAGCGTTTTTGAAAGCTGCTACTGGGTGGGTGATGCAATCTGTTAGGTTTTATTATCCAATTTCAGATAATGTTCTTGGGTAAGGTTTAGGTTAGCAAAGCTGCTTCGCTTAATGCCCTAAAGTAGTTCTCGAATCGCAACTTAATTTTTCATTAGAGTAAAAACACTCATGTCAACTACAACAACAGAACATAAAGTATCTGATTCTCAAGTTGAGAAAGCTTTTACGTTGCGCTTCCTGAAACCATCTCCATCTTCTGACGAGCAGGAATTTTGGATATGGGATCCTGAAAAACCAATGATTCTCAACATTAAAACCGCAACTTTCAGCGGCAAGAACCAAGCAGACGACTACACAAACGAATAAGTTTCTTTCTCAGATTACTAACACTTTTACTTCTATGGAGAAGTGTTAGTAATCTGAGAAATTTAACGGTTTAATTTCAGTACTTGAAGTCCAGGCTAGAAGAATGTTACTTCTTATCGGAGATCACGATGATCCCCATTTACAACAACTGTGTGTTGAGCTAAGACAGACTCAGCCGTGCGAGATTTTGTCTACCTTACATGACCACTTACTTAATACACAGTTCTCTTTCTATTCTCAAGTAGATGGCACATATTCATGTTTTATTAGGCAAGTAGATATAGAAATAAATTTGGCCGATGTCAGTTTGGCTTTCTGTTTATCTCCACTTTTCAGGTTGGAAGGAAAAGTGCAAACACAAGAAGCAAGATTTTGGTACTTTTCTTGGAAGGAATCCCTATATGGAGTTTACTCCCTTCTAGCTTTGAACAATAGATTTATTAATAAGTCGGTTGAAAACTGTTTAGCCTGCCAAAGTAAAATCTTAACTTTTCCGATCGCCCATAAGGTTGGGCTAAAAATTCCAAACTCTTTGATCAGCAATTCTAAACTTGCAATTAACTCATTTTTCAATCAAAATTCTCAAGTTGTCCTTAAAACACTACATCAAATGTCACTGAATCTTGAGAATGAGCCTACAATGCTTTTAACTCAGAAGGTTAGTGAACAGGATTTCTTTAATTACTCTCAGCAGAATGAAAGCCCTTTATTTTTGCAGGACTACATTGATAAACTTTACGATATTAGGCTAGTTGTTATAGGTTTAGAGGTTATGGCTTGTAAAATTGACGCAAGTAGATCACAAATAGGAAGGGTTGACTATCGAGCGTATGATTTGCCAAATACTCCTCATTATCATGTAGAGGTTCCTTTGGAAATAAAGCATAAAATCGTTTCTCTATGCCAAGCTATATATCTTGAATACGCTTGTATCGATATGTGTGTTGATTCATCAGAACAATATTGGTTACTAGACATTAATCCCTTTGGTAAATATTTGTGGATGGAATATGCTACGGGTATGCCCATAACTCGTACATTGTCACAATTTCTTATTCGTAGGCAACTTTCATCTAATACCATTTGTTTTTGAAGATGTGGCTATAAGACTAAGACTTACGCAAAACTACACGCTATAGGGGCAATTTACTTGTTGAACTGCTAACTGCGACTAGAGATTGAAAACTACTGCCCAGTAACTTCGCTGAGTGCTTCACGAATTATCTCATCACTTACACCATGCCGTTTCAGGCTCGCAATCAATGTAGAAACAGTATCACCATCAAGTCGCTCAAGATCAACTCGGAGTTCTTGGCCGATGTAAGCACGAACTAATGGCTGATAACCAGAAAACCCTAACAATGGTGCGACTCGCTTCAAATCCTCAATCACATCTTCGGGAATGCGAATTGTAATTGTCGTCATTGGACGACTTTTATCGAGTCGCTTTCTTAAAACTTCAGCTTTCATAGTATTCACGTTCCTTGCGCGTCGCTTTCCAAGCCGAGATGATCCGAATCATGTCGTTTTCACGCTCAATGTAGACGACGTACAGAATGATTCCATCGTGTGTCCAAGCCAATCACAGCATCTTGCTCCTGATCATTGCGGCTTGCATCAACCACCACTAGAAACGGATCGAAGAAAGCTTCTACGGCTTGCTGAAATGTTATGCCATCATGATTGCTGGGATTAATCCGAGCTTTCTCCTCGTTTCAAACGAAGGTGACACCATTAAGCACGAAAAACACATCCATACCTCATAGTCTAGGCAAGATGTATTTACGTTGTCAATACATTTTGTTGTAAAAGTTTACAATTACAATTCAGGGCTGAATCTTGATGCGTGCCAGAACCTTGTAATGCTCACCTGTTTCTTGTTTTGCTCAACCCGATAAATAATGCGGTAGGGCTTTAGAATTAACTGGCGAATGTTACGTTCATCAAATTCAGAAACCTTTTGTCCCTGAAATGGAAATTGGCTTAGTTCTTTCGTTTTCTCTAATAACCTCTGACCAATTTTTCTGGCTGCTTCAGGATTGTCCTGAGCGATGTACCTAATGATGGTTTATAAATCTCCAACTGCTCTTGGTGAGAGAATTACTTGGTAGTCCATCGATTATCTGCTCAACCTGCTCAACTGGAATGCCTTGCCCTTGGTCAATTTGGTCAAACCCTTCCCGTATAGCTGCAATAAACTCAATTTTCTGAACAATTTCTCGTAGGGTTACATCCTGGGGTAAATGTTTCACCAACTCAATAACGGCTTCTTTGTCACTCATAGCAACTTAAACCTGTCTCAAGTGGACAACACAATGTTAACTTACCAACCTACCGACGCGATCGCCTCAAATTCAAGGATGGTAATAAATTTCTGCTAGGGGAAAAGTTAAGGATGTAAAAACAACAATCAATCAATAATTTACACCCAAACTCCTAACTTTTTTACGCTTCCTCGGAATTTTCACTTTTATGTCCTGGAGATGCTTCGTAAAGTGCATCGAGATGTTGACGCGCATCTTCAACGTTAATCGAACGCATTACCAAAAGTGGCTCTTTAATTAAGTTGCCCGCGCTATCTAATAACTCTGGATGGGGTACAAACTGTTTTTTTGATGAATAATAACCATAGTTGCCTTGATTATTCATTTGCGAGGAATTCGCCGGGTAAGTTCGCTCCCGATCAAAACTGAACATGATCAGGTTACGAATTAAGTTGCCAACAGCTATAAATGCAAGGATTGTAAAAGCCAGAATGTAAAGCAGATGTAACATTGGATTTTCCTCCAGAGCAGCGATTTTTAAAACTTTATTTTGTAACGCTTTGCTTCGTCGATACTGTGACTCACAGTTAAGACGATTATTTGACGCACTCTTGGTGCTACTACCTTTATATGAAGCTATTTGTCAACCGTTATTCCACTTACGGTAACATAGGATACATTATTTTGTTAATCCAAATAATGTTAAGAAAATGTTAAGAATTTTGTACTATTTCCTCGACAACTGGTCTACCGTCTTGCGTAGACGCATCCTTGGCTTGTCGTTAGACATCGCTAAGTAGTCTGCCGAAACTTAGCGGATGCTCTCAACTGCTGCTTAGACTTCACGCCCTTGACGAAACCGCATTGCAACATTCCAACATTCTGTTACTAATTGATGCCAAGGCATTAACGTTGCCATCTCAATCCCGACTTGTTTATCAGTAGCAGCAAACAGCATCTTCACGGTATTTAGTTCATCCTGCGCTTGCTTAACCCGCGAGAGCAAGTCAGATTGCTCTTGGTGACTCATAAATGATAGTTGCTCAGTTTCGAGTAAATGGCGCGATCGCGTAAACCAATGCTGAAAATCTTCCAGTAGGGGTTCTAAAACCGTTTTCAGCAACTCAGTCCCTGGTAAATTTGAGTCTGACATAAATGATAAGCATATTTCAAACTTGCTTACTAATATTAACGTTATTTATGTTTCTTAACATTTATCTGATTTCTCTCATAATTCCGAGGATGTAAAAATATGTAACAAAGAACACAAAATTTATTATATAGTCTTGATATCGGGTTTGTACAGTTCCTTGGGAGAGGCGTCTATAGGTATAAATGACAGCGAGTTGCAATTCATCAGATAATTTAGCGATGTCTACGACGGGCTACGCCTACGCGTGCAATCCTGAATTTGAGACTCAGGTAAGCAATCAAAAATTTATTTTTATCCTCGACTAAAAATTAATCTAGTAGTGGGAACATGAAGCCAAACTGGCAAAAATCAAAGTCGTTATAGTTGAATAAGCCTACAGATTCAGATAAAAAACTCCACCCACAAGGGGATGGAGTTTTTGGGCATGGGGAATGGGGCATGGGGCATGGCGAAGAAGTTGCCAATGCCCAATGCCCAATGCCCCAAGCGGCGGGGCGGCTATCCCTCTCCACCCACGAGGGGATGGAGTTTCCCGCCGATTTCAATAAATCACCTTTTGTAATCACTTCCCCAATGGTTCAGCAGCCAATGTCGCTAAAATCATCGAATCCGTCAGAACAGCCAGAACAAGTTGAAAAAATTTATTTACCGCGTACCAGCGAATCGGAGAACTTAAAAAAGATTCGCCACACTGCTTCCCATGTAATGGCAATGGCAGTACAAAAGCTGTTTCCCAAGGCACAAGTTACAATCGGCCCTTGGATTGAAAACGGTTTTTACTATGACTTCGACAATCCAGAACCATTTAGCGAAAATGATCTCAAAGCCATCAAGAAAGAGATGGCGAAAATTATCAATCGCAAACTGGCAGTAATTCGGGAAGAAGTCAGCCGCGAAGAAGCCGAACGCCGGATTCAGGAAATTAAGGAACCTTACAAGCTAGAAATTCTGGCAGATATCAAAGAGGAGCCAATCACGATTTACCACCTGGGGAATGAATGGTGGGATTTGTGTGCGGGGCCTCATCTGGAAAATACTAGTGAATTAAACCCGAAAGCAATTGAACTAGAAAGCGTTGCTGGTGCTTATTGGCGTGGGGATGAAACCAAAGCCCAATTACAACGCATCTATGCCACCGCTTGGGAAAGTCCAGAACAACTCACTGAATATAAGCGACGCAAAGAAGAAGCGCTGCGGCGAGATCATCGGAAACTGGGTAAGGAACTGGGATTATTTATATTTTCTGATCTAGTCGGGCCGGGTTTACCTTTGTGGACGCCAAAGGGTACTCTGTTACGGAGTATTTTAGAAGACTTCCTCAAGCAAGAACAGTTAAAACGGGGTTATCTGCCTGTGGTGACTCCCCATCTTGCTAAAGTCGATTTATTTAAAAAATCTGGACACTGGCAGAAATATAAAGAAGATATGTTCCCTTTGATGGCGGATGACGAGGAAGCCGCCGCCAAAGAAGAGGGCTTTGTCCTCAAGCCAATGAACTGTCCCTTCCATATCCAAATATATCAAAGTGAGTTGCGCTCTTATCGGGAACTACCAATGCGACT
The DNA here is from genome assembly GCF_017115025.1 of Nostoc sp. NOS(2021). GTDB lineage: Bacteria > Cyanobacteriota > Cyanobacteriia > Cyanobacteriales > Nostocaceae > Nostoc. The sequence goes on along the minus strand of NZ_JABXKM010000088.1, from coordinate 40,585 downwards.
GGCAGAATTTGGTACTGTTTACCGCTACGAACAATCAGGGGAATTGGGCGGTTTAACGCGGGTGCGCGGTTTTACTGTGGATGATTCTCACCTGTTCGTTACCCCAGAACAGCTGGATAGTGAATTCCTCAGTGTGGTGGATTTGATTTTGTCGGTGTTCAATAGTCTACAACTGAAGAACTTTAAAGCTAGGCTGAGTTTCCGCGATCCTGCTAGTGATAAGTACATCGGTTCAGATGAAGTTTGGGACAAAGCCGAAGGTGCGATTCGCCGCGCAGTTGAAACCTTGGGGATGGAACACTTTGAAGGTATTGGAGAGGCGGCATTTTATGGGCCAAAACTTGACTTTATCTTTAGTGATGCCCTAGATCGGGAGTGGCAATTAGGAACTGTGCAGGTAGATTACAATTTGCCTGAACGCTTTGATTTGGAGTACGTCGCCGAAGATGGGGTTCGCAAACGCCCTGTGATGATTCACCGTGCGCCTTTTGGTTCACTGGAAAGGTTGATTGGGATTTTAATTGAAGAATATGCAGGTGATTTCCCTTTGTGGTTAGCGCCAGTGCAAGCTAGATTATTGCCAGTGGGTGATACACAGCTAGACTTTGCTAAAGATGTGGTGGCGAAAATGAGAGCGTTGGGCATCCGTGCAGAAGTTGATACCAGTGGCGATCGCTTGGGTAAACAGATTCGCAATGCAGAGAAAGAAAAAATACCCGTGATGGCTGTGGTGGGAGCTAAGGAAGTGGAAACTAACACTTTGAGTATCCGTACCCGCGCCTCTGGGGAATTGGGAGTTATACCTGTAGATGAGGTGGTGGATAAGATAAAGGATGCGATCGCTAAATTCGAGAACTTTTAAAATCTAACGGCAGACGCACACTAATCACAATTGGTGTGCGTTTTGTCTAGTAGATCAGATTATTGGCTAGCTGGTAGGTTTTGGCAAAAGTGCGATATCTAGGGACTTCCAAATAAAAAAACATTCCAAATTTTCTTGTGGGATGGGTGTCCGCACTACGTGCCGCTACGCGAACACCCGTCCCATATCCAGGGCGGGCAGGATGCCCACCCCACAAGATGGATAATCTATTTCTTGTCAGTCCCCTACGACGAGCTTCGCTTACGTAACGTATTTACAGCAGTTTTCATGTATTTGAACCACATCTGTCGTAGGGGCACAGCAATGCTGTGCCCCTACCGCATGGTCTATTCACGAGTATCAAAGACTCGTTAACGGAGTTCAAAGGTGGATTCATCCAGTTCAAACACTCGTTGACGGAGTTCAGAGGTGGATTCATCCAGTTCAAACACTCGTTAACGGAGTTCAGAGGTGGATTCATCCAGTTCAAATACTCGTTAACGGAGTTCAGAGGTGGATTCATCCAGTTCAAAGACTCATTTTAATTAAATCAAAAATTTCCCTTCAGACTATAAGTCTCTTTCTTAATTACGAATTCATCTCACGACCTTGGCCGCAATAATTGCACGAAGGTATCACTCACAGTATGGTCTTTGGTATCGGCGGCGTATTGAATTAATTTTTCCTTCAGTTCTTTGGCAGCATCTAAAGGCAGTAAGTTTACTAGCAAAAAGTATACACCGCGAAAACGGGGGTCGCCCATGTGGTCAATCAGCCGATTTTTAGCTTCATCTTTCTCGCCCAGAAAGTTCGGCACCAAAAAGAAATCCATAATCTTATCGTGGCGGAAATGCCATTCTCTCTTGGCTGCACCTTCTTCGTTTTGCCACTGACGGCTGACGACCATTTTATATTTCTCATCTTCTAAAGACTGTACTACCTGGTAAAATTCATCTCCAGGTAGCGCCTGCTCATCGTTTAGCCGCATTTGATAGACTGCATCGGAGAATTTTTTTAAGGGAAATTCCTGGTTCCACTCTTGCAGGTATTCGGCTGCCATCAAATTATATTGCTGTTGTTGCAGGTGAAACAAATCGGGGTATTCACCTTGGGAGATCATTAAGGCCACAACAGTTAAATCCATTGGGTTAGAGAGAACCCTTTGGTTAGGCGTTAATTCCTCTGCTGATTGCTGGTTGCTGAGGGCTGTTGCTAGATAGCTAATACAGGCTTGCTCGTAATTATTACCCTGAACTTTGGCATCTTTGGGCAGTCGTGGCTGACGGGAAATCAAAAATTGCTGAATTTGTGTTTGCTCAAGGGGCTGTAATTTATATATCTTGGCTGTTGAGGGTGGTGTCCACTCTAGGGGCTGGGTAGTCATGATGATGTTACCCCGGAAATAGCTTTCGACAAACTGGCAGATTTTTGCCCTAGTGTCAGCTGTGACTTCGTTGAGTCCGTCAATGCAGATATCTAACGCACCACTATAAATTAAATTCTTGAGAAAATCAGCATCTTGTGCTTGCCCGTGCAGCTTGGCTTGAATTGCTTCAATTACCCCTTTGTCACACTTGCGGGCGGGTAAATAAACCACTATGCGCGGGGAGGTTTTCACCAGATGGCGGAGAAACATCGACTTACCCAAACCAGAATCACCTTCTAAGACTATTTGCCCTGTGATGCTGGGTAGCACCTGGGTAATTGCTTGGGGTTCTTCGGCACTGGGAACTTTCACTTTAGATTCTGGAAAGTATGCTTCGGGGTTAAAATCATCTAACCCGGCATCGGCTAGTAGGGAAGGTTTAAAGGGTTCAAATAACTTGCGGCGGAAAAAGGGAATCCAGGCGAGGAGAAAGCCGACGTAGCCCACGCCTAAGATGCGCCTTACCCAAGGGTTCCAGAAGAAGATGGCTTGAACTTGGGGAAACTTGGGATAAGCGAAGATGAGGGCAAGCCAAAAGGTAGCGTGAATCAAAATAGTAGTTATGGCGTTAAAAAACCACTGCCAACCTTTAAGATTAACTATTACTGATTGCAGCGAATCAGCTTCGTTGTAGCCAGCGTTTTTGAGGTTATTGTAGTGAGTTTCTAAAATCACAATATCTTGCGGTTCCCAAAAGACTTTTCTGGCAACTACAGCAATTTGCTTTGCTAAGTCTTCGCGTAATCGTTCAAAATCTTGACTTGGTTCCCAGACTTGGGCAAAGATTTTGAGAGTTTTATCACCGCGATCGTGGTTTAATGAAACAGGAACTGTTTTAGGTTTAGGAAAACCTAACCATGTAAGCAGTGTTTTTACTTCATCAGTGCCGCGACCCAGAAAATATGTTAAAAATCGCCACTCTTTAAGTTCCTTAGAATTTGCGTAATAGATGCTATCCAGAATTACAACAATATTATTCAGGTTGAATTGTTCTATCTTTCCCAATGCCTCTGCTGCACCGGAACGAACATAGGATTCAAGGGTTTTATCCTTGAGAATGTCGAAGATGTCTTTGACGTAGGGTTTGGCTACCTCCCCCAGATTGCTCAATGCCTCTGCTGCACCGGAACGAGCAGAGGATTCAAGGGTTTTATCCTTGAGGATGTCAACGATGTCGGCTACCTCCCCCAGATTGCTCAATGCCTTTGCTGCATCGGAACGAAGATAGGATTCAAGGGTTTTATCCTTGAGGATGTCAGCAATATCTTTGACGTAGGGTTTGGCTACCTCCCCCAGTTTTCCCAATGCCTCTGCTGCACCTCCACGAACAAAGGAGTCAACGGATTTATCCTTGAGGATGTCAGCAATGTCTTTGACGTAGAGTTTGGCTGCCTCCCCCAGATTTCCTAATGCCGATGCCGCATCTCTACGAACAAGATTGTCAACGGTTTTATCCTTGAGGAAGTCGAGGATGTCTTTGACGTAGGGTTTGGCTGCCTCCCCCAGATTTCCCAATGCCGATGCTGCACCTCTACGAACCTTGGGGTCAACGGTTTTATCCTTGAGGATGTCAGCGATATCTTTAACGTAGGGTTTGGCTGCCTCCCCCAGATTTCCCAATGCCTCTGCTGCATCGGAACGAAGATAGGAGTCAACGGTTTTATCCTTGAGGATGTCAGCAATGTCTTTGATGTAGGGTTTGGCTGCTTCCCCCAGATTTCCCAATGCCGATGCTGCACCTCTACGAACAACGGGGTCAACGGTTTTATCCTTGAGGATGTCAACGATGTCTTTGATGTAGGGTTTGGCTGCCTCCCCCAGATTTCCTAATGCCGATGCTGCATTGTAACGAAGATAGGAGTCAACGGTTTTATCCTTGAGGATGTCAACGATGTCTTTGATGTAGGGTTTGGCTGCCTCCCCCAGATTTCCTAATGCCGATGCTGCACTGGAACGAGCAGAGGGGTTAACAGTTTTATCCTTGAGGATTTTGGCAGCTTTTTGAGCAATATCTTCTGGTTTCTTCCCCAGAGATTTTAAATCTTTCAGATCATATTCAGCTAATTTGTTGAATGCATTGCTCTTTACTCCGTCATATCCATCATCAAGGGCAGCAATGATACCGTTAATCTGCCACGCTTCTGGCTTCGGCTTAGGCTGTTCTTTCGCGCTTACCCAAGGTAGGGCGAGGAGGAGTGTCAACAGCAGGGTAAAGGAAAAAAGAAAAAAGGGTGACGATCGCTTTTTAATTATGTGCAGATACATTTGTATAATTCGTAATTTCTTTAGTAATAAAGGCTGTTTCTGCCCTTTCCTTGGTAGGGAAAGAGAAGGTAGTTAGGTTTTTACTAGTAAATCAGGAACCGCTACAGTTATCTTTTTACCGTCTGATAACTCAACCTAGCTAGAAATAGAATATTAATGTAAATACTACAGGAATTTAAAAAGATACGCCCAGAGTATAATAATGAGCTTGCTTGAGCGATGGTGCCGCAGCTACGCCCGTCGTAGACATCGCCTACTCAAACCACTGCACGAGATAATAACAATACCTCGTTCAATTGTTGGCGATCGTCAATGTCCTTTGATAACCTCTGCAAACTCCTGTCCGAAAAACATCCTGCTACCTTTGCCAGTTGGGTATTAGGAACACCCCAAACTTCCGTCAAAGTCCTCAAAACCGAATTGAGCATTGAACCAATTCGCGCTGATTATGTAACATTCTTACAATTAGAAGGACGCATTCTCCATCTGGAATTTCAAACCAAACTAGAATCTACGCCACCCCTACCCTTGCGGATGCTAGATTATTGGGTACGCTTATATCGTTTGTACCGCCTACCAATAACGCAAGTTGTCGTATTATTGCTTCCGCCTGCATCAGAAACAGTAATTGAAACTGCCTTTACAGTCGAAACTACTCATCACGAATATCGCGTGATTCGCTTATGGTCAGAAAATCCCGAACTATTCCTCAATGACCCAGCTTTGTTACCATTAGCACCACTGACCGCAACCACGCAACCTCAAGCCTTGTTGCAACAAATTGTGGGAAAAGTTAATCAACTTGAGCCAAGACAAAGACCAGAAATTTCTACTTACACCCAAATCTTAGCGGGGTTAAAATACAATCAAGACTTGATTCGACAATTATTTCGGGAGGGTATGATGCGCGAGTCAGTGATTTATCAAGAAATTCTAAGAGAAGGGGAACAACGAGGAGAACAACGAGGACGGGAAGAAGGACGAAAAGCAGAAGGGCAATTGCTGATTCTCCGTCTGCTTACTCGACAGGTGGGAGAATTACCCCAAGAGATGCTAGACCGTATTGAAACTCTCTCCTTAGAACAATTAGAAAATCTCGGTGAAGCATTGTTGGATTTTCAGGCGATCGCGGATTTAGAAACCTGGTTTAGTATATTAGACGTAGGAGTGAAAATGACGTAGGTACAATTTATGAATTATGCCTACCAAGGATTTCGGGCAACCCATAATTAATTTCACTCCTATGTCTATTAGATGAATTTTTCCATTTGAGCCAATGTCTGATGGCGCTAGGGGAAAAAATAGTTTCAGAAGAACGAAAGCGAGTTGAGCCGATCAAATCGCCACATTAGAGTTCAATTAACTTGAAGCCCCAAGGTTTGAGAGCAGCTAGAGCTATTTCTGGATCTACACCCTCATAAGCTTCCCATTCCAACGGATGCTCTTTAGGATGTCCATCGCCGACATTACCTGCAACTTTGATGATCGGACAGTTGGCGATGCGATCGCGCTCCAACCCTTTTGGTATTGCTAGTTCGATTTTATGACCCACAAACTTCGCTGTACTATCATTAGCTACAGATTCACGGATTAAACAAATATCACCAGCAGTCCCCCAAGTAGTTTGGTAAATGTGGAGGAACGATATATAGGTTGCTGGTTTGATGGATCTTTTTAGAACGTGCATTATCTGTAATCCTTACACTATGAGGGAAAAATCATAAATCATATGAGTATTTTGTATCACGTTCGTAGGGAAGAATGTTCTTAACTCACATTTTGCACCTAGCCCAGGCGATTAGAAACCGCCTGGTGGAAGACGTGAAGCTCAAAAGACGATAATCGCCCACATACTAACTCCCAAAGCGATCGCTGCTAAGTGTTGCGGCATGAGCGATTTTATTGGTTGCTTGGCAATCTTTTGCGTTAACAATATAGTCAGCAACACTGAGAAAATTATTGTTGCACCTTGCAAAAAGGCAATTACAGCCGGATGAGCAACCAATATTGGCAATTGTTCACCACTCAAACCAAGAGTAGCAAAGGTCACGGGTAAAATCCGCCCGCCTTCGCCTAATCCCAAACGCAGATAGTGAGCCAAGTTTCCGCCCAAAACTAATGGTAGGTAGCCATAGGCAAGTTCTACAAATGATCGAGACTTACGGTTAAAGTTGAACACTTGGAGCAAGCCATAAGCCGCAAAGGTAAAAATCGCTGGGATAATTAACACTAGCAGCGATAATCCCAAGTGCTGCCAAAACTGAGTTAAATCCAGTTGTAACCCCAACCAAGATAGCAACTCTGGCAAGCGATGCAGATATATACCACCCAACAGCAAAAACAATAATGCTACTTCATAGCTGCGGGGTACATGAGTTGTCCACAATTCAATACCAGGGGGACGCAAGTTGAATTCGACGGAACGATGGGGACAGGCTTTGAGGCAAGTCATGCACAGTACGCAATCTCTGTTATCTTCTAACTGGGCTGGGTGCGAATATAAAGGACATCCATTCGTTTCCAACCCTTCGCCCTTTTGCGGCCCACCTTTATAACACTGATACGTGGTGCAACTGGCAGAACAAATACCTTGCTGTGCCCGGAGTTCCGTCATTGAGAGTTTGGCAAATAAACCATTCATCCCACCGATGGGACAGAGATAGCGACACCAAAACCGTCGCTCAAAAAGAGCCGAGAAAATCATCGCCCCGGCGGTAATTAATAGCAGCAAACAAGCGCTCAAGTAGGCAGTATTTTCTAAATGCCAGAGTTCTTCCCATAAGAAAATTAGGGAGAACAAACCAAACATGAACCATCCGCCCCATTTCTCAGCTTCCTCTCTCGGCCAGCGCTTGAGTTTTCGAGGCCACAGCCAGAGAGATAACTTTTGGGTAATTTCTCCGTAAATCATGAAGGGACAAACAGAACACCACACACGACCCAAAAAGGGAAAGAGAAATAAGAAGAAAGGCCACCACCAAGCCCAAAATAGATTTAATACGAAATTGCGATCGCGGGTTTGAGGGCCAATAAATAACACTGCAACAATAATCGCAAAAGCCGTTGCAGTCACGCCATAGTTAATGCGATCGGGCCACCAGGGACTACGTAAAAACCGCCGTAAAGGAGGATAGGCATTTAACAGATTTACCCGAAATCGTTTTTTCTTTGTTTCGGCTGGCCAGAAAATTTCTTCTGTTAACTCATTGGCACCCTCCGCTTGCACGATCGCTCTTTCTACGAGATTTTTCAATTCCTTGAGGTTGCCAGGAAAATCATAGGACTGTAGGCGACGCAGAGCTTCTGGGGTGATATGCGGTTTCGGAACGCCTCTAGCCCGAATGTAGAGACTAGTATAATATTCAACCTGTGTCTGAACATCGGCTTTCCGCACCCGTAGCGGTGGTACTTTAATAATGTGACCAACAGAGCGTTCAATTGTCGGCTGAGTTTTTTCTGAGACAATCAGAATTCTGGCTCTACTAGGGCGAGGTTCAGGTGCTGGTTCACCAGAACGAGCCACGGGGGTATATGTGCCAGTTTTGAGCAACTGCGTCACGGGAGGTAATAATTCTTCGGGCAATTCTTGGATGTTGTTGAGAACCAGAGTACCTTCTCCCAACCATTCCAACAGTCCTGGTTTACCGCCAGCGCGACCGAATAAATCTGCACCGCTAGTTTGGAGAATACCACAATTTACTTTAATAATTGGTTCTCGCCGTTTTGGAGACCCAAAGTGGATCAGGGCTGCTATATTATCTTTTTCTAACCCTGGTTCTCCGAAAATATCCACTGATTTGCGGTCAGCCGCAGCTTCTCGAATTTGCTCCCGCAGCCGCACAGCATAGCGACTTGTACCGACAATTCCCCGTTGTGCCTTGGTGACTAAATATGGTCGCAAAGCTACGGAACGTTCTTGTTCATAGCCAAGTGCAGATGTGACCTGAGCTAATTCTTGAGCCAATTGACGCGAAAAAGCCTGAGCAATTTCGGGGTATTGGGTGGCTAATTCACGAAATTTAGCAGCAGGCACAACCCACAAGTGACACTCAGTTACCGTAGTAATTGTGAATGGACTTAATTCATCCAACAGCAATTCTTTGAGTTCAATCACTGCTCCAGGAAGAAATCCACAAGCTAAAGCTGGGTTGGTTTCATTGGTGCTATTGCTTTCGAGTTGACCTTCTATGAGAATATAAAGGGCTTCTGGAGGAGTGCCTTCGCTAACTAAGTCAGTTTCGGCACTCACTACTTGTTCTTCAATTAATTGTGCGATCGCATTTAACACTTCAGGCGAGAGAATTCCTAAAGTCGTGCGTTCTTGTAGCCATATAACCGTTTCTGGAGATGTCATCTTAAGTTCTCCGTGTAGGCTGCTGTATAAAAGGAATTATCCCTTGAAAGGGTATGTCAAAATATCTCTGTTCAGTTGTTGTGCATTAATACACAATGTGCAATGTTTATTCTTGCTTCCAGCAGTTTTCATCTATTTGAACCACATCTGTCGTAAGGGCACAGCAATGCTGTGCCCCTGCGTGGTCTATTTACCTGAAAATAGCTGTAATCTAAAAACCTTTGTACTACACTCCTATTAAGCGTAAACTAAATTTGATGCAAATTTAGTGATGTTTACTAAATTTTGTGCATAGGAGGTTTCATGTTAAATATCAGTAAGGGTATTAATTCCCTCTCAAACTTTAAGCGGAACACCACAGAATTTATGGAGCAGCTACGGGAGAGTGGACAGCCGATAGTGCTGACTGTTAACGGTAAAGCCGAACTTGTTGTGCAGGATGTAAAGTCATACCAGAAACTCCTAGAGCTTGTTGAAAGGGTTGAAACCATTGATGCGGTTAAGATGGCACTCGAAGAGATGAAAGCAGGAAAAGGGGAGCCTGCTCATGAGGTATTTCAGGAGATAATGAAATCGCTGGATGAGGAATGAAGTACCGAGTTATTATTCTTCCAGTGGCAAAGGCTGATATCAACGCAGCAGCAAAGTGGATTCGTCAGAACGACTCACCAGAGAATGCAAAAGTGTGGGTAAATGAAATCAATGACGCTGTTGCATCCCTTGATACCTTTCCGGCTAGATGTGCCTTGGCTGCTATTGATGATGCCTTTGAAGAAGAAATACGGCAACTCCTTTATGGAAAGGGAAGGGGAGTATACCGCATTCTTTTTACCATTCAAGACGAAACCGTTGTAGTGCTTCGTGTGCTTCACAGCGCACGAGATATGAATGCAGTTATAGCAAGTTAAGGGGAAGAATTATGGCACTTTATCTAGACTCAGCGATCGCATCGGAAGCTGAAGTTGTTAAGCTTTGGGGATGGGTGAAAGGCATTACCACAAATCCCACGCTGTTAGCTCAAAGCGATACCCCACCAGAAATCACGCTCAAAAAATTGGTTGCCTTGACAAATGGCCCGTTATACTATCAAATTGTGGCATCTGACAAAGCTGGGATGCTAGCTGAAGGTAGAAAAGCTTTTGAAATTATTGGTTCGCAAACAATTTTGAAGATTCCCGCAACACCCTTAGGTTTTGAAGTGGTGGCGAGTCTATCACCGGAGATTACCTGTTCGGTGACAGCAATTTACAGTGCTGCACAGGCAGCAGTAGCACGGGAGGCAGGTGCTAAAATTGCCATAGCTTATGTAAATCGTGCTACGCGGTTGTTAGGTGACGGTATTGCGTTAGTGCGGGATATGGCTAGCGTACTCAAAGGCAGTGAGACTAAAATCTTGGCAGCTAGTATCAAATCTCCTGAAGAAGCAGCTGCCTCATTGCAAGCCGGGGCGGATCATTTGACTTTACCATTGGCAATGTTGCAGGCGATCGCTACTCATGAATTCTCACAGAAAACGGTTGAAGAATTCGCTAAAACAGGCATCGGCTTAAAATAATTCGTAATTCGTAATTAAATATGAGTTTGTCAGATATCCCTAATCTCTGGGTTCCTTTAGCACTTTTAGGTTTAATTGTTATAGCTGCTGTATTTTTCAGCCGCAGCAGTTGATATTTAAACGATTACAGAAATTAAGTAAGGTAAAGTAAGAGAGCCTTCTGCTGCCTGACAGCACTCTGGTAGTAATCAACAATCTCGTTGTAGTAATCTGTCATCCAATCCAACATTTCTTCTTCAGACCAGTCAATCCAGGGTAGTGGTTCTGATTTCTGTGATTCTCGGATGAAACGATTCTGGAAACCCTCTTGTGAAAGTTCTAATAACCCATCAAGAATTTGTCCAACTTCATCACCTGGCGATAAATACCTAATAGGGCCATAACCCGTTTCATAACCGATTTCTGTACCAGCACCAAAGGCATTAACCAAAGGCATACCATCCCACGCCGAATTTTCTATAACTAAAAATGGCAGGAAATCTTTTTTATATCCTTTATCTACTATCAATTCGGGAATTTTACCTTGAGATGTAGCATAAGAACCTGGAATATACCCAGCTAATAGAAACGTCAGTTCCTGCCAAGATTTGTGTAAATCTAGTTCGGGGTTTTCCCATTCAGCGAGAAACTGTTGTTCTAGTGTTTGCCAGTCATAAGTCTTTTTCCACTGTTTGCGATTTCCAGGAATGAACCTGCTTAAACCTTGACTTTTAGGCAATTTACCAAACCGCGCTCTCACTTCTTGTTTGGTTTTTTCAGCAGACTCTCCTTTCCAATAAGTTGCTCGTTGCCAAAGAGCAGATTCTGGCAACCATTGAGCATCACGAAATACCCCAATAAGAAGTGGATCTTCTCTAAATAATTCAAGTGTCGATGCAGAAATCTGCTTAATCTCACCTGTAATTCCCATAAAGCTTTTGTTGCAGCGCTTAACAGTTATTATCCTCGAAGTATAGCTACAGTTTATCTAAAGCATTGAGGTGATTGTCGAATGGAAAGAGTAGAACAGTACCGCCAAAGCATCCGCCAACTATTAACGTCTCACGCTACTTTTGAGAGTAGCAATTCAGGCATTTAGTCGCAACTTGTGTTTGATACAGAACATGACCACTACCAGCTTTTGGAAGTTGGCTGGGAGGGACTTAAGCGAGTTTACAACTGTATCATCCATTTGGACATTAAAGATGGGAAAATTTGGATTCAGCGCAATATGACTGATGTAGATATTGCGCGGGAATTAGTAGAAATTGGTGTGCCAAAGGAGGATATTATTCTGGGTTTGCATCCGCCGTATAAGCTTCCGTATACAGGGTATGGAGTAGCTTAAGGGAAGTCAAGCCCTTCGGGGAATTCAAAATTCAAAATTCAAAATTCAAAATTCAAAATTCAAATTCCCATAAATCAATTTAGTTGCTCTGTATCCTTTCCTCCTTCGGTCATATCAAGGATCATCGCGCAGACAATCTTCATCGATGGCGGCTACTTGGTAGGATAAAGTACAGAGTTTCATAACTTACTTTCAAGTAAATAGAAAAGGAATGCGTACATGGGAAAAGGGAGGTTAGAAGCATTCAGCGATGGGGTGATTGCCATCATCATCACCATTATGGTGCTGGAAATTAAAGTGCCGCATGGGTTCGATTTAGCCGCGCTGCGTCCACTGATCCCGGTATTTCTGAGCTATGTGCTGAGTTTTATTTTTCTCGGCATCTACTGGAACAATCACCATCACCTACTACAAGCAGTCCGACACGTTAATGGGCGTATCCTTTGGGCTAATCTGCATCTGCTGTTTTGGTTGTCGCTAATTCCCTTCGTCACTGGCTGGATGGGCGAGAATCACTTTGCCGCCATGCCAGTTGCCCTTTATGGTACGGTATTGTTGTTGTCTGCGAGCGCTTACTTCATTCTTACCCGCGTCCTCATTTCTCACCACGGCAGAGATTCGACTTTAGCGATCGCAGTCGGTGGAGACTTCAAGGGAAAAATATCGGTGGTGTTCTATGCTGTGGCAATTCCACTTGCCTTTGTGAACTCATGGTTTGCCTGTGCATTGTACGTTTTAGTTGCGATTATATGGCTGATCCCTGACCGTCGCATTGAGAAGACTCTCACTCCCTGAACGAATTACTAATTACGTTAGCGAGTCAGGATATGTGCTGGACTATCGATTTTTCAACTCAGTCTTTTGAAAAATGTTGGTAATGACAAGCCTTGAAAGGGCTGGGGTTAGCTTACAATCTCTATCTCAGGAGTAATAGACGCAAAAGAACACTCTGTCGTACATATTGATATATAGTGCTTTATAAACTTTGATCTATATGCCTCACAGTATCAGCCTACTTGTGGCAAAGCAACCTAATATTGGCAAACTAGTTCGTGGGCTGCGGCAAGAGTTAAATCTGTCTCAAGAAAAATTTGCCGCCGAGTTTGGTGTCACTTTCCCAACAATTAACCGTTGGGAAAATGGACATGTAACACCTTCTCCTTTAGCAATACAGCGAATTAGTAGCCTACTCAATGAATTAGGTGAACGTGGTCAAATTATTAAGGCAACATACTTGCGAGAAGAGGAGTTTTCTTAAATTGGCAATTTCTTGCTTGAACTTCTTTAAACTTTATCATCTTGATCAACTTTACCTTCAAGCCATGTTTGAATGACTTCCCTTAGCTCATCCTGCCAAAAATCGATTGACATTACTTGTTCCCGAATACCAACACCTAGTTTTATGGTTAACGGTTTGCGGTCTAATGCAATAGTATTTTTAGGCAGAAAACCGAGAGTATTCTTTTTTTTAAATGGCATTGTTTAATCCTTTCTATGCTGGTATACTTACATAAGTATAGAATATCTATCCATGTTTGCCATCAAGCGAGAATTAAAACTAAACAACAGAGAAGTCTCGTTGATGCGTGGCAATGCTGGTTTTAAGCGTTGGGTGTATAACTATGGATTAGACCTGATTCAATCCTCTTGGGATTTTGAAGATATAAAAGCTTCTGACACCAAGCGGATTGATGCTATCAGAAAAGTATTTACTCAAGTGACAATGCACAAACCTGAATATGCATGGATGAGATTATATCCATCCACAGTTTATCAGTCTGCATTTATCGACTTGAAAAAGGCTTTTGAGCGATGGCGTAAAGGTATATCCGGGTTCCCGAAAAAGAAAACAAAGAGAAAAGGAGACTCATTTACAGTTTATAAAACATCCGGCATCTATCTAGAAAAAGGTAAGCCTGCATTGCCGTTTACTAATCGGGCTGTTATTCAGTCGGGTAAACAAATTAAATTACCTGGACTGAAAACATTCCGACTGAAGGAACGAATTGACTTTATGTGTAGTTCTCAGACATTTACTGTGTCCAGAACTGCTGATAAATGGTTTGTTTGCTTCATGTTAGATGCCGACAAGCTTCCGCCGACAATTCACCGAATTAAAAAAATCGGAGTTGATCTTGGTGTGAAAGTTCTAGCGACTTGTTCCGATGGTACAAAATACGATATGCCAGCTTCAACAAAAACGGCGAAAACCAAGCTGAGTAAGCTACAGTGGCACAATCGTAATAAAGTCGTTGGGAACAGCAAGCTAAAAATTAAAGCATCAAATAACGCGAGGGGATACTACACTCAAATAGCTAGGCAGCACTCAAGAATTGCGAATATCCGGCAAGATACCACCCAAAAAATGACGACTGACTTAAGTCGCAAAGCTGCTGTCATTAGGATTGAGGATCTGAATGTCCAGGGGATGATTGCAAACCATAAATTAGCACAATCAGTAAGTAATAACTGCTTCTACGAGATTCGTAGGCAGTTAACTTACAAACAATCTCACTACGGTACTAAGGTTGAGTTGGTTGATCGGTGGTTTCCTAGTTCTAAGACTTGCTCTAAATGCAATCATATCCAAGACATGAGGTTGTCAGACCGAATATTTAATTGCCAAAAATGCAAGCATATTCAAGACCGCGACGAAAACGCCGCAACTAACCATAGAATTTGCCTCTCTCGACAAAGTACGGTTGGCTTGACCGGAACTTAACGCCTGTGAACAAGCAGTAGCCGACTACCTTGGACGAAGCAGGAAGAAAACACTAAACTAGGTTTAAGCAAGTTTAGGTAAGTTTTTTAGAGCAGTAAGCTTTGTGAGTTCTGAATGACAATCGGCCGCAGTAGCTTGGAATATCAGTGAGATAACGCTGACAATAGAAAATAGCCAAAACAACAACTTGCCGCTAAAAGTCACGGCAGAGTTGGTATTTCACGCTCTATATGCCCTTGAATATCCTCAAAAATGACTGTTTAGGAGCGTAAACGTCTGATTTAGAAAGGATATTGACCAAAAGACGACCACAGATGTAGCCTGTAACCGACGCATGACCAATCGAGAGGAATCAATGAAGAACGAGTCAACGTCAGCAAGCAACGCCGACGTAAATTTTCTTCTCGGCGGGGGTGAAATGGGTGCTAGGATGCGAGAACGGGACTGGTCAAAAACTTCCCTTGGCCCAACACAGCAGTGGCCACAGAGTTTGAAGACTGCTGTGCGGATTATGCTGACTTGCCGTCAACCCATGTTTGTTTGGTGGGGCGAGGAACTGATTAACCTTTACAATGACGCTTACAGGGCTATTATTGGCGGCAAACATCCAGAAGCACTTGGGCAGCCAGCTTCCGAGGTGTGGCGGGAAATATGGGATCAGGTTGGGCCAAGAGCAGAATCAGCGATGCTGAAGAATGAGGGCACTTACGACGAAGCGCTGCTGCTAATTATGGAGCGCAACGGCTACCCGGAGGAAACCTATTACACTTTTTCATATAGCCCGGTTCCTAATGACCAGGGCGACACAGGTGGGATCATCTGCGCCAACACGGACGACACGCAGCGGATCATCGGTGAGCGTCAATTGGCACTTTTGCGTGAACTAGCGGCTAGGACGGCAGACGCACGGACATTCGATCAAGCCTGTACGCTGAGTGCGAGTTGTCTGGGAAGCAACCCTTACGACCTCCCTTTCGCAATGATTTATCTGGTTGATCAAGATAAGCAGCAAGTTTTTCTGGCTGGAACGTGCGGCATCGGGCAAAACCACGTAGCAGTTCCTGAAACAGTGACTTTCGATTCTGATTGGGTTTGGCCCTTTGCGGAAGTGATCAGAACGCATCAGGCAAAACTAATTTCCGATTTGGAAGTGTCTTTTAGTAGTCTACCTTGTGGTGTTTGGCAGCGATCGCCCCATCAAGCGATCGCAGTACCGATTGCCCCATCCGGTCAGACCGGAAAAGCTGGTATATTGATTGTTGCTTTGAACCCCTTCAGGCTATTCGACGATAATTATAAAGGATTCATCGATTTAGTTGCGGCTCAAATTGCAGCCAGCATCGCTAACGCCCAAGCTTACGAAGAAGAACGCAAACGCGCTGAAGCCTTGGCAGAAATTGATCGCGCTAAAACCGTCTTTTTCAGCAACGTCAGCCACGAGTTCCGTACCCCACTTACCCTGATGTTGGGGCCACTAGAGGAAACCTTAATCAATTGTGCCACTCTGCTTCCAGCCAAAGAACGAGAGCAGTTAGAAATGGTGCAACGCAATGGACTCCGCCTGCTGAAACTGGTCAACAGCCTGCTAGATTTCTCGCGCATTGAAGCCGGACGGGTTCAAGCTTCATACGAACCCACAAACCTTGCCACCTTCACCGCAGAACTAGCTAGTGTATTTCGTTCAGCAGTAGAACGGGCAGGGATGCAGTTATCAGTCAATTGTCCTTCCCTTCCAGCACCAGTGTATGTAGATCGAGAGATGTGGGAAAAGATTGTTCTTAATCTGCTCTCGAATGCATTCAAGTTCACGATCGCTGGAGAAATTACAGTCAGCTTACAGTGGTCAAATGACCATATTGAGTTCGCAGTCAAAGACACAGGAATCGGTATCCCCGCAGAAGAAATTCCCTACCTTTTTGAACGATTCCACCGCGTCAAAGGGGCGCAAGGACGCACTTTTGAAGGGTCAGGAATTGGATTGTCACTGGTGCAAGAATTGGTGCAAATGCATAGTGGAACAGTCCATGTCACCAGTATTTTAGGAGCAGGCAGTTGCTTTACTGTGTCAATTCCGACGGGATATGCTCATTTGCCTCCAGACCGGATTAGTGCCCCTCGAACCTTAGCTTCAACCGCATTAGGTGCAACACCGTATCTAGAAGAAGCCCAGCGTTGGCTACCCGAAGAAGGGAACAGGGAACAGGGAACAGGGAACAGGGAACAAGAAACAGGGAACAAGAAACAGGGAACAGGGAACAGGGAAGAACCTTACCTGTCACCCTCTCTCCCCCGAATTCTCCTGGTTGACGACAACGCAGATATGCGCGATTATGTCAAGCGGCTATTAAGTCAGCAGTATGAGGTGGAATCAGTGTCGGACGGTTTAGCTGCTTTGGATTCTGCTCGTGGGCGTGTCCCAGACTTGGTACTGACAGATGTGATGATGCCTGGATTAGATGGCTTTGGATTGCTGCAAGAATTACGATCTGATCCGCAGACGCAAAAAGTTCCAATTATCCTGTTGTCGGCACGGGCGGGGGAAGAGGCACGGGTGGAAGGGTTAGAAGCGGGAGCCGATGATTATCTGATTAAACCGTTCTCTGCCCGTGAATTGTTGGCGCGGGTAGAGGCAGCCCTAAAAATGGCGCGTCTCCGCCAAGAGGCAATGCAACGCGAGCAAGGGTTGCGAATTGAAGCGGAGGTGGCGAAAGCACACCTAGAGACTGTCCTAGCTGGCATCCAAGACCAGTTCTTTGTGTTGGATCGAGAGTGGCGTTATACCTTTGTCAATGATCGGCTAGCAGAAGTTGTTGGCATCCAAAAGGAAGAGTTGCTAGGTAGAATCATTTGGGAAGTGTTTCCAGATGTGCTTCAAAGCGAGTTTTATACTCAGGTTCAGCGGGCGTTGGCTCTGCCATCGACTTCTCTAAGGGACACTCCGCGAATGCCGATCGCACAACAGACCGTTATTCAGTTTGAATACTTTTATCCTGCTTGGCAGCGCTGGTTTGAGAATCGCGTCTACCCCTTTGTTGAAGGAGTAAGCATTTTTGTTACAGACATTAGCGATCGCAAACAGGCAGAGAAAGCCCTTCTAGAAAGCGAAGAACAGTTCCGCAACATGGCTGACAATGCCCCCTTCATGGTTTGGGTAACTGATACAGATCGCTACTGCACCTACCTCAGCAAAAGCTGGTACGACTTTACAGGTCAAAGTGAGGAAACGGGTCTGGGATTTGGCTGGTTGAATGCCGTGCATCCAGAGGAGTGCAATTATACTAAGAATATGTTCTTGGCAGCTAATAGGGGCTGCGAGGTTTTCCGTATCGAGTACCGCTTGCGGCGCAAAGACGGTGAGTATCGCTCTTGCATAGACGCGGCTAATCCCTGGTTTGGAGTAGACGGTGAGTTTAAAGGTTATATTGGCTCAGTGATTGACATTACAGAACGCAAAGTAGCAGAAGCCGAACGCGATCGCCTGCTGGAACTTGAGCAAACTGCCAGAACTGAAGCCGAAAGAGCCAACCGGATTAAAGATGAGTTTCTGGCGGTGCTTTCCCATGAGTTGCGATCGCCTCTCAATCCCATTCTCGGTTGGGCAAGACTCTTGCAGACTCGTGAGTTTGACGCAGCAGGGTTGAAGAAAGCTATTGCAACCATCGAGCGGAATGCTAAATTACAAGCTCAACTAATTGAAGATTTGCTGGATGTCTCTCGCATCTTACAAGGCAAGCTCAACCTCAACATGTTTGCCGTCAACCTAGTGCTTGTGATTGAGGGGGCATTGGAGACAGTGTGTTTGGCAGCAGAGGCTAAAAATATTCAAATTCAGACGATGCTGGATATTTCTTTAGGGCAAGTTTTGGGTGATTCCGCTCGTTTACAACAAGTGATTTGGAATCTCTTATCAAATGCCGTCAAATTCACTCCTGAAGGAGGAAAAATTGATATTCAACTAGAGCGCATTGACACTCAAGCTCAGATTACCGTCAGCGATACAGGCAAAGGGATCAGCCCTGATTTTGTCCCTTATGTGTTTGAATATTTTCGTCAGGCTGATAGCACAATAACCCGAAAATTTGGTGGCTTGGGGTTAGGATTAGCAATTGTTCGTCATCTGATAGAATTACATGGCGGCACGATTTGGGCAGAAAGTTTAGGTGAAGGGCAAGGAGCTATTTTCACAGTCAGGCTACCGCTGATCAAAAAAGAGTTAACCCCAAAACAACACATAAACATTGCTGCCTTAAATGCTTCTCCTAGTATTGAAATGCTTACAGGCATCCAAATCTTAGTTGTGGACGATGACGATGATACCCGTGAGTTTCACACATTCGTGCTAGAGCAGGCTGGAGCAACGGTAATTGCTGTAGCATCAGCAAAAGAAGCATTGCAAGCATTGGTAGAATCAGAACCAGATATTCTGCTAAGTGATATTGGGATGCCAGAGACAGATGGCTATATGCTGATGCGCCAAGTTAAAGCATTGCAGGCAAACCAAAGAAAACAGATTCCCGCGATCGCTTTAACTGCTTATGCAGGAGAAATCAACCAGCAACAAGCACTCCAATCAGGGTTTCAAAAGCATCTGTCCAAACCCGTCGAACCAGAGGAGTTAGTCAAGGCAATTGCAACTCTGATTGGCAGAAGTGAGAATGGCTGAGTGTTCAGCTGCTGTGCATAAACCGGATTCCTATATATATTTACTCTTAATTAATCCAGCTAAAAGTTCTTTATCCTATGGCTAATCTTTGCCTTTTTTTGTAACTTAAATTGTTGATATAACTCCTCTTTAGTTTGCTTGATTGCACAAAATATATTCGCACTTACTTGAGTTTTACTAGAAATTTGGGTATGTGTAAGTGAGTTATAGCAGGAGACTGGGGACTCTTTACTGGGGACTGGGTTGAAAGTCTGTTTGTATATAGGTTTTATCATCAGTTAATGTCCTAACCTTCTTGTCCGTTGCTATACCTGATAAATTAAAATATTCAGTTTGCCGAACTCATCAAATCTTCATCTATTTGAAGTGTAGTTTATCTTTTACAGTAGAAATAGTGGGAATAATAAAGTAAATCAGATTAAGCAAATTAGTTAGCTATGAGCCAAATATGTCCTATCTCCAAAACCTGTGCTTGTCGTAATGTTGCACGCTGCCGGACTAAGGAGGCAGGTAGGCTCTTTCTCTGGTTTCCCGTTCCACATACCCTGAAAAAAGTCACCACCTACCTACAGCAGTTTACCCTTAAGTATGAACTGATGCACGAGCGTCCAGGTCTGAGTTTGGACTGTAGACCCGGACAGTCGCTAGAAATTGCCCGTAACCTGGCCAAATTACTTGCACCGAGAGAATTAAAAGAGACGCAAGCCCTTTTCATTCGAGGCGCTATGCAACCTCAAATCCAGGATTTTAGTGACATAGCCTCGTTACAACGCTTCATTAAGTTAAACCAATCCGACTGGCTGGTTGAAATGCTGGCAACGGAACGATTCACCAGTTACTTCCAACCAATTGTCTCAATTAAGGATACATCGCAGATTTTTGGATATGAATCGCTCTTGCGGGGACTAGATGAACAAGGCAATTTAATGTTACCGGGGCCAATTCTGGAGTTAGCAACCGAAGCCGGACTCCTACCACAACTCGACCAAGTTGCTCGCCTCAGCACAATTACTCAAGTCAGTCGCTATCAAGTGAGTGGACACATCTTCATCAATTTTGCACTAACGTCACTTTATGACCCAGCTTTTTGCCTACGTAGCACGGTAGAGGCAATTGATGCTGCCGGCATTCCCCATGATCGGGTTGTTTTTGAAGTCGTGGAGTCAGACAATCCTCAAGATTTAGACCACCTGAAGACAGTGCTGCAATACTACCGGGATACTGGGTTTTTAGTCGCCCTTGATGACCTCGGTTCTGGCTATTCCAGCCTAAACTTGCTGCATCAGTTACGTCCAGACTTTATCAAGCTGGACATGGAGTTAATTCGAGATGTGCATCAAGACCTTTACAAAGCTTCGATTACCGAGAAGCTTCTAGAGATTACTCAAAAGTTAAATATCCAGACTGTTGCTGAAGGAATTGAGTGCATTGAGGAACTGAATTGGCTGCGAGAACGAGGTGCAAATCTTGCTCAAGGCTATTTGATTGCTAAACCCAGTGCAGTGCCCGTCACTACAACCCCTCAGTTTGATGCGATCGCATTAACTGTAGCATCGGCAAATTCTCCGCTGGTTGAGCAACAGGTTCAACACCAAAGCGAGTCCGAGCGAATTGTTGCGGGTGTGACGCAGCACATTCGACAATCGTTGGAGTTAGACGAGATTTTGCAAACCACAGCAGCCGAAGTACGACAACTGTTTGAGGTAGACCGAGTGCTGATTTATCAGTTTAAGCCAGACTGGAGTGGGTTAGTTGCTGTAGAATCTTTAGCAGAAGGGTGCATATCCATTCTGGGATTTCACGTCATGGACACGTGCTTTAAATCTACCCGTGCAACTTACTATCAACAAGGCAATACTAAAGCGATTGAAGACACTCAAACTGCGGGACTATCGCCGTGTCATCTTGACCTGCTTCAAAGTTTGCAAATCCGGGCAAACCTTGTCGTACCCATTTTGCACCAAGAGCGTTTGTGGGGATTATTGATTGCTCACCAATGCCGTAACCCCAGACAATGGCAGCAATCTGAGGTTAATTTGTTTAACCAGTTAGCAGGTCAAGCTGCGATCGCTATTCAGCAATCAGAACTTTACCACCAATTACAACAAGCCAACCAGGAATTACAGCGCCTTGCCAGTTCGGATGGTCTAACCCAAGTGGGAAATCGACGCTGCTTTGATGACACGTTCAACGCAGAGTGGCAACGGTTGGCACGAGAGCAAGGCTCGCTATCTTTGATTTTGTGTGATGTCGATTACTTTAAGCTTTACAACGATACGCATGGACATCTGGCAGGAGATGATGCACTTAGACAGGTTGCTAAGGCCATCTCTCAGACAGTTAAACACCCCGCTGATTTAGTTGCTCGTTATGGTGGAGAAGAGTTTGCAGTCATTTTGCCGAATACTGATATCGAAGGGGCGATCGCAGTTGCAAGAGATATTCAGACTAATATTAGTGCATTAAAAATGCCTCATCCCCATTCTCAGGTCAGTGAATTCATCACCCTAAGTCTTGGTGTGGCAACTATCACTCCTCATAGCCAATTATCTCCTGCAACCTTAATTGCTGCTGCTGACCAGGGACTCTACCAGGCAAAAGCACAAGGAAGAAATTGTGTGGTGCAGATAGATTGTAAGGATGCTAACCGAATAATTACTAATTCATAAGTAGGTAAGTGGGAATATTTATAACTATGTTAATAAATTTAAATTGTAGTGGCGTGGCACAGCTAAAATAGTGCATTAGATGTAGGTTGGGTGGAGCGGAGCGCAACCCAACACATATCAGGATGTTGGTCAGGATGTTGGGTTACGCAAAGCCTCCACCCAACCTACAATTTTTTTGCAACATTTTAGCCTTGCCACGCCAGTAGGGTGCGTTAGCTGAAAGCGTAACGCACGATCCATAATTCAAGGTGCCGTACTCTCGTCTAACACACCCGACGTTAATTCATATTTGTTTACATACATTGAAATTTTTTTGCCGACTTACTTAATTCATAATTAAAGACACTGTACAGAGCAAGTATTGGCATAGGGTTAATCGTATTTCCTCTGTCTGATAAAATGCCAATCAAGCTAATACGTCCTGCAATTGGAACTGCTTGCAGCGATTTTGGTAGAATGCCTGCACGCTCCAGAGTTATACATTGAGAACAGTATAACTATCATGCTTGGAAGTACCTTCTTCCAATCACCTGTATGATAGAGCCATTCGTGGAGGTGTTAAAAAAATGACTACTTACAAAATCGCCTTTGAAGGTGATGTGTTAAAAATTGGATTTGCTGACCCAGCACAAAACGATCAAATTGTCAAAGATGCGGCGGTACGTCTAGATGAGATGAGCAAAACAGGAGAGCTAGCAGGGGGAGTATTACTCAAGATTAATGGCCCGGTGTCTGTGCCTGTAGCTTTTGTATTAGCACATAAGGTAGGACATCTTTACGGTGCGATCGCATTTTTTGACCCCAAGTTAGGCAAGTACGTTGTCTGCATTACCCATAATCCAGCATACAACCTGGGTGACTTAGTTGATTAAGATATATGCAACAATCACCAATCAAAGTTATTCTTTGCGGATCTCCCCATTCGGGAAAGTCTTGTTTAAGGGACGGTTTGAAGCAAGCGATGATGTCAATGCATCGAGCCGGGAAAGCGCCCTATCCCCATTTTATTACAGCTTGTCCTGATGGGGAAGGTGCATGGTTTGCCGAAACAGTACGCAATAATCCTGCTTTAGCGCAACAGTTAAAAGATGAGTACAAATCTAAATTTACTTTACAATTTGCTCAACAAAAAGCAATACAAGTTAAAAAGACGTGTTTGCCTCTGAATATGATTGATTTAGGTGGCAAAATAGATGACAAAAATAAATTAATTGCATCCTATGCTACTCATGCGTTAATTTTATTTAGGGATATTACGCAAATTACTCCTTGGCGGGAGTTTTGTTTGGAACTGAATTTGCAAATCATTGCCTGTATCTACAGTGATTATCACGGTGTTGTAGATCAAATTGACTCTGAGTCACCCATACTCACAGGTAGCGTTCATCGTTTGCAGAGAGGAGAGGATGTTTCAGGGCGTCCGATGGTGCAGGCTTTGGCGCAGTTGTTGGTGGGGTTGAGTAATTGCAGAAATATGTAGAAATGAAAACAAGTAATATGGAAAATCCCAGTTCTATTATGATTGCGATCGCTTGGTGTTTGGCTTGGGGAGATCAGCGAAAACCTAAGTATAAGCTGGAAGTGTTACAGCAAATGCAACAGGCTTTAAAGGATGGGGAAGATGTGCCAGAAGAAGTGCGATTCATTGTCGAACAAGTGCAGAAATTACAAGGCATAGATAAAGATTACTTGCCAAAAACCCTTGATGAATTAAAGAGCGAGTATCCTGATTTATGGAATCAGATTATCCGTATTGGTCTAGTTTATGGTGGTGCAACCAAGATTAAGCCATACGTGTTTGAGTCAGCAAAAATTCAGGATATTCGTGGTGCATCTGCCTTACTGGAGCGGATCAACGTCTATGATATACCCATTCTATTTTCTCAAGAAAAAAAGTCTATCTCAATTTATCAATGGCGACATGAACATTTTGCAGATTTGGAAATAGCATTAATTCCTGAACTTATTATCTACTCTACGGGCGGTAATGTTCTAGCATTTTGTCCAGCAGCATTTGTTAATGATTTAGCAAATGCAATTGAAAAACGCTACACTCAAGAAACTTTAACTGCTAACTCCTGTGCGGTGGGAGATACATTTAGACTTATCGAAATTCGCTTTGGTTTGCTAAGAGAACCTATAGAAAATACACATTGGTTAGATTGGTATCGTCAGGAATATAAAAAACCACTTGTTCAGGCTTACTTTGGCGATCTAGAGAAGAATATAGAAAACGCTAAAACAGAAAGATGTACTAATTTAGCTATATCTATTGACGAGGCTTTCGCAGACCGTAAAAGTTTTAATGAACTGACAACAAAATTAGCAATTTTATTTAATCAGCGTCGCAGTGGTCATGACTTTTATAGTCGCCCCAGTCGTCGATATCCTCCCATGTTTGAAACTCATCCATACTTGATGCGTGATGGAAGCGATCGCAGATCGGCAGTGATGATTATCCAGCCTCCAGAATTGCCTAGAGAATCTCATTTTTCTGAAGCTTTAGCTCGTAAGCATCTGGTTGGTAACAGAGCAAAAAAGGGTTCAAATATAGTACCAAAATGGTATCAAAACTCGCAATTGGAATGGCAAAATCTTAGAGTGAAAGGCTGGGTAGATAAATACAATTCATTTTTGGATAATAATCCCAGTTTAAAACAGAAATACTACTCAGGTCTCAAACCTGATGACATTGAAATTGCCCAAAATCTCAGTCATATTAGTAATGCCAGTAAAGATTTCATTGCTTATATATATGCTGATGGCAATAATCTGGGCGGTTATATCCAGAAAATTCGGACTCCGCAAGAGTATCAGGAGTTTAGTAAAGATGTAGAATTAGCGACAGAGTATGCAGTTTACCAAGCGTTAGCAAAGAATCTTCATCCTCATAAATTGTATAAATTAAATGATGAGGAAAAGTTACTAGAGAATGGTGATTTAGTTCATCCGTTTGAAATAATTACCATTGGTGGTGATGACATTATCTTGATTGTACCAGCTAACAAAGCACTGGCGATCGCTAAAAATATTGGAGAGATATTTGAAAAAATTCTCCTCAAACAAGTGCCATTGGGAGAAAGCACAGAGAGTGAAAAGATAATCGGTGATTATAAAATCAAGCAAGACAGTAAGCCCATAGACTTAAAAAAATGCCATCGCTACAAACCGACAGAGGCTCCACCTTCCCAATGTCAACTCAGCACCTCAATTGGTGTGCTAATTACGGCATATAATACCCCTATTTACTATGCCAAAGACCTAACTGAACAGTTGCTGAAATCAGCTAAAGAGCGTGCCAAGAAGTTGAAGAAAGCTGGATACTGTGGTGGAACGGTAGATTTTTTAACCATGAAATCTGTCACCATGATTTCATCCGACATAAAAGAATTTCGTAAACAGGCATTGACAAAAAACCTAAAACCAAAGTTGAAGCTTTATGCCGCTCCTTACACATTACATGAATTAGGAGGTTTAATCAGTGTAATAGAAGTTTTGCAAAAGGCAAAATTTCCCAAATCGCAACTTTATCAAATTCGGAATTTGTTAGAAAGAGGTAAGCAGACTGCCATTCTCAACTATCGTTACTTTCGAGTGCGACTCAAGCAAGGTAAACCAGAACTGCAAACAGAATTTGAAGAAGCTTGGTGTCAGCCTAAAGATTCCAAAAATAGGGGTAATTTAGCCCCGTGGATGTATGACGATGGGGCGCTTGAGAATGACAAATCAGACTATCCTCTTTTTGAAACTATTTGGCGAGACGTTGTAGACTTGTATGATTTCATTGCTTCACCAGATGATGATATTGATGCAATTGAAGCACAAATGGCGACTACTGAGGGTGACTTATGATCTATCTCCAGCAATTATCAAACTTTATCACCTCATATCCAATTACGGCTGTAATTGACACTGCTTTATGTGTTGGTGCGGGTGGTTCTTCTGGTTCACTAGCAGATAAGCCAATTGTCCGTAACTCTGAAGGAAACCTGCTGATTCCTGCTTCTCAACTTAAGGGTAGATTACGTCATGAGTGCGAAAAGATTGTGAGAGGTTTGCAATGGGCGATTTGTGTTTCTCCTAACCCGCAAACCATGTGTCCTCAAAGAGCGGGGTTAACAGAAAACTTTGAGTGGAGAGAATATCAAGTATCAGGTTGCGAAGGACAGCATCATTGCCTAATTTGTCAAATCTTCGGGAATCCAGTTTTATCATCTCGTGTGATATTTGATGACTTAATCTGCACAGAAGAACCAGATAATTTACCAGAAGTACTGCGTCCGGGTGTCACAATTAATCGCTGCCGCCACACTGCTGAAGAAGAAAAACTCTACTTTCTAGAAACCTCGCCAGCTAATGCCCAACTTAAATTTAAAGGACATATTCATCTATCTGGTACACCAGTCTATACAGGGGCATTAATTTTAGCTGGACTGCGACACATTTATGCTTTAGGTGGTAGTAAATCAGCAGGTTTAGGCTGGTTGCATTGGGAATTTCCTAACTTACCATTAGAACAAGCGGCGTGGGATTTTTTGGGAAAAGGAGGTGTGTAGTGAAAAGAATTAATTTGGAAATTAAAGCGCTGTCACCTTTAGCAATTGGGCGACAGAAGCCAGGTGGTTCTGTGACTGAAGCCGAAAACTACATTCCTGGTTCTGTGATTCGAGGAGCAGTTGCTGCTGTAATCTTAAAGTGGGCTAATACATCTATTAGTGATGGTGACAATTTTCACGAGCTATTTTTAGGTGAAAATCCGGCAATCTTCCAAAACGCCTATCCTGCAAATATTAAAATTCAGTCAGAAGTCAGAGTGTTACCCGCTACTGCTTTAAGTTCCAAAAACAAGTCAGGTTTTAAATCAAAACCCAATGATCCTAAACATAATGGCGTTTTTGATACTTTGATTGACCGTTTCTGTGCTGAAGGCTATGGACATCTTTACGATCCCAATTGCCCTGCTGACGGAGGTAGAGTGGATGCTTTCACTGGCTTTTATCAAATTCAGAGCAAATATTACAGCAATTCTACAACTACTCGTCTGTTAACGCGAGTAGGCATCAATCGACGCAGAGCAACTTCAGAAGAACGGGTTCTTTACAGTATTGAAGTTTTAAATGAATCCCAAGATCACAAAGAAAAACCGATTATATATATAGGGGGAATCTTTGTACCAAATGATTTGGCAGAATCTCTACAAGTTTTTATTGATAATCATCAGGAAGACTTACGTCTAGGTGGTGCAACGTCACGCGGATTGGGAAGAGTCAAGATTAAAGCAAAGCCACCTGTAGAAATTAAACCAAGCGTCACTAATCAAATAAAACAGTTCAATGATAAATTACATCAACGCTGGCATGAATGGAAGAATATCTTTGGTAATCCCGTAGAAGATTTAGCAAAAAATCGCATATATTTTACCCTTGATTTGCAAGCCGATGCCATCTTAACTGAAAACTGGCGACGCACTACTGTAATTTCATCAAAAATGCTTCAAGAATTAACAGACGTTACTGATTCTTCCCTAGAACTTCATGCAGCTTACAGCAGTTATGATTATCGTTCTGGCTGGAATTCTGCTTGGGGGCTTATGAAAGATGTGGAGTTAGTTACTAATAAAGGATCTGTATATTTATTCAGTACATCCAATGAGGATTTATGGATAAAAACCTGGGAAAATTTAGAAGTAAAAGGAGTAGGCGATCGCACTTCTGAAGGCTTTGGAAGTGTGCAAATTTGCAATGAATTTCATCTAGTATTGAGAGAGGAAGCAGTATGAGCAATTTATCAGAGCAACATAAACAACTGAAGATTCAAAAAGGCATCCGTCAGGCTGAAGATTTATTAGTAACTTGGATTCAGGATGCTTTAGATGACAAAAAATCCTATGGGGACTTAGAAGAATCACAGTTTCGTAACTTACTACGGGTTTCTGATATTACTGAAAGCACAGAAGTTATCAAAAATTTCCTACGCTATCAAGTTGGACGTGATAAGAAATGGGGTAGAGGTAAAGATTCGTTGGCTACAAAAATAATTGAAGATATTGACACAAGAATTAAAGAATGTGCTAATAAGATTGCCCAACAAGCTAAGGCTGAAGATGTTAACACAATTTTACTAGAGCTAACACGCCGTTATTTGGGTTATGGCGCTCGTTATTTAAAGTATAAACGTGACGGGGAATTTAACCTTTAATGGATTATTGGAGTGTAATTCTATGCCTAAATTAGTAATTTCAACAGTAGGAACAAGTCTGCTCACCAATCAAATTGATAGAGAATATGAAGACAATTGGGCTATTCGTTTACGAGATACGGCAAATTGTACACTTGAAGAAATTGATAAATATCATGAAGATGTTGCAGATATCATTGCCACATTAAAAAATAGAGTAGATGCAAAAGTTAACGGTGATATTGAAGATATTCGAGAAGCAAGTGCAGAACTAAATGGAATCTATGGACTGTATGATGATCAATTAAGCCAAGGTAATAATGATATCCATTGGTTAATTATTACTGATACTGCTCAAGACAAGGTATCAGCAGAAATATTACAATTATTTTTAAGTAAAAACGGTCTAAATATTTCTATTTTTACACCACCTAAAAATTTTTCAACAAGCAGCAACGAAGTTTTTACAAATGGTATCGATGAACTTCTTAACTGGTTTGAGGATATAATTCCTGGTTATCGAGATAGCGGTTATGAAATTAATTTTAATTTAGTTGGTGGATTCAAAGCTATTCAAGGCTTTGCTAATACTATAGGTATGTTCTATGCCGATAAAATTATTTACATATTTGAAGGTAGTAATAAAATTATTACTATTCCTCGTTTGCCTATCAAAATTGATACTTCAGTAATTAAGCCTGTTCAATTTGCACTAATGGCAGAAGGAGCATGGATTAAGGTATCTGAACTTCAAGGTGTTCCTGAAACTCTCATATTTCCAATTGAAGATAAAGCAACATTAACAAGCTGGGGGCGACTCATTTGGAATCGTAGTAAAGAAGATTTCCTTAAAGGAGATTTGCTAACCTTTCCCCAAATCAAGTATGAAACTTCTTTTCAAAAAGACTACGAGAATATAAAAGATAAAAAAGAAAGGTTGAAATTGCAGGAAACTATCGCTAAAGTGTCATATCTATTGGTTAAACATAATGGTGACGTTGCTCCGCTTAAAGGTGATGGTGGTGTTCAATTAGAAAGTTACAAAAATACAGTTATTGACCATTTTCGAGTTACTCTCAGCCTGCGAGTTAGTTGCAAATTCGTAGGGAGTAATTTGTCATTGCGATATTACGGTACTCATAACCATGTTGAGCGAAGTGAAGGAATAAAAGGTAAATAAATATGTTTGACAGATTCAAAAATCGCTTAGAAATCACAGGCACACTCACTACAATTACAGCATTACGCATTAGTGCAGGTCGCTCAAGTGAGCCTATAGGGTCTGATTTACCTGTAATTAAAGATGCCTTGGGTAATCCATTAATACCGGGTTCGAGCTTAAAAGGTGCATTGCGATCGCGCCTCGAAAGTTTCCTCAGAGGTATTGTAGGAAATAATCGCAAATTGGTTGCAAATCCAGCAATTGAAAATGAATGGTCAATCACGTCCCAGGAGATGAAGCAGTTAAAAGATAGTTACAATAATGACCAAGCTTTAACTGAAGAAATTCTCAAACAAACAGATTTAGTATCTCATTTATTTGGTTCTCCCTGGATTGCTAGTAAATTCCAAGTGCGGGATTTAACAGTAGTATCTGATACCTGGTTTGGACAATACCAAGAAAGAGACGGTGTAGCAATTGACCGAGACACCGAAACAGCCGCAGATGGTAAACTTTACGATTTCCAAGTGGTTCCGGCTGCAACACAGTTTGAGTTTAAGGCTGTGGTAGAAAATGCAGAACCTTGGGAATTGGGACTGTTGATGATTGGCTTACACCAGTTTGAAACAGAACAAATACCTCTGGGTGGGGGGCGATCGCGTGGCTTGGGTGTAGTTAAACTAGAAATTGGCAAAATGCGCTGGTTTGATGTCAACAACGACCCAGAAAAGTTACTCACATACCTACAAGAATTAGTCAGCAGTAATACAATTGATGACATATCGAGTTATGAAGATGGTCAGCACTTCAAGCAGGATTGGACTCATGCTCTCATCAATTATTTAAGAGACAATATGAATAAGACTTCCATAGTTGAAGCAACACAAAATTCTTGAGGAGGGTAATATGGCTTTCAGCAGTTACAGAACCATCGGTGAAGTCCTCAAAGCATTTCAGGTTATCTATACAGAAGCTAATTTCATAGGCGAAGCTGAGTTTAATGTCTCTGACTACTTCCGGGAAGATTTAGAATTTACGATGCGAGAAGGAGCCGTTGACTGTTCTGAGTTTGCTATATGCGAAAATTTGATATCCCCAGTGTTAAAACAAGTTTGGAAACTATATAGCAGCAAGTTTATTTTGTGGAGTCATTATTCTCTGAATTATGACGAAAAGCTGTCAGGATTTCCTGAATATATTTTGGCTAAACGTTCTCCATTAGGGAAAGTTGTATTTGACAAGCCATACTTCATTTTAGTAGAAGCAAAACAAGATAGTTTTGAAACGGGTTGGGCGCAATGTTTAGCAGAAATGATTGCTGCTCAAAGGCTTAATGGTGAATTTTCAATAATTATCTTCGGTATTGTTTCTAATGGAGTAACATGGCAATTTGGTAAGTTAGAGCGAGAAGCATTTACTAGAAATATTCTACCTTACACAATTTATGAGCTAGATAAACTTTTTGCTGCTGTCAATTATGTATTTCAACAGTGTGAATTGCAGCTAAATAATTTGGTATCTGCTTAATCCTCAAAATTTTTATCAAGAAAATTTAGTTATGCACAAACGATTTGTTAATCACTGCACAATTTATTTAACCTTAATTCCCGACGGGCCAATTCTAATTAAATCAGGTAAAGAAGGAGCCGATCCGACTAAGCCTGATATGGAATTTGTGGAAACCTATCATGCTGGCGGACGTTCTATATATTTACCAGGAAGCAGTTTAAAAGGAGCAATCCGTGCCCATGCAGAACGAATTGTTAGAACGGTGGGTAGTGAAGAACGTCCTCCAGAAAATACTCAGAGGCTTTGGGCTAATAACCCTTTAAATAATGATAGCTATCTAGAAAATTTGAAGAAACAAAATCAAAATAATCCTAGTATTGGAGCAAAGTTATATAAACACTCCAGTTTTACAGACCAGATGTTTGGCAATACTTCCATTGCTAGCCGAGTCACAATTGAAGATGCTTATCCTGATAAATCTCAGCCTATCAAAATTGAAGAACGTAATGGTGTGGCAATTGATAGAGTGTTTGGTTCTGTAGCAGTTGGGCCTTTCAATTATCAAGTTTGCACTGCTGGTGAATTCCACACAAAAATTCATCTGAAAAACTTCACTTTGGCACAATTAGGTTTAATTGGTTTAGTGTTGCGAGATTTGGATGATGGCTGGTTTGGTTTGGGTTTTGCTAAGTCTCGCGGTTTGGGTACTGTGCAGGTGAAATTAAACTCAGCTGTTGTGCAATATTCTGGTTGCGTTTTGTCGGAAGATAAACGACAAATTCACGCTCTCGGTAGTCAAAAGCAATGGAATCATACTTTCCTGTTAGGTGCTGGAGAATTTTTAGAACCAGAAGAAGCACAATTATATAGTTTCCCCAAACCAGATAGCCAAGATACACCTGTTGCTGCACAAGAAATGGATTTGGGTTTTGGAGTGCAACTCACTTGGCGAGAAGGTACAGTTCATGATTTGTTTGAGCGAGGCGTTAGGTCTTGGAGTAGTCTACTTGTGGGGTCAAGATGAATCCTTTTGTTGGTGTTAGCAAAAAATCAGTACCTGAATTGCTAGATTTAATTGCAAAATTGGCAAGTGAACCTAGCTACTACTTCTTACGCTGGACTCATGAAGTTAGTAAAGATTGGAAAATAGAACCCACAGAAACTGACTTCCCGATGATTGAAGGGCAAATGTTTAATAAAAAGTGTGAACTCAGGTGGAAGCAAAAACGCAAGGATAGTTATGAAGTGCTGCTTTTGAGTGTGGCTGGTGAATATTCTGATTTTGCAAGTGTAGGTGAGGATTGGCAGACTCAAGAGCGAGATGCTCATTTATATTCTTCTACTGAAACCCGTTTTCCTAAAGGTTTTCCCTCTAAAAAATTGGATATCGCCCAGCGCTATTTTATTGATAAAAAAACGGCAACGGTACACTTTGTTGCTCTCACAGTTAAAAAATAAATATGACTAGTAACCGTCCTCAAAGACCTCAGCCACCAAGTAGACCTAACCGTTCTAGCGGTGGAGGTTCATCGCCTGAACTTGCACCGAAACCTTATGAGTTTGTATCTTTTCCCAAAGAACGCCCTAACTTACAGCGTCCTGCTGGACATCACAAATATTTTAGCGATCGCCTACATGGCACCCTCTATCTTACCCTAAAAGTGCAGACATCCCTCCACGTCTCCACCGGAGTAGTTGTCATGGGTAGCGATATTGGCAGCGATCGCATTCCCTTAATCAAAACGATGGTACAGGGTGTTGACCAAAAACTCTCAATTGGTGGCAGTTCTCTCAAAGGGTGCATTAGGTCTGTATATGAAGCAATTACTAACAGCACTTTGGCAGTAATTACTAATAAGTATAGGAGTCAGATTCCCGACGGGCGGCTACCTTGCCGTAATAAAGAACAACTTTGTCCAGCTAGTCGGGTATTTGGTGCATTAGATTGGCAGGGATTGCTTGATTTCAACGAAGCAAAATGTGAAAGTATGGGCTTTTCCACAGGATTTATGCCTTCGTTGTATCGTCCCCGTCCAGATGAACGTAGTGCATACTTTATTCAAGGTAGAGTTGCAGGACGTAAATTTTACTACCACACTATTAGAGCAATTGATAAAGGGCAAAATTCTGGTATTCCTGTACAGCAAGCGGGAAGACAATACATCTTCAAAACTCAATTAAACTTCAAGAATTTGCTACCAGAAGAGTTAGGAACTTTGTTGATTGTCTTAGGACAAGATTCTAAATGTCCCATCGCTTTAAAAGTAGGTGGCGGTAAACCGATTGGGATGGGAACGATGACAGTAACTATAGATAAAATTGCGCGATCGCAAAGTCTGCAAAAGCGATATTCTGCATACAAACTCAATGAATCTGATGAGTTAATCGGAGATGCTTTGCAACAGTTTATGCAAACACAAATCCAAGCGGCTTACTCGCGCCTGATTCAGCAACCCCAACTAGACGAACTTACAGCAGTGCTGCGCTATCCAAGCGATCGCGAACCCCCATCTGGAATGTACTAATTATGACTATAGTTGAAATTTCTTCAGAATCTCTGACAGATGCACAGTGGGAAATTGCCCATGCGATCGCTCAAACCCTGGTAAAAGAAAATACAGATGTTAACGAGTTAGGTAAAACGGTTGCTTACCTCCGTGCATCCATTCACCAACCAGATACTACTTCCAGGTTTTTCAAGTATCTGAAAACCCTAGTTAGTAATGGTAGACAAATTGGACACAGTGGTAGAACCACAGATTATTACCGCAGTATTGATAAAGCTTGTAGTGATTATCTCAAAGGTATTGAAGATGCTTATACGATATTGCAAATATTAGGCTGGGTATCTCGCTTGATGCGTTACTACAAAGACGCAGGGCCAATTGGAGAAATTTCTACTCCCAATGCAGCTGCTGTAGAGTCACCCCGCCAAGCAGCAATTAGCAAAGTTGCTAAATCCCAAGACTTCAAAGTTGACCAGATATTAGAGGCAACAGTCACTAAAATTAATGGTAACAAAGTCACCTATGAGATTCTGGGAGCAATTAAACTTACCGAAAAGGAACCCAAGAAAGCTAGTTTGCTTCAGGAAGGACAGACGGTTAAAGTAAAAATCGTTTCTCTCAAGGAAGATGGGAGTATTAAAAGTGTAAAATGTTTAACTTAAAAAAAACCTATAATTTTTTCTTATCTTGTTTAGTGAGTTAATAATGCTACACTCAGTATGGTAACTAACATAAGGAGTTTATTCATTATGAATGAATCAAAGAAGGTTAACCTTCACAGTACTAGCCTGTTAATCTGTATGGACGAAATCTCCATTTCCCAAAAGAACTATACTTTCCAAAAAAAGTATTATTCTTTCACGGAATTCCAAATCAGATATGAAGAGATTAGCTACTCAAACGTAAAAAATTATACCTTTTGAGATGTAGTCTACGAGCTAACTTGTGGATAAGCTCCATCTAATGTAAAAGCTAATCTAAAATAAAGGGGGATTGCGAAAATGATTGCCTAGTGGCTGTATTTTTGCTCCCCTTTTTTTCACATACAAAAGGAAAATCCGGTAAAAGAGCAAATCATGAGCGAGCAAAGAGAAGAAAAAGTATACTTAGTTACAGGTATAAAGGTAGCACTTGATAGTGAAGATGGTATTTTAATAGCAGGAATACTTTCAGATAGTCCATTTACTAATAACCAAGAGTCAGCATCAGCAGCAAATTTGATAGGTAACTTTGCATTTAGTCGACAACAAGCTACCTTCTTGAGAGACCATCTAAATGAATTTTTAAGGGAAAAAGAATGATTTCAAACGTAAATTTCACAAAAAAACATTGGGATTATATAGACAAGACAGATACTTCTTGGAGTCACTTTGATGAATGTTTTATAGTATTAACTAAAACGGAGGAATTACCAAGTTTTGATGCAATTCCTAGAGTAAAACAATTAGTACAAAAATTGACTGAAGTAGCTAATGTCAACAAGGTAAGGGCTATAGCTCTAAGATTTCCAGATATCCATTGGATTGATTTTGAACTAGAGTTGCAATCCGAAACTGAGTTATCACATGAACTCTGGGAGATTGTGCAAAATTTAGTAATTGACTGTGAATGGAAGTTACGGGATGATTCTGGAGAAAAATGGTATTTCCATGCGGAACCAGTCAATAGGTTTTCCAAACTTCGAGAGGGTTCTAGAGTAATTGATAATTCTGACAATAAACAAACTCTAACGGGGCGACAAATTTCAAGCTCCCATCTTAACTTAGTGGTGGGTTAATTACCTCTAAATTTTTTACACAAAAATGACTTGTGACTACTACCTTGAGCAAGCTAGAAGCAATGAACAAGCAGCACGTAGCCTTGAAAAAACTTATCCAGATTGGGCTATCACTATATGCTTTTACACAGCACTGCACTGGGTAGAATACTATGCCTGTATGACAGGATGTAATATTGAGCAAGAATATCCATGCCCATCTCGCCATGACTCTCGTAAGGATTACGTAAGAGAATTAGCAAATCAACTAGGTAACAAGAGTTTACGTAACGCTTATATAGAATTAGAGCGTGAAAGCCGTAAAGCTAGATATCTACAAGATATAACTACCAATGCAAAACTGTATTACACTCAAAATAAATTTACAGTTACTCAATCCTTTCAAAACCTCCAAAAAATCAAGCAAGTATTAGGTAGCTAACTTGTAAAATTCCCCGCCAGGGGACGGAAACGAATAACCGTCATATGCTGACTAACAGTCAAGTACTGTTACCAGGGTGACTCCATTAGGAGACGGAAACATTAATCCGTGAGATGCTAGATAATTGAATTATTCAATCCTCTCATCTCTCTTCCCCGCAAGGGGACTAAAACGAAAACTTAGCTTGTTACTGAAGATATATATAGGTAAAGAAGAAACTGCGATCGCCTTTTCCTTCTCTTAACTCTCAGGACAGGTGTTAAACTCTTTCCCCCCAAGGGGATGGAAATTGAGTAAAATATTCAACAATCATTTGCATAACATTCCGCGATGCCAAAAGCAGCTATATCTACTAGGCGCAAAGCCGAGCCACAGTCAAAGTCTCTTCCCACATGGGCAGATGACACCGAACTAGTGGGATTGGTGTTTGACCTTGAACCAACCACTTCCACTTCCCTATACTCGCAGTACACGATTGGACTCCATGCCTGGTTTCTTGACCAAGTACGGCAATTTGACCCAGAACTTTCTGCATATCTGCACGATGGGGAGTCGGAAAAGCCCTTCAATATTTCGGCGCTGTCAGGTCAACTCCTCGCCAGTGGTAGACAACTGCAACTGGAAGCCAAGCAAATTTACCGTTGGCACATCAATGCTTTGTCTCCAAGAGTGGTGCAGTTTCTCAAACAATGGTTAGCCCAATTGCCCCAAACCTTGGACTTAAGAGATGCTCCCCTGCAAATAAAACAGGTGAGTATCGCCCATTCACCCGCTACCTACGCGCAACTATTGCAGTTACTACCAGAGAAACCCTCTAACATCAATTTCAGCTTTGTCTCGCCTACCAGCTTTCGCCGCAAAGGTCATCATTTTCCCCTCCCGGTGCCAGTTAATCTCTTTCACAGCTACCTGCGTCGCTGGAATGACTTTTCGGGAATCCCAATCGAACAAGAACCTTTTCTTGACTGGATAGATGAAGGGGTAATTATCCATCAGCATCGCTTGGAATCGGTGAAGGTAGCAGCTGGCAAGCGGGGTTCGGTGACTGGGTTCACAGGGGCAATGTCTTGTGGTTTGAGTAAAGCAGCTTTGGCTAACTCTGAGTTTACCCGGTTGTTTTATGCTTTGGCTCGACTCGCTCCCTACTGCGGTACGGGACACAAAACTACTTTTGGATTGGGACAAACTCGCTTAGATTGGGTGGAACCAGAGGTAAGCTTACCCACTCAGGTGCTAACAAATCTGCTGGGAGAACGCATTGATGAATTGACAGCGCTATTCACTGCACAGCGAAAACGCACAGGAGGCGATCGCACTGATAAAATTGCTTCTACTTGGGCAACTATCTTAGCACGCCGGGAGATGGGAGAATCATTGCAGGTTATATCCCAAGATTTAGAGATGCCCTACGCTACTGTGAAAACTTACGTAAAGTTAGCTCGGCGGGCGCTCAAGGATAATGTCAATCAACCTTAATTGCAAGTACGCTTTTCTTCTGCACCGAAGTTTACTTGGGCAAAATACAGACAATACAATTCACACGAAAAATTAACGCGATCGCCTCAAATTTAGAACACAAAGTGTTAATAGCTTGACAATTTGTCATTATATGAAATAATTGTAATCTATTTATAGAGATATTTTGATACTCTCAATAGGTTTTGACAATACAACCGTTAAATTACTTCCGCTTTCTGCTCACAAATGAATATCTTAATTATTTTGGGTGAATCTGCATCAAAAGTTCCCGTAGTACCACCACCTTCGACTTTCCCAACGAGCGCACAAATTAGCTCTTTCTTCTATACATTCGGCGCATCCATAGTTGTTGTTTTCATACTCTACATATTACTGTTCTATCTACTGCGATCGTTTCTTCGCCGCACAGAAAAAGATACAGCCCTGTTCATCCTTGGTATCTTACAAATCCCTGCGATCGCTATTTTTATCCTTGCCAGTCTAAAACTCTCGCTGACTCAACTAGGATCAGGGGTAATTATTAATTGGATTGATCGAGGACTCACGGCTTTCCTAATTGCTACTTTCACTTACGGCATCACTTTATTGTTTACAGAAGTAGCAGTCTACTACTTAAAAGACTACGCCCGGAAAACTGAGGTTGTCTGGGATGACGTATTAATTCCACTCCTGCAAAATTTTATCCCAGTCATTACTTACCTAATTGGAATATCCCTGTTTTTCAGCACCCTTGGGGTTGATTTAACAGGAATCGGGTTAGCAATAGGTAGCATTACTCTAGTGTTGGGATTGGCAGTAAAAGATATTTTAAGTGATTTTTTCAGCGGGTTGGTTTTGTTAGTTGATACACCCTTTAGATTTGGAGATGTCATCTCCATGCCAGATGGTTCAATTGCAATTATCAAACACATTGGCATTCGAGTAACCAAACTATATCTGATTAACGAGCATTGTGAGGTGTATACACCAAACACGACTTTGGGAGGTCAAAATATAGTCAATCTCAGTCGTCCTACAACTCACTACGCTTATACAATTCAAGTATCAGTTAGAGTTGATGCTGATGCCGTTGTAGCAACAAACATTCTGCAACAAATTATCGTCGGACATCCAGACACATTGGGTGATATTGATGAAAAAATTCAGTATTTGGACAGTTTTGCGGCATTGAGAGAAGCACAGGGTGATAAACTGTCAAAAAAAGAAGCTGGACGGTTGCGTTTATTAGTTGAAAAAGATGTGAACAGCCAAATGCAAAAAGTTGAACAAGCATTTGAAGATTTTATTAGAGAAATTAAGAAGCTAGAAAAGGGTGGATTGAATTCAGAAGAACTGAAAATTCTCCAGAAAAACTATCTAGAAATATTGAACATTGTGGGGCTGGTAGTCATCACAGAACGTAAGGGTAAACGTCTGCGATCGCGGCTAGAAGAACAAGAGCAAACTGAGAAACCAACTCTGATTAGCTTGATTCGCCAATGGTATAAAACTTGGTTAAAAGATCCTGATTTAGTGCTTGAAGACCAACATCTTTTACCAGACGAATGGGAGCAAAAAATTGAACTTTTGAAAATTAAACTGAATAAATTATTTCAGAAAATCTCAAATCCAGGAGTAGATGAAACCAGATTAGATGACTACTCATTAAAATTTGTTGAATGGCTACATGATAGTTTTAAAGAGTCTAATACTGCCTGGAAAGAACCACAAGTTCAGCTAACTGATATCCAAGGCTCTGGTATGCAATTTTCTGTGAGGTTCTACGTTGATAATATTCAGTTAGAACACTGGCGGCGTGGAAACCGCATCCAAAATGAGGTGCGTCGAGAGATGGTACGGCGGTTAAGACTAGCTTATATCTACACACTAGGATGATGAATTTCAGGTATCAAATAATTTGATGACATCGGAAATAAATTTGAAACCCAGAAAAATTGTGTCCACTTATACAACTAAGTAGTAACAATTGTTATAGGCTTGAAAAGCCCTTTACTTTTATACTTTTGGCGAAACTTCACCGCCAAAAATGCACCAGAGCGATAGGAAATTACTTGTGACCAAGTGCGATTGATACTTATCAAACGCCAACCTGGTTAAGCTGAACATATTCCTGTGAGCAGCATAGGTGACTTCCTACGCCCTGCTTATTTGTTTTAATTATTTAGGTCAATATCAAATTTTTTTTGAGCAATTTTGACCATCAAGATGTAGATGCTGGGAGGGAGCTTTTTGCTTGGTGCAGTTGGCCCCCTATCTGAAAAATAGCTATAGGATGCAGAAATTTACATCTGCGATCGCTATAGTTTTATAATCCAGATGAGCAATTCTCTATCAACCTAACCAATTAATTTCTGCCAGTTAGTAGGCCCGACAATCCCATCGGCATCTAAAGCATTTTGCTTTTGAAAGTTCTTAATTGCAACCTCTGTTTGCGGCCCGTATACGCCATCATTATCAACACCTAAACGGTATTGCAAGTATCTGACAACTGCACCACCAGCATGGTTTGGTCTGATAATTCGTTTTGCCAAAATTAGATTTATGGCATTCCATGTAGCATCATCAGCAATTCCAGTCGCCTGAACCGCGACAATAGTCTGAAATTTTCCTACAGCAGATTTGGTGTTATCTCCGGTGAAGCCATCTTCCACTAATGGCTTACCATTTTTATCAGTTATTTTGAGTCTATTTAAGGCTTTTTGCAGTCTGAGAATAGTGGTATCTACATTCTCCTCTTCATCTGGTACGGGGTTAACAGGAACACTTGGCACTTTACCAGTTAAGCCTTTGACGATCGCATTAGCTATTGCTTCTGGATTATAAAGATTCATATCTTTTGCCGAATCGACAAAGCAACCTTCTACCAGAATCGCAGGCATATCTGTGTTTTTCAGAACATACAAGTGGGAACCACTCTTAACGCCGCGATTAAAAAATCCTAACTTGATGATTTCATCTAGTACAGGTTTAGCGATTTTTCTCCCAGTATCGCTATTCGCATATACTTCTGTGCCGTTAGCTTGTCCGTTAAAGCAGTTAAAATGAATCGAGACGTAAATATCTACTTTACTCCCATTAGCTGTAGAACATCTTTTTGAAAGCGATTCAGTTACTGTACGAGCACTACTTGGTCTACATACTACGACTTCGTTTCCCAAAGCCCTTAACTTGGCTATAACTCTATTACCGACATCTAGAGTTAAATTATCCTCAAATTTAATCCCGTTGGCTCCTGTGTCTGGTGGACAATTATGCCCGCTATCAATTCCAAATTTCATGATTTCATCCTCAATTTACTTATTTTTACACTAGTTCCAATCTCTTTCAATTATAGAGACAAAGTTTTGTTGATAAATTTGTTGAAGTACTTGTTGGCAATGTCCGCATTATTTTAAGCATTACTACGCTGGTAGACAAAATAAGTTTTTGTGCGAACCTGAACAGCAAATTTCATGTGGTAAAATCCCCTAATTCAAAGGTATATTGTCACCAAAAACACAACCATTATAATTTATCAAAATCGGGAATAACCAGTTAATTTTTGCAATAAATTGAAATGCAGCAATTGCCTCCATTATTCAGATAATAACGCTGACAAATGTACCTAGTACACTGTGGGGGAAGTTTGCCTACCTTTAACCAGTTGCTCTGAGCTACTTGTCTGGTTAATTGAGATGGTATAGCGGTTCTCGCTTGAGTAAGGTACAAGA
>NZ_JABXKM010000343.1 GCF_017115025.1 Nostoc sp. NOS(2021) | reverse complement strand
CCTCTCCCTGACTTCTTTTCCGCAATGTTAAGAAAGATGTGACTAATGGATAGCCTAAAAAGAGAGAGGCTTTGAATCTTACTCCCCAACGCTACAAGGGTTGGGGCTGTTCTTGTTAGGTCTGTATTGCACTCAACCGAGAAGCGCTATAGATAGCAGGTTTCAAACCACTCACCACAGAGGAAGCAAATGAACGCTGATGATTCGACACGATGCTTTATTGATTCCAATATTTGGCTTGATCGTTTCATTTTGAACCCCAGCCAGCCAAATGCAATACAAAAGCAACAAATAGCCACAAACGTTACAAGTCAAGAAAACCTACTTATTAATACACAAGTTATCAATAAGGTTTGGGCAAAATCCGCAAAGGCGATTTTTAACAACACCAAAAACTTTCATTCAATAATGTTTCTACATCATGAGGAAAAGGACAATCATCAGGAAATTTTGTTTCATATTCCTTACTCACGTTTTTATCTGCATTTTGATAACATTCATCACATATAGTTAAGAAATAATTACGCAAACTAGGGGAATCTCGAAGAATACGACTTAATTCCTGTTGTGTGCGGCTAATTGTTGCTTCCCAACCGCCATAACATTCTGGTAAATTTACATAATTCCGTTTTAAGGCGTGTTCAAATATAGTTGTCAAACGACTTTCTAATTCGCGTCTATCTCTCCTCCCCAATCCTTCTATCTCCTCAATTAAGTTTTCCCAGTCTACATTGCTATAATCTTGGCATTTTAAGCTATTGATAGTCTGCTCAATCCACAATGCAAAGTCTGTTACATAGAGAGTTTTTACTGGTGATTGAGTCATAATGAATTAAGAGTTTTAGAGTGCTTTAGCAATAGTTTAACCGAAGGGTTTAACAAAATATAATTGAAGAATTGGGATGAGGCTGTAAAATATTGCCCGTCTCGCTAGAAACGCTTCAGTATGCAGTCAAATTGGGCGTAGGCGTAGCCCGTCGTAGACATCGCTATTTGCTATCGTTTTAGAATAGCCTCATCGTTGCCAGCGCCGTTTTAGGGCAAGTAAGTATTTTGTACTCTTCATTGATAAGTTTTATTTAAGCTATGGTAACGACAACATCAGCGTTTGCCACAAATAGACAAGCTGCGGTAACGACAACAAGTATATTGATAAGTTTTGCTTAAGCTGTGGTAACGACAACATAAGCGTTTGTCACAAATAGACAAGCTGTGGTAACGACAACAAGTATATTGATAAGTTTTACTTAAGCTGTGGTAACGACAACATAAGCGTTTGCTACAAATAGATCAGCTGTGGTAAATACAGCAACTTAATTCCTAACATCTGCTGCTTTGTTCGTAACGAATGCCCAAGCTGTGGTAAAAACGGGAATTTTATTTATAAGGTTGCAGCAACAGTATTTAAATTCTGTGAAAAGGATTTTTTTTTAGCTTCGGATCGCACGAGTCGCAAAATTATGCTGATGCCAAGCTTAATAGAAATTTTGAAAATACTTAAAAAGTGGGTGACGAGGGATTTGAACCCGCAACCAATAGATTAAGAGTCTACTGCTCTACCGTTGAGCTAGTCACCCGCACAATTAAGAATCATAGCACAACTTCTGACAGATTTGCTAGTGCCGCGCCCAAAAAAGGAATTAAAAGGGGAATTTGACGGTGAAGGTAGTTTGACCTGCTGCACTCTTTACATAAATTGAGCCGCCTAAATGTCTGACCATTTTCTGCACTAATGCCAATTCCAATCCAGTACCGCTATGTTTCCAAGGATCATGTTTGGAAAGATGATAGAAAGGCTCAAATATCCGTGACAGTTCATTGCTGGTAAGCTCTATTCCCGAATTGGTGATATTAAGCTCTACTGTATCCCCTGTTAGGTGAGCAGAGACTGTGATGTATTCGCCTGCTGGGGTGTATTTGCAGGCATGGTTGAGCAGTTCGGTAACAATCCGCTCCAAATCAGTGATATCTGTCTCCAAGGGCGGCAGCGCACGATCAACGCTCATATTTAACTGTTGTCGCTGGCAGTTGGTGAGGTCTCGAAAAGACTCGACAATGGGGTGAAGCCAGCTTTGTAAGTCAATGGCAATCAAAGTTGGGGGAGCGGGTTCGGCTTCGAGATATGTGAGTGTGAGTAGGTCGTTAATTAACTTGCTTTCTCGCCCACACTCGTTATGCAGAATCTGCAAGAGTTGCGGAACTATTTCTATATTAGACATCTCCGCTGGTGTGAGTACACTTTCGAGAGTTTGGACTGCAAGGCTGATGCTAGTTATTGGTGTCCGCAGTTCTTGGGACAGGCTTCTGAGAAACTGGTTTTTGAGCCGATCGCGTTTTTCTAGTTCTTTTACCTGTGCCTGGGTTTGTTGGTAAAGCTGGGCTTGACGAATGGCGATCGCACATTCATTTGCTACCTGCTGCACTAGCTCGATTTCAAATTCATCAAAAGCCTCTTGTGTCGGTCTTGTCAACCAAATATTTCCCAAAATCCCTTGAGTATCAAAAATTGGACAAGCCATCTGGGACATAACCAACAACTTTGGTTGCCATCCCGGTACAATTTCCAAAAATTGCAATGGTTGTTTTTGCAATAGGGGCAGATAAACTTCCAGACGGTCTGCAATCTGTCTGGTCAATCCTTGACACTGGGGTAGATTCTTGCTGTACCCGTAGGTAATAGTAACCAGAGTTTGGCAGGTGCTATAGAGTTCGATTTGGCAACGATCAAGGTTCAGTAACTGTGCTAATTCCTGGGTGAGTGTCTGCAACACCTGAGTTTCATCCAGACTGTCGCAGATTTGTTCTGTCATGCGTCGCACCAAAGCTTGAAAGTTTCGCACCTGCTGCAACTGATCGATCTGCTTCTGTTTTTGTAACTCCATCTTGGCTTTGAGATCCTTGATCTGCCGATGAAGTTCTGCCTGTTGCACAGCAATGCCGATTTGAGTTGCCAACTGCTTAAGCAAATCGGTTTCTGTTTGCTGCCATTGACGCGGTTCGTGGCAATGCTGGGCAATTAATAGCCCCCACATATCTTGCTCTAGGAAAATCGGCACGACTAGATTAGCTCTCACCTGCAAAGATGCCAGAAAATCTATATGGCAAGGATGCAACCCGGCTGTATAAATATCTTCGACAACTTGAATGCAACCTCGTCCGTAATGTTCTCGATGTTTGCGACTGAAGCAGGGATCGGTGATGTTTTTTCCCAATAGTCGATCGCTGGCAGCCACACTTGATTCGGCAATGACTACCCCACTGCCATCAGTCTCGAAGCGATAAATTAGCACGCGATCGCAATTCAAAAACTGCCGCAGTTCTTTGGTGGACTTCTGGATAATTGTCTCTAATTCTACAGATTGGTGAATCCGTCCGGCGATCGCTTCTAGGAGTTGCTCTCGTTCAACCTGAAGTCCAACTGCTTGTTCT
The DNA here is from genome assembly GCF_017115025.1 of Nostoc sp. NOS(2021). Classification (GTDB taxonomy): domain Bacteria; phylum Cyanobacteriota; class Cyanobacteriia; order Cyanobacteriales; family Nostocaceae; genus Nostoc. The sequence goes on along the minus strand of NZ_JABXKM010000343.1, from coordinate 9,233 downwards.
GCTTGCTTCACAGGGATGATATTGCTACTAGTACCAATCAGTCGATAAATCCTAGAGTTAGCATCCTTTAGTGGGGTGAGAGTCGTACTCCACCAAGTCGGAATTCCCTGGAATTGCAAACATTGTTCGTAAGAAATAGTTTTGCCAAATCGCACGCAGTCAGAATAATGCTGACGCACCTTAGCAGCATCGATGGGAGAGAGAATATCCTCTGGTTTTTTGCCCCGGAGATCGTCTGAGCGAATACCCATCCACCGCTCATGAGTGGGATTTAATGCCACATACCGAAAGTCTCCGTCCTCCAGCACATCGACTACAAATATTGATGCCTGCACAGAATCGTACATGCTCACTAGAAACTGCTCGCTACTGCTTTTCTCATCTACTTCTGTGCCAAAGAGAATCTGAGGAGGTGATAATTTTGTCAACTCTATAGTTGATTCCACTGGATTTATATTCATGCGAGAGTCCCTGTCTGGTATTACTCTGACTCTTCTAGGCGCTCTCTTGTCGTTATGCTTGTAGTAGATGCACTTTAGCGCCTATAGCAAAGTCTTGTCAGCTGTTGCTCATGGAAATTTGGATCTTTCTCTACTTCTGATCAGAAATCTAGGAAAGCTAAGTAGGAGTCAGCTTCACAAATCCTGCTTTTTGAAGGCGAAAATACATTTGCAGGTTAGGGCAAACTTACTGAAATTTATTTTTAACAGTTTCTTAAGATTCTTGCATATATCTCAGTACAAGCATCATTATACATCAATTAACTTTATAATTCTTAATAAGTTTTTGTTTAATATATCTGAGAAAGGGAGTGGGAAGTTATAATCGCAATTTGTGAGCATTCATTCCTGTGAGGATACCAACCAGCAGCCAAGTGATGGCTAATCCCATGACTTCGCCGAAGAATAACTGTGTCAAGCGGTGCAAGATCATCCCGACAGCAGAACCCACGGGGACAGCAACAGCCCAACTTGCTGAAGAGACAAATATCCATCGCCACGCCATCGGCTGGGGAATTGCCAACCATTGTGCCAATCCAATCCCCAAGCCGCCAAGCGCACCATAAATCACCCCAGACAGGATTCTCAGGGGAAGAATTTGAGTGCTAGGTACAATCCAACCCACGGCACCAATACCGATCGCAGTGATTATACTCCAACCCAAAAGACTTGACAAAATCCACCTGATACAAAATATCGGTTCTTTGAGAAGACAGCCTTGAGGAAGTGCGATCGCAAATCCGCCGATAGCTGCTTCTACTACCCCAATATCTGGCTTTTCGCCGACTTCAATGAAGAGTAAACTTAATAAAAAACCGCTAAAAGTAGCCAAAGTCCACAGCAATGTCAAGCTAAATCTAGTATTTTCCGGCGCGAATGGCATCAAAGTTTCTTTGGTTGTAATAGTCGGACAGTTTTAGCATTAAACATCTCAAAAAAAGCTTTGCGTCGCTGTTGCGGTGATTCAGGTACAATGTAACCCCACAGACTCTCCCAATAGAAAAAGGAGATACCATCAAAATTGCGATCGCGCACTACCTGAACCTGTTCTTTAACTTGTGCCATTTTCACAGGATTACCCATCGTTCCCGTTGATATACCAATTTCTACAGGAATTAAACTTTGAGCCAATTTCACAGATGGAAGTTCTAGTTGAGCGATAAAAGAGTTTTTGTCATTTCGATATACCTGCAAAACTAACTCATTAACTAAACCTTTTTTTACCCAATTTTCCCAATCTTGCAAATAGTATTTGTAGGCAAAAGCTTGATAGTTAGGAGACAAAGATATTTTGACTTTGGGTTTAACCGCCTTGACAGCTTGATAGATTTCTGCCATGAAATCAGTAATTTTGTCTGCCCGCCAACGCATCCATTCTGAGTTAAAAGGGTCACCAGGGGGACTTTTGCCTTGATGTTCTTGCTGGTAGAGTTGAATAGTGAAGCGATCGTAGCCAAACTGTACAGGCATCCCAAAATGGTCGTCAAGCTGAATACCATCCACATCGTAATCTCTGACTACTTCTAAAATTAACCCTTGGATAAACTCTTGCACTTGCGGATGTAAGGGATTCAACCAAGCCTGTTTACTCACCAAAACATTGTCAATTTCTTCCGGTGGGGCATCTTGGATAGAGTTGATACCTTCTTGCCCAATTGTTAACCAGTCGGGATAACGCCTTGCTAATTGTGAATAATGCGGCGTCATGAACCCGTATTCAAACCAGGGGATAACTCTCAAATCTTTCTTTTTAGCAAGTGTCACTATCTTTGCTAAAACATCCTGTCCACCGTGCATGAAGTTCAGGAAAGGTTGAGTATCCGAACCTGTAGTCATTTTAGCTACAGCACTTTTATAAAAAGTATGTCCTCGGTTCCAAACTACAGGATAAATTGTATTAAAGTTGAGAGCCGATAATTGATTTAAAGCACGGTTAATACCCCAAGGTACAAATAGTACACCACTAGCAACATTAGTCAGCCAAACGCCGCGAATTTCTGTAGTTAAAGGACTTATTTTTTGGGAATAAACGGGCAGTGAAGAGAATGAAAAAACTGTTAAAGCGACTACTAATCCCAAACACAGTAAGTAAGAAACACCACGGCGAGCAACCCGATTCATTTGTAAGCATGACCTAGTGCGATCGGAATATATATAACTACAAAATAAAGTTGTAATCTTCCGGATGATGTAAACAAATGATGATTTTATGCCAAGATGTAAATTAATAAATGTGCCTTAGCAGACAATTCTCGCTATTTTTAATTCTGTGATATACAACAGTCCATGATGTGCGTGATTTTCCCACATTAAGCACACCCCCTAAACTCTCGTTCCCAGTCTCCGGCTGGGAATGCCCCTCATTGAGGCTCCGCCTCCTATACTACGTAACTTGAGGCAGAGCCTTCTATAAGTGCATTCCCTGGCTCTGCCAGGGAACAAGAGGAACTGCGAATGCACCTTTGCGGAAAATTAAAATCTTTCCACGCCTTCAAATTGCTTGAGTGCCGATGCATTTGCCGCTTCTCCACAAGTTCGTGGAGTGGGGAATATCTTTTCAGGATTTGCTAACCCTTTAGGATTAAAAACTTGCCGTACCCATTGCATAGTTTCTAAATCAACTTGGCTAAACATCTGTGGCATATAGCACTTTTTCTCTGCACCAATGCCATGTTCGCCAGAAATACTACCACCGACTTGGACACAAAGGTTGAGAATTTTTCCACCCATTTCTTCTACTTGCTCTAATGCTCCAGGCACAGAATTATCATAAAGAATTAGCGGATGAAGATTGCCATCGCCAGCATGAAATACATTAGCAACACGATAACCATATTGTTTACTTAATGTCTCAATCTCGTGCAGAACATAAGGCAACTGAGTACGAGGAATTACACCATCTTGTACATAATAATCTGGGCTTAAATGTCCAGCCGCAGCAAAAGCCGCTTTGCGTCCTTTCCATAATTTCAATCGGGTTTCTGGGTCAGTAGCAGAAGTGACATTCCGCGCACCATTTTTTTTACAAATTTCGGTAATTCGCTGCTTATTCCCTGCAACTTCCACTTCTAAACCGTCAATTTCTATTAGTAAAATAGCAGTAGCATCGCGGGGATAACAATTAGTTGCTACAACATCTTCAACTGCATTGATGCTGAAGTTATCCATCATTTCCATACCACCAGGAATAATTCCGGCGCTGATGATATCAGAAACAGTTGCCCCAGCAGCTTCAATGCTAGTAAAATCTGCTAACAGCACACAGATTGATTCTGGACTTTTGAGAATTCGCAAAGTAATTTCTGTGGCAATTCCTAATGTGCCTTCAGAACCAACAAACACACCTGTTAAATCATAACCAGGCATTTCTGGAATTTGTCCGCCTAAATCGATAATTTCCCCTGACGGCGTGACAATTTTTAATCCCAAAACGTGGTTAGTAGTAACGCCATATTTGAGACAATGTACGCCGCCAGAATTTTCGGCAATGTTGCCCCCAATAGAGCAGATAATTTGACTGGAAGGGTCAGGAGCGTAGTAAAATCCAGCACCACTAACAGCTTGCGTTACCCAACTATTAATCACCCCTGGTTGTACAATTGCCCGTTGATTTTCCAAATCAATGCTGAGGATTTGCCGCATTAAGGAAGTGACAATTAAAACAGAGTCTATCACTGGTAAAGCGCCGCCAGATAGACCAGTGCCAGAACCGCGTGCGATGAAGGGGATAGAATATTGGTTGCATATCTTCACCACTTTGGCAACTTGTTCTGTAGTTCTGGGTAAAACCACCACCGCCGGACGTTGGCGATAGCCAGTTAAACCATCGCATTCATAGGTAATAAGTTCTTCGCGGCGTTGCACCACACCATTTTTGCCAAGGACAGCCTCGAATGCTTTGATGATGGGTTTCCAGTTAAGTTGTTTTTTATCTTGGGTAAGCATAGTTTTTCAAAGTTCAAGGTAGATGTTGCAGACTGGTTAATATAGCTGTAATTACTATTGTTGCAAGAATAGCAGCTAAGAGTAAGTAAAATGCGATGTCTGACGACAAGCCGCTTTGCGTTTACGTGTTTGATGTAGAGTAAGTGCGATGGAAGGTGCGATGTCTCTTAACAAGTCCGTTGAATGATGGTAAAATCCCATATTCTGTTAATTGTGAGGCTAAAGTAACATAGAGTCAGACATTTAACAGCAGAGAGTGAAATGACTTACCAAGTTTTAGATTCCACCTCAAAACTAATTGCAAAGCTGCAAACCCTAGCACCCGAACAGCAACAACAGGTGCTAGATTTTGTAGAATTTCTTGCACAAAAATATGCTCAACCCCAACAACCACCCCAGAAACGGGTACTAGGTTTAAACCAAGGTAAGATTTGGATAAGTGATGATTTTAATGATCCTTTACCTGATGAATTTTGGTTAGGTGAAAGTGAGGGATGAAACTGTTATTAGATACTCACGTAATTATTTGGTCAGCAGGAAACCCAGAAAAACTATCCCAAAGAGTTGGAAATTTATTAATTGATACTAACAACTTGTGGGTAATTAGCATAGCTAGTGTTTGGGAATTACAAATAAAATCTCAGCTTGGTAAGCTAAATTTAAGCTCGTCGCTTCCTAATTTCATCGAAACTCAACAGCGAGTGAACAATCTACAAATATTACCTATTGAATTGACTCATATCTATGCTTTAGAAGCTTTACAAGCCATCACCGCGACCCTTTTGACCGAATTATAATCGCTCAGGCAATAGTTGAAAAGATGCCTTTGTTAAGTATAGATGCTGTCTTTGATGTATATCCAGTTCAAAGGATATGGGAGTAAGAATACAGATTCGATAGGCAGAAAAAGCCATATCTAACGACAAGCCACTGCGCGTCTACGCATTTGATGTAGAGTAAGTGCGATCGCATGATTTGAGTATGGAACGAAATTTAACGCCTTCTGGGTATCGCACTTCTCATAGACAGGTTGGGTTGAACGGTAATGAAACTTAGTATCCTGTTAATTGCTGGCTTATGCTCTTGAGACAAACTTTGCTAAGGCTCTCAGCCAAACCGAGCTTATGCTGTATTGATTCAGCACTAATGAGCATAAACTTGAGTGTTTCGGATAAATTAAGGGGAACTCAAGTAAAATTTATCTTGTCACTCACGATAATATAGTGAATATATTTACAAAAAAACCATATTTTTACGAAATTTTTACGAAACTATTGGTTTTTACGTAGTTTTACTGTAAATGTGAGAAGTCGCTTTTTCAGCATAATTGCATATTTTCCTAAGTATTTTTGGGGAATCAATTCAATCCCATGAGGGGATTGGTAAGGTTATTACAAACTTTATTTCTCTTCAACGCCCACTATGAAGCTGAATTATGACAGGAAGCTGAACTATTTATTAGTCATACTGATAACAGTAGTAATTTTGTTATTTAATTCTACTGCTTTAACACAAACGGCAAAAACTAGTGGTAATGAGGTACAAGGAAATCAGCCGAAAACATACTATTTTGGTCTTCTTAAAACATCTGCTCCTATTAGTTATTTTGACGATCAAGCCGTAAGTGAGAAAGGTTACTGTTCTGCCTTAATAAAAACTTTGGAGAAAAGATTTTCTCTGAATATAGTGATAGTACAGATGGTAAGAGACGAGGATCGTTTCAAAGGTAAAGGAAGCAATAATATAAAAAAACTTGATGCTGAGTGCGGTCCTAACACCATAACCCAAAAACGGAGAGAAACAATCCGTAAAAATCTACATGGTGAATTTTCTGAACCTTTTGGTTGGACAGGTGCAACGGCTTTACTATTGAAGAAAGATATGCAAAAGCTTTCTCCGGGAAATGAGTTTAAAACACTAAAAATCGGTCTCCCCTATGCAACAACAACCAGAGATATAGTAAAAACAGCGTACCCTTCATTAGAAGATAAAAAAATTGTACTTTTAGAAAATACTGAGGATGGAATAAATAGGTTAACAAGAGGTGAAGTAAATGCATATTTTGCTGATGAAATGATTTTGACGGGGTTTTTAAAAAAATTAAATGAACAAGCAGGGGCAGAAAAATATTCTATTAAACCTGGGCTGATAAGTAATGAAGAATATGGAGTCGTGGTCTATCATGCAGATGAAGCTAAAAATAAGTGGCTATTGGAAGCGATAAATCTTTTGCTGAGAGAAGCTGAAATCAAACCTTTTGGCAGCACAAAGCTTAAAATATTAAACAATCCAGATTTTCAATATTTTATTAAAAATGATTTGAACTATAACAGCGATAAGGTTGCTCCTGCGCCTAATTCAAGCATCGTTACTCCTAAACCCAGTCCAAACCAAAATCCTCCGTCCAGTCCAGACCCCTGGAGAAAAATAGTTTTTATCTTGGCTCTACTAATTACTCTTGTGGGTGTATTTTTATTGCTTAAAAGCTATCAAAATCTAAACAATAACAAACTAGAAAGAGAAGATAAGAGAAGAGAAAATTATTATCCTCTAACTTCCAAAAATCTGGATGATAAAGTAGGGACTTCATCACCTAATATTAATGTTTATCTCCATAACGCGAATAATCAGTCTAAGACTAGAAGAGGGAATATGAGCAATACTAACAATTTTGACCAGAACAATTCCAATATCACTGTTGGTAATCAGGGTACAAATACAAATACAAACACTCAACAATTTGTTCAATATACATCAGAACAAAAGCAAGATTTATCTCAATTTGCAAAAGACATACAGCGAATTTTAGAAAAAGTTGAGAAAAATCAACCTAATGCTACTGAAGTGGAAAAACAAAAGATAGTCTCTTATGAAATTTCTCCAGAGCAAAGAAGTAGGATTGTGAGAGCTTTAAAAGCTGGAGGGGAGAAGGCACTGGAAGAGTTGCTTGATAATCCTTACCTTAACGTTGCAATAGCCGTTGTAAAAGAATGGCAGAAGGAAGAGTAGGATTACATTCTTAAATACTGGATAAAGTCATGGTTGAGCAACTTTTAATCAATGATGATGATTACTATGTGCCAGATGCTAACCAGTTAATCACTGAAAATGACACTTTAGATAATTTTGCTACTTCCAAACAGAAACGCCTTTTAATTGGCTCTCTTTACAGTACTCTACAGCAGCAGACTTTTTTAGCAGCAGCCAATGTCGGAATTTACCATACAGACGGTCAACCGGCAATTGTACCCGACGTTTTTCTCAGCTTCGATGTGCAAGTGCCTGAAAATTGGTGGGAAAAACAAAATCGTTGTTATATGGTTTGGCGTTTTGGCAAACCTCCAGAAGTCGTCCTCGAAATTGTCTCTAATAAAGAAGGTGATGAACTGGGCAAAAAGCTGCAAATTTATGAACATATGCGGGCTAGTTACTACATCGTATATGACCCAAATCAGCAATTAGGAGAAAAACTACTGCGCGTTTATGAACTCAGAGGAAGGCGCTACTTTGAAACTTCAGAAAATTGGTTAGAACAAGTTGGTTTAGGCGTAACTTTGTGGGAAGGCAAATTTGAAGATAGACAGGATACTTGGTTACGCTGGTGCTACCAAGATGGTACTGTTTTGCTGACTGGAGATGAACGCGCCGAACAGGAACGACAACGCGCCGAACAGGAACGACAACGTGCTGAACAGGAACGACAACGTGCTGAACAAGCAAAACAACGCACCCAATTACTAGCAGATAGGCTACGTGCTCTGGGCGTAGATCCCGACACTCTATAGGACACTCGCTGTAAAGACGCAAACAAACTTTGCGTCTTTGCATGAGCAAAAAAAATCTCACGAACTTGTGCAACTGATAAACTCATTTATCCGATGCCAAACCTTCTCTAATAAATCAGGATTATCGGCATCAAACCATTCAATTTGTGGATATGCTCGAAACCAAGTACGTTGTCGCTTGGCAAATTGTCGCGTATGCAAAATTGTTAATTCTTTCGCTTCATCTAAAGAAATATCCCCAGCCAAATATTGCTTTATTTCTTGATAGCCCAAAGTATTCAATAAAGACAAATCAGCGCCATATTTCTGACAAAGGTACTCCACCTCAGCAACGAAACCATTTGCGATCATTTGTTCAGTACGCTGTTTAATCCGAGCGCCCAACTTGTCAACATGGCAATCTAAGCCAATTTGCAAAATTGGATAATTTGGTGGATTCTCCCCTTGCTGTTCTGAAATTGGTTTTCCAGTGACATAATATACTTCTAATCCTCGTAAAGTCCGCACGGAGTCATTAGCATGAATCTTTTGTACAGCAACTGGATCAACTTGTTGTAACATTGCGTATAGTTGAGATTGACCAAGAGATTCAAGCTGCGATCGCAATTCTATTTGCGGTGCAACTCTAGGAATTTTCATCCCTTGGACAATGGAACGGATGTATAAACCAGTGCCACCAACTAGTAACAGTGATGTAACGCTAAGAGAAGCAATTAAGGCTTGTGTTTGTTCCTGGTAGTCTGCTACTGTCATCATGTCTGTTGGATCGCAGATATCTATTAAATAGTGCGGCACCAATTTTTGTTCAGCTACACTTGGTTTTGCCGTCCCAATATCAAACTCACGGTAAACTTGACGAGAATCAGCACTGAGAATTACAGAACCCAACCGCATCGCCAAAGCCAAAGCCAAACCCGACTTACCTGCTGCCGTCGCCCCACAAATCACAATTAATTTAGTCATTAGTCATTAGTCATTAGTCATTAGTCATTCTCCCCCTGCT